>NZ_MCGS01000007.1:203246-234388 GCF_002607755.1 Serratia sp. BW106
AGCCGAATCGAAACCGCTAACAGCCAAATAGCCGGCCTGCAAGACTACATCCGCAACGTCTGCCTGGCGCAACCGTAGGAGGCATCATGTTAAAACCGGACTCACTTCGCGCGGCCCTGAGCGGTTCCGTAAGCTATGTGAAGCAAAATCCTGACTGCCTGCACATTTTTATCGATAAAGGGGTGATTTATTCCACCCTGGCACCATCGCTGTCTTTTGAATATCAGTACACGCTTAACCTTATCGTGACCAGCTACGCCGATGACGCCAATCTGCTGATCGTCCCTATTCTGCATTGGTTGCGTACCCATCAGCCGGACATCATGGCCAACCCGGATAAACGCGGGGATGGCTTCACCTTTGAAGCCGATTTCCTGAACAATGCCGTGCGGGATATCAGCATTGATCTGAAACTGACCGAACGGGTGATCGTCAGCGAGGACAACGGCAAGCTGAACGTCAGGCATGTGGATGAGCCATTGCCACCGAGTAATCTCAGCAGCTTTGAGATCTGGATGAATGGCCGCAAGGTGACAGAGTGGGCAGCTTAAGCGATTTTCAGGAACTAGATGAAACGCTGTCTGTATTGCTACAGCAGCTTTCCCCGCAGTCCCGCCAGGTATTTACCCGCCAGGTGGCCAAAGAACTGCGCCAGCGCCAGCAAAAGCACATCCAGGAACAGAAAAACCCGGACGGTTCACCGTACATACCGCGCAAAAACAAGCGGCAGGACAAGCACGGACGTATCCGCCGCAAGATGTTTACCCGACTGCGCACCGCGCGCTTTATGAAAACCGAATCCAACACCGATGAAGCCGCCGTGACGTTTGCCGCTGGCGTAACCAATTTATCCGCCGTCCACCATTACGGCCTGCGGGATAAGGTCAGCCCCGACGGCCCGACGGTGCGCTATGCACGCCGACAGTTGCTGGGCTTCACCGATGCCGACCTTGAATGGATTAAGGATCTGGCACTGACACACATCGCCAAATAATCCCCCGCCTTACTGACCACGCCGCCTTGTGCCATCGCTGGCACAAAGCACACAAAATGCCCCACGCGCCCGCACGCGGCACACTGGCAGCATGAAAGCATCCATCGCCGAACTAAAACGCCTCCTGGCTAACATTGTGCGCATTGGCACCGTATCCGAAGTGGACACGGCCAAAGGCCTGTGCCGCGTGAAGATCGGGAAAAATGAGACCGACTGGCTGAACTGGTTGACGCTGCGTGCCGGGCGCGTGCGCTTTTGGTCTGCCCCGTCGGTTGGCGAACAGGTAATTGTGCTGAGCATCTTCGGTGAACTGACCACGGGCTTTGTACTGCCGGGAGTCTTTTCGGATCAGTATCCCGCCGCCTCGGCTTCACCCGATGCTGTTCGTCTGGATTTCCCCGACGGCGCGGTCATTGAGTACGAACCTGAAAACAGCACGCTGACGGCAAAGGGCATGAAACAGGCCAATATTCAGGCATCTGAAAAAGTCAGCGCCACCGCCAACGTCGTGATAGTGACGGCCAGCCAGATGATCACCCTGGATGCGCCAGTGGTGGAATGCACCAATAAATTGATTGCCGGTTCACTGTTGCTCAAATACGGCGGCGAAATGTACGGAAATATCACCCACACCGGCGGCAGCTTTAATTCCAACGGTGTGATCATCCACATCCATTATCACGGCAACGTGCAGAACGGCGGCGGTAACACCGGGGGGCCAGCATCATGATGTATCTCGGCATGAACCGAAATGACGGTAAGGCTATCAGTGAGATCGAACACATCCGCCAGTCGGTCAGCGATATCTTGATCACGCCCGTCGGTAGTCGTGTCATGCGTCGTGACTACGGTTCGCAGCTATCGACCCTGATTGACCAGCCACAAAACCCCGCGCTGAAACTCCAGATGATGGCCGCCATTTATGGCGCGGTCCTGCGCTGGGAAACCCGCATTTCACTCACTGCGATCAATCTCGCTTCCAGCGTTGACGGCGAAATGGTGGTTGATTTGGTCGGCAACCGGACGGATACCGACGGTCGCATCCAGTTTTCCTTACCGGTCAGGGGGCAATAATGGCCACTATTGATTTGAGCCTGCTACCGGCACCAAGCGTAATTGAACCGCTTGATTTCGAGTCGATATTTTCTGAGCGAAAAGCCTGGTTTATCTCCCTGTTCCCCGAAGATAAGCAAGAGAGCATCAGGCGAACGCTGCAATTTGAGTCGGAACCTATCGTTAAGTTGCTGCAGGAGAATGCGTATCGGGAGGTATTGCTACGCCAGCGGGTTAATGAGGCAGCGCAGGCGGTCATGCTGGGGTATGCCGCAGGCAGTGACCTCGACCAGCTCGGCGGCAATTATAACGTTGCCCGACTGGTGATTACCCCGGCCGACGACAGCACATTGCCCCCTGTGGCCGCCGTCATGGAAAGTGACAGCGATTTCCGGGTGCGTATCCAGCAGGCCTTTGAAGGGTTGAGCGTGGCCGGGTCGGTCGGCGCGTATCAATTCCATGGTCGCAGTGCTGACGGCCGCGTCGCCGACGTGTCGGTCACCAGCCCAACACCGGCGAGCGTCACGGTGTCGGTGTTGTCCCGCGAGGGTGACGGCACAGCCAGCCCGGAGCTGATTGCGATTGTTGCGGCGGCACTCAATGCCGAGGATGTGCGGCCGGTGGCTGACCGGGTGACCGTACAGTCGGCGACGATTGTTCCCTATGTGATTGAGGCTGTGCTCTACCTGTTTCCGGGGCCGGAGGCCGAGCCTGTTCGACAAGCATCGGAGCAAAGGCTCAAGGCCTATATCAGCACGCAGCATCGCCTCGGTCGGGATATCCGTCTGTCGGCCATCTATGCCGCGCTGCATGTGGAAGGGGTGCAGCGGGTGGAGCTGAAAAGCCCGGCGGCCGATATCGTTTTAGACGAGACGCAGGCATCAAGCTGTTCACGCTACCAACTGACTGTTGGGGGATCCGATGAGTGATGGTCGCTTGCTGCCGGTTGGGTCGTCACCGTTAGAAGTGGCAGCAGCCACGGCCTGCGCTGAATTTGCACGGGTGCCGGTACCGCTGCGACAGCTCTGGAACCCGCAAACCTGCCCGCTCAATCTGTTGCCGTATCTGGCGTGGGCATTTTCTGTCGACCGATGGGATGAGCACTGGCCGGAGGCGACAAAACGCAGCGTTGTCGAGAGCGCGCATTTTGTTCACCGGCATAAAGGCACCATCAGCGCACTGCGGCGCGTCGTTGAGCCGCTGGGTTATCTGATTGAGGTGCGCGAGTGGTGGCAGCTCAATGAGACCCCCGGCACGTTTCGGCTGGTTGTCGGCGTACTGGAAACCGGCATCACCGATGAGATGTATCGGGAGCTGGAGCGCATGATAGCGGACGCCAAACCGGCCAGTCGGCATCTTGTCGGCCTTGCGATTAGTCTCTCCAGCGCTGGCGCTGGCCATGTGGGGACAGCCAGTTACAGCGGCGATGCACTGACCGTTTATCCCTATTTACCCGAAACCATTTCTGTCGGCGGCACCGGTTATTGCGGTGCGGCAATTCATCTTATCGATAACCTGAGAGTAAACGCATGACAGCAAAATTCTTTGCCATTCTGACCAATCAGGGCGCGGCGAAACTGGCGAATGCGGCCGCACTCGGCACCCGAGTTGATATGACGCATATCGCTGTCGGGGACGGTGGCGGCGTCCTGCCAACGCCTGACCCAGCGCAAACGGCCCTTAAGGGGGAAAAGCGTCGCGCGGCCATCAATTTGCTGGCCATTGACCCCGGTAATGACAGCCAGATTATCGCCGAGCAACTCATCCCGGAAAATGAGGGCGGTTGGTGGATTAGAGAAATCGGTCTGTTTTCTGCTGACGGCACGCTGATTGCGGTTGCCAATTGCCCGGAGACCTACAAGCCGCAGTTGCAGGAAGGCAGTGGCCGCACGCAAACCATTCGCATGGTGCTGATTGTCTCCAGCACCGAGGCGGTGACGCTTAAGATTGACCCGTCCGTCGTGCTGGCAACGCGGCAGTATGTTGATGAACAAATCGGCCAGCACGAAAAATCACGCAATCACCCCGACGCCACTTTAACGGAAAAGGGCTTTGTGCAACTCAATAGCGCCACTGACAGTAACAGTGAGGTGCGGGCGGCAACCCCTAAAGCGGTGAAGGCGGCGAATGATAATGCGAACACCCGATTATCAACGGCAAATAACCTGAGTGAGATCCGCGTCGCCGGGCGCAATGCACAGTTGGCCGCGCAGGAGAATATCGGGCTTGCTGAATACGGTATTTCCCCGGCGGTTAAGGCGACGATGGGGACGGATTTAAATACGGTCTTGACGCAAGGGGATAGCGTTGTGACCAATCCCACTAATGGACCCATTAATGGCGATACCGGAACTATTTTCTTGCAGGTGAGGACGTGGCAATCAGGTACGGGGGTTACAGGTTACCGTACGGTTCAAGAGGCTATCGGTTACGGTCAATCAGGTAGCACGGGCGGTAGGGTCTGGCGGCGCACGTGGACGGGCAGCGGCTGGAGCAATTGGATTGAGTTTTATTCTGAATCGCGCAAGCCCACCGCTGATGATGTCGGGGCGCTTAGCCGTAAAGATTTCCCTGTAGGCATGCCGCAACCCTGGCCGCTTGGCACCGCGCCGACGGGCTGGCTGAAATGTAACGGGGCGGCATTTGACAAAGCACAGTACCCATTACTGGCACAAGCCTACTCAAATGGCCGTCTGCCTGACCTTCGCGGTGAATTCCTGCGAGGCTGGGATGATGGGCGTGGGGTGGATAGCGGGCGAGCCGTGATGACGCCGCAGGCCGCAACATGGATACAACCCAACATTGAAAATAACCCCACGACTACCAGCATTATGCTGGGTAACGGGGAGGGTGAGTTTAATTCGGGGGTGCTTGGTGCAGTCACCCACTTACCTGACACCGGCAATAATGGGCCTCGTAACAAATGGTATATCCGTCCGCGCAACATCGCATTTAACTACATCGTGAGAGCCGAATAATGAGCAAATACAGCACAGATTTACCCACTGCAACCCTGAATGATGCCGGTCTGGCCGTGACGGCTGGCTGGCTGACGGTTTACAGCATTGAGCCGGTACAGCGTGAGTATCAGCAAGCCGTATTGGAGTATCTCCCGGAGGGCGTAGGCCTGCCTGCGTTGAGTTTCGTGGATAAGCCGGTATTGCCGAGTAAAGCCGGATTGGCGCTGGTGCGCAGCGTTGACGGGACTGCGTGGGAGACGCTGCCTGATTACCGTGGGCAGACAGTTTACAGCACAGTGACCGGCGAACCGCAGACTGTGGCTGTCATCGGTGATTTACCGCGCGATGTGACGCTGGAAGTGCCAGCAACGCCGTTTGATAAGTGGAACGGTAAAAAATGGGTAACTGATACCCGTGAGCAACAGCAAGCGACAGTTGATGCGGCGCAGCAAGAGCTGATGTTACGTCAGCAAAAGGCGGAGAGCGCAATCGCGCCACTGGAGACGGCCATCAGACTGAATATGGCAACGGAGGCAGAAAAAGCGGCGCTTACCGCGTGGGAAACCTACAGCGTACTGTTGAATCGTGTGGATACGACAACCGCGCCTGATGTGGCGTGGCCGCAGTCGCCGGACGCCTAAAAAATAGCCCGTAACGCATGTTACGGGCTGTTCTCTGTTGCGCGGTCTTTCCCTGATGTTGCCGCGTCTTGTCCAGTGACAGTAACCCACCTGATTAAAATCCGTCCAATTGATTGTGTAGATCAATGCGTCGAAATTGATCGGCTAAAACGATCGTGCTGCCCTCCAATGTTTCCTTCACTGCCTTATTGATCACGCGCACCTTGTACCATCACCCACACAAAGCCCACCACATGCATTAGCCGCTCGCCGCAGACACCATAGGGGAACACCGTTACAGGAGATCCACCTAATGGCTCAAGACTATCACCACGGCGTGCGCGTGCAGGAAATCAATGAAGGCACCCGCACCATCACCACCGTCAGCACGGCCATTGTTGGGCTGGTCTGTACCGGTGATGATGCCGACGCGAAAACATTCCCGTTAAACACGCCCGTATTGCTCACCGACGTATTGACCGCCAGCGGTAAAGCCGGCGAATCCGGTACCCTGGCCCGCTCACTCGATGCGATCTCAGACCAGGCAAAACCCGTGACTGTAGTCGTGCGTGTTGCCCAAGGCGACACCGAAGCAGAAACCACCACCAACATCATCGGCGGCGTGACCACCGAGGGCAAAAAAACCGGCATGAAAGCCCTGTTGGCCGCGCAAAGCCAACTTGGGGTAAAACCCCGCATTCTGGGCGTACCCGGTCATGATAATGAGGCCGTAGCGACCGAATTGCTGGCTATCGCGCAAAGCCTTCGTGGTTTCGCATACCTGAGCGCCTACGGCTGTAAAACCGTTGCCGAAGCCATCGATTACCGTAAAAATTTCAGCCAACGCGAAGCCATGCTGATCTGGCCGGACTTCCTGAGCTGGGATAGCGTGACTAATGCATCAGCAACCGCCTACGCTACGGCCCGCGCATTAGGCCTGCGTGCAAAAATTGATGAGCAAACCGGTTGGCACAAAACCTTGTCAAACGTCGGCATCAATGGCGTGACCGGCATCAGTGCCGATGTGTATTGGGATTTGCAGGATACGGCCACCGACGCCAATCTGCTGAACCAAAACGACGTCACTACATTAATCCGCAAAGACGGATTCCGTTTCTGGGGTTCCCGCACCTGCTCGGACGATCCGCTGTTCCAGTTTGAAAACTACACCCGCACTGCGCAGGTATTGGCTGACACCTTGGCCGAAGCGCAAATGTGGGCCGTTGATCAGCCGCTGCACCCTTCCCTTGCCAAAGACATTATCGAAGGCATCAAAGCCAAATTCCGCGAGTTGAAAACCGGTGGATACATTATCGACGGTGATTGCTGGATGGATGAGGCGGTCAACGATAAAGACACGCTGAAGGCGGGCAAGTTGATCCTGGACTGCAACTACACGCCCGTGCCACCGCTTGAGAATCTGCTGCTGCGCCAGCGTATCACCGACCAATATCTGATGAATTTTACTCAGAACGTGAACAGCTAAGGGGGACGCGATGGCCTTACCACGCAAACTGAAATTCCTGAACTTGTTCAACGACGCCAACAACTATCAGGGCGTCGTTGAGGAAATCACTCTGCCGAAGCTGACGCGAAAGCTTGAGCAGTATCGCGGCGGCGGCATGAACGGCAGCGCCGGCGTTGATCTGGGGATCGATGATAGTGCGCTGGACGCAGAAATCACCCTCGGCGGTATTGAGGCCCAGCTTTATAAGCAGTGGGGGATCGCCAAGGTTGATGGCGTACTGCTGCGTTTTGTCGGCTCTTTCCAGCGCGATGACACCGGCGAGATTGTCGCCGTGGAAGTGGTCATGCGTGGTCGTTTTTCAGAGTTTGACTTCGGCAACTACAAACAGGGCGACAACACGCAAACCAAACTCAGCGCCAAAAATACCTATTACAAGCTGACGATGGACGGCGCTGTCCTGCTTGAAATCGACGTGGTGAACATGATCGAAATCGTGGATGGCGTCGATCGCCTGGCAGAACACCGCCGCGCTATCGGTCTGTAACCACCCTGCTTACTTGCATTGATGTTCCATGGCCCTGCTCTTAGGGCCAGCAAACCAGACAAATTTAAGGTTAAACAATGAAAAGCGATAAAACTGCAAACACTGAAATTGATGATAGCCGGGGCGATGCCGTTACCGAACTGCTGAACAAACCGGTGATCCTGGACGTTCCTGTCCTGCGCGGCACCACTCAGATCACCGAAGTGACCGTGAACAAGCCAAATGCCGGCGCGCTGCGTGGTACCCGTTTGCAGGAGCTGATTGAAACCGACGTCAATTCACTGATCGCCGTGTTGCCGCGTATCACTTCTCCAGCCCTGACGGCTAACGAAGTCTCCAGTCTGGATCCGGCAGACCTGTATCAGTTGTCTCAAGCGCTGGCACTTTTTTTCTTACCGAGTTCGGTCAGATCCGATTTCCTGAAAAGCTAACCGTTGAAGACCTGACGGCGGACATTGCCGCCGTCTTTCACTGGTCGCCAGCCGTTACCGACCTGATGCCGCTGGCTGAACTGTTGGAATGGCGGCACAAAGCCATTATCCGCAGCGGGGCAAGTGATGAGTGACAAAAACCTCCGGTTGCAGGTTTTACTGAGTGCGGTCGATAAGATCACCCGCCCGTTCAAATCCATGCAGGCCAGCAATAAAGCGCTGGCCGCGTCGGTTAAAGCCACAAAAGACCAGTTAAAACAGCTTGATACTCAGACCGGAAAAATTGACGGTTTCCGCAAGACAAAGACTCAGGTTGCCGCCGCCGCACAAGCACTAAGCGCGGCCCGTGAAAAAGCGCGCGCTCTGGCTGTAGCATTGAAATCCACGGACGGCCCGACCGCCAAGCAGGCCCGCCAATTTCAGAAAGCCAGGGAAGAAGCGGCCAAACTTCAACAGAAATTCGCAGATCTGCGTCTTTCACTGCAAAACCAGCGCACCGCCCTGCAAAACAGCGGCGTAGCGACAAATCGATTGGGTGAGGCTCAGCGTTCACTGCGGTCTAACATCACCGGGGTAACGGGCGCATTGTCCGCGCAACAGAAACGATTAGACCAACAGGCCCGGCAACAAAAGCGGCTTAATGCCGCGCGGCATCAGTTTGATGAAAGCAATCAGCGCAAAGTGATGGCCGCCGGGGTGGGTTATACGTCAATGGCCACCGGGCGCGCCATGGGCCGTGGATTGGTTGACGCCCTGCATGTGGGCTATGACTTCGATGCGATGATGAGTAAAACCCAGGCAGTGACCCGCATCCCAACCAAAGCCGATCCGCAAATGCAGTCTTTGCGACACCAGGCGCGAACCTTGCCGCTATCGTCAAAATTCACCGATCTCCAGGTGGCCGAGGGGCAATATTTCCTTGGCAGAACCGGTTATTCACCCCAGCAAGTTATCAAAGCGATGCCGGGGATGTTGAATCTGGCCGCTGCCGGTGACATCGACCTTGGTACCACGGCAGATATTGCGTCAAACATCCAAACGGCCATGGGGATCCCTGCGGAAAAAATGGACAGGGTGGCCGACGTGCTAACCGCCCTGTTTACCCGTAATAACGTGGATATTCCCATGCTGGGCGAATCACTGAAATATTCCGCCGGTGTGGGTCGCGAATACGGGCAAAGTCTGGAAACCGTATCCGCCGCCACGGCCATTATGGGTAATGCCGGTATTCAGGGGAGCCAAGCGGGTACAGCGATGCGTGCCATTCTGAGCCGTATCGGTAACAGCGCCACGGTGAAAAAGCTGGGCGTAACAACTAAAGATAAAGACGGCAACATGCGTGATTTGGTCGATATTCTCCAGGATATCGACAAAAAAACATCAAAAATGGGCAACGTCGATCGCGGCAAGATTTTTAAAGACATTGCCGGCATGTATGCGGTCACCGGATTTGGTGAACTGATGCGGGCAGCGTCGGACGGCAAGCTGCAACAGATGCGTGGCGCGCCGGGTGAGTATGACGGGGAGGCCCAGCGGGTTTCCAGTACCATGCTGGATAACATGAAGGGCGACATGACGATGTTACATGCCGCTCTGGAAAACATCAGCGTTGAATTATTTGAAAAAAATGACGCCTGGCTGCGTAAAACAGCAAAAGGCATCAGCAACTTTTTACACGGTGTCGCGGAATTCCTGAAAGAGCATCCGAAAGTCAGCGCCGCCATCGTCAAAATTGGCGTAGCCGCTGCCATTTTAACCACCGTTTTCGGTACTCTGGCCATTGCCGTTGTCGGCCTGCTGGGGCCGTTCGCTCTGCTCCGATTCAGTACGCGCAAGCTCGGGATCCGACTGCTGCCCAACCTGTCACTCAGCATGCTGAAATTCGCCAGCACCACCCCGATCACTAAAAAACAGGTTGTTGGCTTTAGCAAAAAACTTCTGGATGCGGGTAAAAATGCGCTGACCTTTTCCAAACAGCTTCTTGGCGGCGCTGGGCGCGCTGTCGTGTCTTTTGCATCATCGCCGCTACAGACGGCAACCAAAGGGATAAAGGGGATTGGCCGCGTGTTTGCCTGGCTGGCCAAATCCCCACTGCGCTTCCTTCGTTTTGCCCTGGGCGGACTGGGGAGCATGTTCGGCATTTTGGTTAGCCCGCTTGGGCTGATCACTGCCGCTGTCGTCGGCGCAGGCCTGCTGATTTACAAATATTGGAAACCCATCAAAGCTTTCCTGGGCGGCGTGGTTGATGGGTTTAAAACTGCGGCAGCCCCCATTAAAGACGCTTTCGCACCACTAATGCCGGTATTCACCTGGATTGGTGACAAAGTTAAAGCGTTGTGGGGTTGGTTTACCGATCTTCTAACGCCGGTAAAGTCGACCAAAAAAGATTTGGATAGCGCGGCATCAGCGGGGAAAAAGTTCGGTGAGTTTCTGGCGGCCGGCATTGATTTAGCCCTTACCCCGCTGAAACTACTCATAGAATCAATTAAATGGGTGCTGGGCAAACTGGATGAAGTTAAAACCAAGTCAGAAAAAACGCGCATCTTAGCGCAGACAAACCCTGGCGTGGCAGATGCAGCCCGCCGGGCTGGTGTGGTATTGACGCCTGGCCCGCAAGGCAACTCAGTAGCGGCAATACGCCGGCGTTACACCGGCGAGCACGACAGCGGCGGCAGGATCCCCCTGGGGAAATTTGGCGTGGTGGGCGAATATGGCCCGGAAATTGTCAACGGGCCGGCTAATGTCACCAGTCGCAAGAATACCGCCGCCATGGCGGCAGTGGCCGCGTTATTTATGGGCGGCCCCGCTACCGCATCGGATGCACCTTTGCATCCCTACAGCCTGCCGGGGAGCCAGTACCCGCGAGGGGCCACGACATCACATCACCAGGGCGGCGCTACTTACATCGACATTCACGCCCCTATTCAGATTATCGCTCAAGCCCACCACACCCCACAGGACATTGCACGGGAAGTGGCGCGGCAACTGGATGCACGGGAACGGCAGGCAAGATCCAGAGCGAACAGCAGTTTTAACGATATCGAGTGAGGACGATCATTATGATGATGGCATTAGGCATGTTCGTGTTCATGCTGCAAACCGTTCCATACCAGGAGTTTCAACACCAGATGGCCTGGCGGCATCCGACCAATAGCCGCGTCGGGCTTCGCCCACAAAGCCAGTTCCTGGGGCCGGATGATGAAACCATCACGTTGAGCGGTGTTTTGCTGCCGGCATTAACCGGGGGCCGTGTTTCCCTGATGGCTATCCAATTAATGGCCGAGACCGGCAAAGCCTGGTCGTTGATTGAGGGGAGCGGCGCAATACATGGCATGTTTGTGATTGAAAGCCTGAGCCGCACCAAAACCCTATTCTTTGCTGATGGCTCCGCCCGCCGCATTGAATTCACCATCACGCTTAAGCGCACGGATGAAGGGTTAAAAGACATGTTCGGCGATTTATCTCAGCAATTTGAAGACCTGGCCGGGCAAATTTCCGATACCGTCGGCGGGTTCCTGTCATGAGCCTGATCGATACGTTGGACAAACTCGGCGGCGATAATACCCCGGCGTACTCACTTAACATTGAGGGCGTTGATATCACCGGAAAGGTGAAGGAAAAATTAATCAGCCTGACGCTAACGGATAACCGGGGTTTTGAGGCTGACCAGATCAATATTGAGCTTGACGATAGCGAAGGCAATTTGAAGCTGCCCCGCCGTGGCGTCAGCCTGGCTGTTGCACTTGGCTGGAAAGATACCGGGGTGATCGATAAAGGGACGTTTATCGTTGATGAAATTGGGCATGCCGGCGCGCCTGACGTTTTGACCATAACCGCCCGCAGTGCCGATTTCCGGCAAACCTTGAACGTACAGCGTGATGCCTCTTACCATAAAAAAACCATTGGGGTTATTGTCAGAACCATTGCCAGCCGTAATAAGTTGGCCGCAGTCATCAACAAGAATGTGGCAGACATTCAGATCGGGCATATCGACCAAACCACCGAGTCGGACGGCAGTTTTATCACCCGCCTGGCAAAAGAAAATGGCGCGGTGGCAGCCATAAAAAATGGCAATCTGCTGTTTTTCAAACAGGGACAAAATATGACCGCGGGAGGAAAACCGATCCCGGCAATCGTTATTAACCGTCAGTCAGGTGATAGTCATCAATTCACGCTAACCGACCGGGGAGCCTATACCGGCGTGGTGGCCAACTGGCTCAATACCCGCACGGCAAAAAGCGAACAGGTGAAGGTTAAACGCCGTCGGGTTAAGAAACCTGCCGTTGCCGATGAAAAACAGGGGGAATACCTGATCGGCAGTGATGAAAACGTGTTGGTACTGCGTCACACCTACGCTTCGAAATTTAATGCGCAGCGAGCGGCAAAAGCGAATTGGGAACGTATTCAGCGTGGTGTTGCCACCTTCTCTATTCAGCTTGCGCACGGACGCGCCGACATATACCCGGAAGCGCCGGTCACGGTTTCAGGTTTCAAAAAGGTGATTGATGAGGCCAACTGGACGTTGGTTAAAGTGACGCATTCATTGAACAACAGCGGTTTTACCACCGCCCTCGATTTGGAGGTCAAGATTGACGATTTGGAAATGGAGTAATGCAAAACAGCAATAATTGTGGATAATTATTAGCAACACTGACCATAGTCAGGGCATCTCGGAGGATCCCGCCATGATGCATTGTCCACTTTGCGGCCAGGCCGCACACACCCGATCATCAAGCTATATCACCTCAACCACCAAAGAACGTTACAACCAGTGCACCAACATCAATTGTGGGGGCACATTCGTGAGTCACGAAACCTTTACCCGCATGATTTCCCAACCGCAAACCGTTGACCCCGTCCAACCCCACCCCAAAAGCAGCGGACAAACCTCATTGATCTTTGGCTAATCAGGCTGCCCGCAGATATGGGCAGTTGTACTTTATCGTTTACTCTGGGTCTAAATGTGGACACTTAAAACAAAAAAACACTTATAAATCAATGTAAAAACAAATAAAAAAGGGAGGCTTTCGCCTCCCTTTGAAACTCCCCTACCTGAATTAATGATTACGGATGTATTCGTCCATATCCGTTTTCAGGTTGTCAGATTTGGTACCAAAAATAGCCTGAACACCCGAGCCTGCGACGACTACGCCGGCAGCACCCAGTTTTTTCAAGCCAGCCTGGTCAACCTTGCTCACGTCCGCCACGCTAACGCGCAGACGGGTGATGCAGGCATCCAGGTTGGTGATGTTGTCTTTACCGCCGAAAGCCTGTACCAGCGCCGCAGACATTTCAGAACCACCCTGTGCAACTTGCTCAGAGATCGTGTCTTCACGACCTGGGGTTTTCAGATCCAGCTTGGCAATCAGCACGCGGAAGATAGTGTAGTACACCAGACCGTAGATGATACCGACGATTGGGAACAGCCAGATTTTGCTGCTGTTGCCGCTCAGAACGATAAAGTCGATCAGACCGTGTGAGAAGCTGGTGCCGTCACGCATCCCCAACAGGATACAGATCGGGAACGCCAGGCCAGCCAGGATGGCATGGATTGCGTACAGGATCGGCGCAACGAACATGAAGGAGAACTCGATCGGTTCGGTGATACCGGTCAGGAACGAGGTCAGCGCAGCGGAAATCATGATACCGCCGACTTTTGCGCGGTTTTCCGGCTTGGCTGAGTGCCAGATGGCAATCGCAGCAGCAGGCAGACCGTACATTTTAAACAGGAAGCCACCGGACAGTTTACCCGCAGTTGGGTCACCCGCCATATAACGTGGAATATCGCCGTGGAACACCTGACCCGCTGCGTTGGTGTATTCACCAATCTGCATTTGGAACGGCACGTTCCAGATATGGTGCAGACCGAACGGCACCAGCGCACGTTCAACCACGCCGTAGATACCAAACGCCACTACCGGGTTCTGATAAGCCGCCCACTGGGAGAAGGTCTGGATAGCCGTACCGATTGGAGGCCAGATGAAGGACAGTACTACGCCCAGAACGATTGCCGCCAGGCCGGAAATAATCGGCACAAAACGCTTACCGGCAAAGAAGCCCAGATATTCCGGCAATTGAATGCGGAAGAAGCGGTTAAACATATAGGCAGCGATGGAGCCGGAGATAATCCCCCCGAGCACACCGGTATCCGCCAGGTGTTTGGCCGCAATCTCTTCAGCCGGCAGGTGCAGCACCAGCGGCGCAACCACCGCCATGGTTTTCACCATGATGCCGTAAGCCACTACTGCGGCTAACGCGGAGACACCGTCGTTATTGGTGAAGCCCAGGGCAACACCGATGGCAAAAATCAGCGGCATGTTGGCGAAAACGGAACCGCCGGCTTCCGCCATCACGTGTGAGACTACCGCAGGTAGCCAGCTAAAGTTGGCGGAACCGACGCCCAGCAGGATACCTGCGATAGGCAATACGGATACCGGCAGCATTAGCGACTTACCTACTTTTTGCAGGTTTGCAAATGCGTTCTTGAACATAGTTGAGTGTGCTCCTGAGTAATAGTGCTTTGCTACTTTTCGCGATTCTTCGCGTTGCAAGGGGGGGAGAAAAAACCCCTGCAATTCAGGGTGTCTGAGCACCCCTTGAATTATTACGCAGAGTAAAATAAATAGGCTGCGCAATGTTTGATGACAGTCACGTTTCGATGAACAAAACCGGGTATTTTTCTTATATCGCTTATTTTTTGTTAAAAATGAGCAAAAAACGCCCGTAGCTCGCCCGAAAACGGGTGGGAACATTACCCGTTTCGGCGATTAATTACGAGCTTAAAAAAAATTCAGATTTCGTTAACCCCAGCTATAGCCTAGGCCAAAGATCAGAGTTCGATGTGAAATAAGCGTGAAAAGTTGGCGGTGGTGGTTTCGGCCAGCGTTTCCAGGCTCACGCCCTTCAATACCGCCATGTATTCAGCCACATCGCGCACATAGGCAGGTTGGTTTTCTTTACCGCGATGCGGCACCGGAGCCAGATACGGCGAGTCGGTTTCCACCAAAATACGATCCAGCGGCACGTAGCGCGCTACCTCACGCAGTTGATCTGCATTGCGGAAGGTCAAAATGCCGGAGAAGGAAATGTAGAACCCCAGATCCAGCAAGGCCTCCGCAGTAGCACAATCCTCAGTAAAACAATGCAACACACCGCCGCAGTCCTGGGCATTTTCTTCACGCAGGATCGCCAGCGTGTCTTCACGCGCATCGCGGGTATGCACGATCACCGGTTTGTTCAGATCACGACCGATACGGATATGTTCACGAAACGACGCTTGTTGCAGTTCGAGATTATCTTTCTGATAGAAGTAATCCAGCCCGGTTTCACCCAGTGCCACTACCTGCTCTGCCGCCGCCAGACGGCGCAGCTCAGCGTAATCGTAACCTCCTTCCAGATTGAGTGGATGTACCCCACAGGAGAACGCCACGTCGTCGCGAGAGCCAATCAGCTGGGTCATCGCCTGATAGCCCGGCAAGGTGGTAGCAACCGCCAACACGTAACCCACATCGCGCGCCTTGGCCTTCGCCAGGGCATCATCCACGTTTTGGTGCAGCGTTTGGTAATCCAGGCCGTCAAGGTGACAATGAGAATCTACTAACAACATAATATTTAACTCTTTTACAGCGAATGAGGGTGGGAATAGCCGGTAGCGCCGAGCATCTGCTCCCAGCCAAGTAACTGTTCGGTCAGCAGCAGTTCACGGTTAACGCCGACGACGCTCAGCAACTGATGACGGCAATGAAGCCATTGCTGCAACCCTTGCTGCAGCGAAGTGCTGCTCAGGCGACTGGCCAGTTGGTGCACCAGCGGCTGCTGATCCTGATTCAACACAAAGCTGGCGGCCCCCTGTTGCCACTTCATGGCGTCCATCAATAACGCGCATAACCAGTGTAGCCGTTCAGCAACGTCTTCGTGATTCAACACCGGCAACAAGGACAGCATGTCATGCTGCGGCAATGCGGCACTCAGGGCGCTGCACAGCGCGCTGCGCTGCTGCCAACGTTCTGGCTGCAGCAACTGTTCAGCAGCCAGCGGGGCACCATCGTGCAGGCGCAAGGCCGTCAGGAGATCAACCTGATTACCCGGCGTTTGACGGTTCAACCATTGCAGGCTGAGCTGCTCATCCGGGCTGGCAAGGTGCCAATATAAACAACGGCTACGCAGCGTCGCCAACAAACGTGAAGGCTCACGGCAACTCAACAGGAAAAAAGTTTTTTCTGGCGGTTCTTCCAGCGTTTTCAACAAAGCGTTGGCGGCGGCCTCGGTCAGCAACTCCGCCTGTGGCAGCCAAATCACCTTGGCGCCGCCCTGCTGCGCATGCGTATAAAGGATTTCAATCACCTGACGAATGGGTTCCACCCCCAGGCTGCTTTTGCCTTTTTCCGGCGTCAGCACGTGATAATCCGGATGGTTACCCGCCAGCATCAATCGACAGCTATGACATTCACCGCAGCTTTTCTCACCGTTGCGGCGCTGGCAGATCAGCCAGCGACTCAGCCCATAGGCCAGCGCATCCTCACCATTGCCCGCAGCGGCATGCAACAGCAGTGCGTGATGACCGCGACCGGTCGCATATTGTCCGACCAATTGCCGATAAGGGGTGTTCAGCCACGGATACCAGTTCATTACACGCCTTCCTGCTGCTGCAGCCATTGGCTGACGCTACGGCGGATCGCCGCCGTCACCTGCTCCAGCGATTGAGAAGCGTCAACGGTGACGATAGAGTCATCCTGTGCCGCCAACTCCAGGTAACGCGCGCGGGTGCGTTCAAAGAATGGCAGTGCCTCTTGCTCGATGCGATCCAGTTCGCCGCGCGCACGAGCCCGCTGCAGGCCCACTAACGGCGGCAAATCCAGGTAAAGCGTCAGGTTCGGCCGAAAATCTCCCAGTACCGTGTCACGCAGCGACGCCATCAGTTGTTGATCCACACCCCGGCCACCACCCTGATAGGCTTGAGAAGACAAGTCGTGACGATCGCCAACTACCCAGGCACCGCGCTCCAATGCCGGTTTGATCACCGTTTCCACCAGCTGTACGCGGGCTGCATACAGCATCAGCACCTCGGCCTTGATGGTCGGCAGTTCGCCATCCACGCCGCGCTTGAACAGGTCACGCAGTTTTTCTGCCAGCGGCGTGCCACCCGGTTCACGGGTAAAAGTAATATCGTTGATGCCATGCTCGCGTAGTACGTTGACCACGGTATCGCGTGCGGTAGTTTTACCCGCACCTTCAAGCCCTTCGATAACCACGAATTTACTTTTCATTCTTTTCCTTTAACGCCTGTCGATAGGCGCGCACTGCCTGATTATGGCTGGCCAGGTTAGTGGTAAATTGATGCCCACCCTTGCCGTCGGCAACAAAGTACAAATAAGGCGTTTTCGCCGGATTGGCAGCAGCTTCCAGCGAGGCCTGACCCGGCATGGCAATCGGCGTTGGCGGCAGACCGTTGATCACATAAGTGTTGTACGGCGTCGGTGTTTCCAAATCTTTGCGGGTAATGTTGCCATTATAACTGTCACCCATGCCGTAGATCACCGTCGGGTCGGTCTGCAAACGCATGCCAATACGCAGGCGGTTAATGAATACCGACGCCACTTTAGTGCGCTCCTCCGGCACTGCGGTCTCTTTCTCAATGATCGAGGCCATGGTCAGCAACTGTTCCGGCGTCTTGTACGGCAGGTCTGCCTCACGGCCCTGCCAGGCGCTCTCAAGCGCTTTTATCATACGCAGATGGGCTCGTTTCAACAGCGCCATATCGCTCATGCCTGCCGTGTACAGATAGGTATCAGGGTACAGGCGCCCTTCCGGGCTGGTGCCTTCCGGCAGCCCCAGCGCTTCGGCGATTTCCGCCTCGCTTTTACCGGCCAGCGTATGTTTGAGGTATTTCGACTGTTGCAGCACCATCAGCCAGTCACTCAGACGGGAACCTTCAATAAACCGCGCGCTGAATTGGGCTTCTTTACCGCTGGCCAACAGTTTAAGCATTTGACGCACCGTCATGCCCGGTGTAAAGCGGTAGGTCCCGGCCTTAAACTCCGCCAATTGCGGCTCCAGGCGCAGCAGCCATGGGAACCACTTACCGTTGCGGATCAGCTTGTCGCGTACCAGCAACCCTTCCAGCGCCACTCGTCCGGTCCCTGCCGGCAGTTTAAAAATGGCTTCCTGCTGGATCGCCAATGGCGTATCCGCGAAGCGTTCAACCTTCTGGTAACCCCAAAACAGCAGGCCCAATACCAGAACAACAATAATAGAAACGAACTTCAGCTTTCTTTTCTTCATCAATCAGCCATCGTTAACAGTGTGGGCGCAAAAAATCATACAGTTGGCGTGAAGGGTAACGCCATGATTGCGCAGTATTGAC
Organism: Serratia sp. BW106; assembly: GCF_002607755.1. NCBI lineage: Bacteria > Pseudomonadati > Pseudomonadota > Gammaproteobacteria > Enterobacterales > Yersiniaceae > Serratia > Serratia sp. BW106. Next base: position 221,680 of record NZ_MCGS01000007.1, read on the forward strand.
CGGCAGCAACGGCATTAACGCATTGCTCACCAGCACTTCTTCGGCATCGGCCAGCGTCTCCAGCGGCTCACTGACGCAATGCAGCGAGTATTCGCTGCCCGTCAGCAGCTCAATCACCCGACGACGCATCACCCCGGCCACCCCGGCCTGACCCAAGTCCGGCGTAAAAACCGCTTTTCCCTTACGCCAGAACAAATTAGCCGCACAGCATTCCACCAGCATACCGGCAGTGTCAAGCACCAGCGCCTCGTCGGCGGCCGTCTGGTCAAGATGCGTGCGGATCAACACCTGCTCCAAACGGTTCAAATGCTTCAGCCCAGCCAACAGGGGATTACGCCCCAGCGCTACCGGACTGAGCGTCAGGCTGATGCCCTGTTCACGCCATGGCAGATAGTGCATCGGGTAGCTGCTGCGAGAGACAATGCGGGTAGGAGCCTCACAGCCTTTCGGGCTGTAACCCCTGCCACCGCTGCCGCGCGTCAATATCGCTTTGACCACGCCCAGAGGGATAGATTCTGCCGCGTGCACCATTTCATCTTCCAAAGCGCTCCAGTCACAGGCTGGCAGCATCAGCCGTTGTGCCGCCAACTGCAGTCGCTCGATATGCCAGGGCAACAGGTCGATTTTACCCTCGGTCACCCGGGCAGTCGTGAAACAACCGTCGCCAAACTGCAAACCGCGATCGCTTGGCGCGAGTGCATTATGCTGATACCCATTAATCCAGTACATAGACTCCCCCTGACCGCTTTGGTATCACTACAGAATAACAGGCGCAGGTGCCATTAGCAGCAGCTTGCCGTTTGGCTATAACACCGGCAAGCAGAGCTTTCCGAGTCACGGGCCAACGCCATAAAAAAAGCCCGGTTTAAGAAACCGGGCTTTTATAGCATCTGCCAACTGAGGTATTACACCTTGCGGAAGATCAGTGAACCGTTGGTACCACCGAAGCCGAAGGAGTTACACAGTGTGTACTGCATATCACTCACCTGGCGCGCTTCGTGCGGAACAAAGTCCAGATCGCAACCTTCATCCGGATTATCGAGGTTGATGGTTGGCGGAACGGCTTGGTCACGCAATGCCAATACGGTGAAGATCGATTCGATCGCGCCTGCAGCACCCAACAGGTGGCCGGTCATCGATTTGGTCGAACTGACCATCACGCGCTGCGCATCGCTGCCAAATACCGACTTCACCGCCTGCGTTTCGGCTTTGTCACCGGCCGGCGTTGAGGTGCCGTGCGCATTGATATAACCGATTTGTGACGTAGTCACACCGGCATCACGCAACGCATTTTCCATCGCCAGCGCTGCGCCCGCCCCATTCTCAGGAGGGGACGTCATGTGATAAGCATCGCTGCTCATCCCAAAGCCGACAACTTCAGCATAAATCTTGGCGCCGCGTTTTTTAGCGTGCTCGTACTCTTCCAGTACCATCATGCCGGCACCGTCACCCAGAACAAAACCGTCACGGTCTTTGTCCCATGGGCGGCTGGCCGCTTGCGGGTTTTCGTTACGGGTCGACAATGCGCGTGCTGCGCCAAAGCCGCCGACACCCAACGGGGTACTGGCTTTCTCTGCCCCACCGGCCAGCATGACGTCAGCATCATTGTAAGCAATGATACGCGCGGCATGGCCAATGTTGTGCACACCTGAAGTACAGGCGGTGGCGATCGAAATGCTCGGGCCACGCATGCCGTACATGATGGTCAGGTGGCCTGCAATCATGTTAACGATGGTTGACGGCACAAAGAACGGACTGATTTTCCGTGGGCCACCGTTAACCAGTGAACTGTGGTTTTCTTCAATCAAACCCAGGCCGCCAATACCGGAGCCGATAGCGGCACCAATGCGGCTGGCGTTAGCCTCGGTGATATCCAATTGCGCATCCTGCATAGCTTGCATGCCGGCCGCGATACCGTATTGGATGAAGGCGTCCATCTTGCGCGCATCTTTGCGTGAGATGAAATCCTCTGAATTAAAATCCTTTACCAGGCCAGCAAACTTGGTCGCATAGGCTGTGGTATCGAAATGGTCGATCAGGCTGATGCCACTCTGACCGGCAAGAAGAGCTGTCCATGTGGACTCTACCGTATTGCCGACAGGAGACAACATGCCCAGTCCGGTCACAACTACTCGACGCTTAGACACGTTTGTCCTCCAAGGAGGGAAAATATGACACTAGGGATAGAAAAAACTTAGGCGGTCGAGTGACCGCCTAGATATGTTCTCTTACTGCTGGCTGGCGTTGATGAAATCAATAGCTGCCTGAACAGTAGTGATTTTCTCAGCTTCTTCGTCTGGAATCTCTGTGTCGAACTCTTCTTCCAGAGCCATTACCAGCTCAACGGTGTCAAGAGAATCAGCACCCAGATCTTCAACGAAAGAAGCGTTATTTAAAACTTCTTCCTGTTTAACACCCAACTGCTCAACAATGATTTTCTTAACGCGTTCTTCGATAGTGCTCATACTCTTAAATTTCCTATCAAAACTCGCTTTCGCGATGGTTTTCGTAGTGTATAAAATGTTGAAAAAGATGCAACTAAATCCCGGCTGGTCAAACCACGATTTTACGCTATTCTGCGGTTTTTACCCCAAATAACGCAAATAGTTTTCGCATTTTTTAAATCATGTACATGCCGCCATTGACATGCAACGTTTCACCGGTGATGTAGCCAGCCTCATCAGAGGCTAAAAATGCAACAGCGCTGGCGATTTCTTTAGCATCCCCCAGCCGATTGGCTGGAACTGATGACAAAATGCCTGCACGCTGATCATCTGTCAACGCCCGTGTCATGTCCGTCTCAATAAAGCCAGGTGCCACGACGTTGACCGTAATGCCACGCGAAGCAACTTCACGTGCCAAAGACTTACTAAAACCAATCAAACCGGCTTTAGCCGCCGCGTAATTAGCCTGCCCTGCGTTCCCCATGGTTCCGACTACAGAACCGATGGTGATGATACGGCCAAACCGCTTTTTCATCATAGCTCGCATTACCGCTTTTGACAGACGGAATACGGAAGTCAGATTGGTGTTCAGGATATCCTGCCACTCATCGTCCTTCATACGCATCAGGAGGTTATCACGCGTAATACCGGCATTATTCACTAAAATGTCGATTTCGCCAAATTCAGCACGAATAGATGCCAGAACGCTGTCGATAGATTGAGCATCGACCACATTCAACGCAAACCCTTTGCCGCTTGCACCCAGGTAGCTGCTGATAGCCTCAGCGCCGCTTTCACTGGTGGCGGTGCCGATAACTTTAGCACCACGTGCTACAAACGTTTCTGCAATAGCCCGGCCAATACCCCGGCTAGCGCCGGTGACCAGAACAACTTTACCTTCGAAGCTCATTGTTTTCCTCTTTATTGTTCAAGCGCCGCTGTCAGGCTGGCTGCGTCATTAAGCGCCGCCGCCGTCAGGGTATCAACAATACGTTTAGTCAGACCGGTCAGAACTTTACCCGGACCAACCTCTAGCAGCAGCGTAACGCCCTGTGCTGCCATAAACTCTACGCTCTCGGTCCAACGCACCGGGCTGTACAACTGACGCACCAGCGCACTGCGGATCGCTTCTGGATCGGTTTCGGTGCGAACGTCGACATTATTCACCACCGGCACCTGTGGCGCACTGAAGGTGATTTCCTGCAACGCGATGGCCAGCTTGTCTGCAGCCGGTTTCATCAGTGCGCAGTGCGAAGGCACGCTCACCGGCAACGGCAGCGCACGCTTGGCACCTGCGGCTTTACAGGCCGCGCCTGCACGTTCAACCGCTTCTTTATTGCCGGCGATCACTACCTGGCCTGGTGAATTGAAGTTCACCGGCGAAACAACCTGCCCCTGGGCAGATTCTTCACAAGCCTTGGCGATAGCCGCGTTGTTCAGGCCGATAATGGCGGACATCGCGCCAGTACCTTCCGGCACAGCTTCCTGCATCAGTTTGCCGCGCAGCTCAACCAGACGGATTGCCGCCTGGAAATCCAGCACGCCCGCACACACCAGCGCCGAGTATTCACCCAGGCTATGGCCGGCCATGATTGCAGGCGCTTTACCGCCCTGCTGCTGCCAGACGCGGAAAATCGCTACGGAAGCCGCCAGCAATGCCGGCTGCGTCTGCCAGGTTTTGTTCAGCTCTTCCGCCGGCCCTTGCTGCACCAGTTGCCACAGGTCGTAACCCAGAACGGAAGAGGCTTCGCTGAAGGTCGCTTCAACGATCGGATATTGAGTGGCCAAATCGGCCAGCATGCCCAGAGTCTGTGACCCCTGGCCTGGAAAAACAAAAGCAAATTGCGTCATTTTTTCTTCCTGTTAATCAGAAACGAACCAGCGCCGAGCCCCAGGTAAAGCCGCCGCCAAAGGCTTCCAGCAGCACCAGTTGGCCGCGTTGAATTCGTCCATCACGCACCGCTTCATCGAACGCTGCGGGGACCGAGGCGGCCGAAGTGTTACCGTGACGATCGAGCGTCACTACCACTTTCTCCAGCCCCATACCCAATTTTTTCGCCGTCGCGCTGATAATACGCAGATTGGCCTGGTGTGGCACCAGCCAGTCCAGCGAGCTGCGGTCCAGATTGTTGGCCTGCAAGGTTTCATCAACGATGTGAGCCAGTTCGGTAACCGCAACCTTGAAGACTTCATTACCCGCCATGGTGACATAGGCCGGTTTGTCTTGATCCTGACGATCTTTGAACGGCAAGGTCAACAAACCGCCGTAGCTGCCATCGGCATGCAGATGGGTCGACAGGATGCCGGGTTCTTCAGAAGCCCCCAACAGCACGGCGCCTGCACCATCACCAAACAGAATGATAGTGCCGCGATCTTCCGGATCCAGCGTGCGTGACAATACGTCAGCACCAATCACCAGAGCATGCTTCACCGCGCCGTTTTTAACATACTGATCGGCGACGCTCAACGCATAGGTGAAACCGGCGCAGGCCGCAGCCAGATCGAATGCCGCACAGTCCTTAATACCCAGCAACTGCTGCACCTGGCAGGCAGAACTTGGGAATGCGTGGCTCGAGGTGGTGGTAGCCACCACGATCAGCCCGATGTCTTCTTTAGCCACACCCGCCATTTCCAGCGCTTTTTCAGCAGCATGGAAGCCCATCGTCGCAACGGTTTCATCCGCGGCGGCAATACGGCGTTCACGGATACCGGTACGAGAGACGATCCACTCGTCAGAGGTATCCACCATTTTTTCCAGGTCAGCGTTGGTGCGCACTTGTACGGGTAAATAACTCCCCGTACCGAGAATCTTTGTATACATGTACGATCAGTCACTCTTAGGTAATACAGCTTCAAGGCGCGCAGCAATCCTGTCAGGGACTTGCCGCTGCACCGCCTGCACAGCCTGTTCGATTGCAACTGCAAACGCGTGCGGGTTCGCAGCGCCGTGGCTCTTGATTACGGTGCTGCGCAATCCTAACAGACATGCGCCATTATACTGGTCGGGGTTCAGGTGGCCGAACCGCTTTACCACCCGTTTTTGCAACCAACGGCCCAACAATTTTAACCACCACGCCTGCTTGCCACCGTCTCCGGATGATTTCAGCAGCGATAAAAATACTCTTACCACCCCTTCCATGGTTTTCAGGGTGACGTTACCCACAAAGCCGTCGCAGACCAACACATCGGTTTTACCGGTGAGGAGATCGTTGCCCTCCAGGTAACCAATATAGTTGATTGCCGGAGTATTTTTTAGCACGGCGGCCGCTTCGCGGATGTTATCCAGGCCTTTGGTTTCTTCTTCACCAATATTCAGCAGCGCCACGCGTGGTTGCGCAATCCCCACCACCTCTTCGGCCATCACCGCGCCCATCACCGCAAACTGTACCAGCATGGTACTGTCGCATTCGACGTTGGCGCCCAGATCCAGCACCACGGTTTTGCCACCCAGCTGATTCGGGATCACCGTCATCAACGCCGGCCGTTCAATACCGTCCAGCGGCTTAATCAGCATTTTCGCCAACCCCATCAACGCGCCGGTATTGCCTGCGCTGACGCAGCCCTGCGCATCACCGTTTTTAGTCAGTTCCAGCGCAATGCGCATGGAGGTACCACGGCTGGCACGTATCGCTTGTGAGGGTTTGGCGTCGCCGGCAATCACTGATTCAGCGGGCACAACTTGCAAACGTTCCAGAAGAACCGGATCGGCTTTGGCAAGTAAGGGAGAGAGGGTGTCGGGATTGCCGACCAGCAGAAGATGAAGCTGTAAATTAGAGGCCAGTGCCTGCAATGAAGCAGGCACTGTGACGCAGGGACCGAAGTCCCCGCCCATTGCATCTAACGCCAGGGTTAGACGAGTCAAGGTACCGCTACTTAGCCGATAACCTTGCGACCGCGGTAGAAACCGTCGGCAGTGATATGGTGACGCAGGTGAGTCTCGCCAGATGCTTTATCTACAGACAAAGTGGCGGTGGTCAGAGCATCGTGTGAACGACGCATGCCACGTTTGGAACGGGTTGGTTTATTTTGTTGTACGGCCATGGACCTTACTCCTTAATTACTTACGCTTTAAACTGGCTAATACGGCAAATGGATTTGGTTTCTCCGCCTCTGCAGGCAGTTTGCCAAATACCATGTCCGCTTCGGACACTTCACAGTGTTCAGATTCATGTACCGGGACGACAGGCAGTGAAAGAATAATTTCATCTTCAATCATTGCCAGCAGATCGACTTCGCCAAACTCATCGACTTCGATCGGCTCGTACGCCCCCGGTAATGCCTCAGCCTGCTCATCATTGACGACCGGGCTAAAACAATATGTTGTGTGAACATGATGTTCAAACGGCACTCCACAGCGTTGGCACATCAGCATTACCTGGACGTCCGCATGCCCTGTTATTACCGCGAGGCGCTGGTTATCAATATCAAAGGATAACGAGACCTCAACATCACTGTCCACACTGACCACAGAGGCGGCAACACGTGTAACCTGCTCAGGCGCATAGGAACCAACATAGTCCAGGCGTTTCTGAGCGGTACGTACCGCATCAATGGTCAAGGGTAATTTTACCTTTTGCATAGGGCGCGCATATTAACTTTGTAACGACTTAGAGTCAAAGAAAAAGGCCGTAAAACGGCACCTTTCACCAATATTCGCTTCCTCAGCGGCGGACAGTTTAAAATGCCCACTCTATTTACGCTACGGTTTACGAAAAAAATTATGCAAAGACTGCTCCTTGCCTCCACCTCGACCTACCGCAAGACGCTGCTGGAAAAGCTGCATCTGCCTTTTATCTGTGCCGCTCCGCAGGTCGATGAAGCCCCGCTGGCCGGGGAAAACGCCGAAGCGCTGGTGCTACGACTGGCAGCGGCGAAGGCCCAGGCATTGGCCAGCGCCTACCCCGACCACCTGATTATCGGCTCAGATCAGGTCTGCGTGATTGACGGTAAAATCACCGGAAAACCGCACACCGAAGAAAATGCCCGCGCGCAATTGCGTCAGGCCAGCGGCCAAAAGGTCACTTTTTATACCGGCCTGGCGTTATACAACAGCCATAGCCAACACCTGCAACTGCTTTGCGAACCTTTTCACGTGCATTTCCGTGTGTTGAATGAGGCTGAAATCGACGCCTATGTTCGCCTTGAGCAACCGCTCAACTGCGCAGGCAGCTTTAAAAGTGAAGGTTTGGGCATTGCGTTATTCGACAAGCTGGAGGGGCGGGATCCGAATGCGTTGATCGGTCTGCCGCTGATTGCGCTACTGGAGATGCTGCGGGCTGAAGGCATCAACCCGCTGACATAAAGTACGGCTTACTGTTCTTAAGACTGCTTGCGCAATACCTGCAGGCAGTGGCGCAACTCTGCGTCCATCGGCGCTTCGATACGCATCGTTTCGCCAGTGCCTGGGTGTTCAAAGCGCAGCGCCGCCGCATGCAGGAACAAACGTTTGAGCCCGGTTCCCGCCAATTGGCGATCGAATTCACGATCGCCATAGCGGTCGTCAAAGGCTATTGGATGTCCGGCGTGCAGGGCGTGAACGCGGATCTGGTGAGTGCGTCCGGTGATCGGGCTGGCCTTGACCAGCGTCGCATGCTCAAAGCGCTCTTCCACCTTGAAGCGGGTTTCCGACGGTTTGCCCTCGCTGTTAACGCGCACAATACGTTCACCGCTCTGCAGAATATTTTTCAGCAGCGGCGCCTGTACCGCTTTGCAATGCGACTGCCATTGACCGCGAACCAGTGCCAGATAATCCTTCTGCATCCCTTTCATCCGCAGTTGCTCATGCAAGGAGCGCAGCGCGGAACGCTTTTTCGCCACCAACAGCACGCCAGAAGTGTCGCGGTCCAGGCGATGCACCAACTCCAGGAAGCGGGCTTCCGGACGCAACGCACGCAAAGCTTCGATCACGCCAAAACTCAGACCGCTGCCACCATGCACCGCAGTGCCTGAAGGTTTGTTCAGCAGCAGCAGGTGATCGTCTTCATACAGAATGCAATTGGCCAGCGCGGCCACTTTATCCAGCTTGGCAGAGACCGGTGCCTCTTCACGCTCGGCAACGCGTACCGGCGGCACACGCACCACATCACCGGGCGCCAGCTTGTATTCCGCTTTGATGCGTCCTTTATTAACGCGCACCTCGCCTTTACGTACGATGCGATAAATCATGCTCTTCGGCACGCCTTTCAGGCGGGCAAGCAGAAAGTTGTCGATTCGCTGACCGGCTTCGTCGTCAGAAATCGTGATTAGTTGTACTGCAGGAATGTTCGTTTTCATGGGGCAGGATTCTAAATAGAGCGCGTAAATAGCGCCACTTCTTTTTATGTGCTTAACTGTCTCTCTGACTGCAGGCGAAACTCCAGCGGACAATAAGGCAGCAAGCCGGTTTGAACGTTTGCGATTTCTTCCGCAGTTAAGGAAAAGTCACCTTGCTATAACAGTATCAGCAGTGGAATAATGCGTTTACTTTCCACGTTGATTCTCGTTAAACAGGGAAAACTGTGGAATTATAAAATTTGTCTGATGGCACAAAAACGCAGCAATGGCGTAAGACGTAATGTGAAATCAAACAATTAGCGGGCTGCGGGTTGCAGCTTGGCCGGCAAACGGAATCAGATCTGTCGACGTAAATCAGAGGCTATTCCCCTAGTAAAAGTGCTGTTTTTCACAAAGAAATACAGGCTTACCGAGATAATGCGCCCCTATGCAGGCGACAACCGTGAGGTTGACGGCTTTGCGAGAAGACACGGGGTTTTCGGTTTTAATCCGGCCATGAGGTTATTTTGCCCGCAGCTTTGTCGATAATGTAAAAATAACGAGTAAGTTAAGATGAAAAGAATGTTGATTAACGCAACTCAGCAGGAAGAGTTGCGTGTTGCCTTGGTAGATGGACAGCGGCTGTATGATTTGGATATTGAAAGTCCAGGTCATGAACAGAAAAAAGCGAATATTTACAAAGGCAAAATCACTCGTATAGAACCAAGTCTTGAAGCAGCGTTTGTTGATTACGGCGCCGAACGACATGGTTTCCTCCCTCTTAAAGAAATCGCTCGCGAATACTTCCCAAGTAACTACTCTTCCCATGGTCGCCCAAACATCAAAGATGTGCTGCGCGAAGGCCAGGAAGTGATCGTTCAGGTTGATAAAGAAGAACGTGGTAACAAAGGCGCTGCCTTGACCACCTTCATCAGCCTGGCCGGCAGTTATCTGGTGCTGATGCCGAACAACCCACGTGCCGGTGGTATTTCACGCCGCATTGAGGGTGACGACCGCACCGAACTGAAAGAAGCGCTTTCTTCCCTGCAACTGCCAGACGGCATGGGTCTGATTGTTCGTACCGCCGGCGTTGGCAAATCTGCCGATGCGCTGCAGTGGGATCTGTCATTCCGCCTGAAGCACTGGGAAGCGATTAAAAAAGCCGCTGAAGGCCGCGCTGCGCCATTCCTGATCCATCAGGAAAGCAACGTTATCGTGCGTGCATTCCGCGACTATCTGCGCCCGGACATCGGCGAAATCCTGATCGACAATCCAAAAGTTCTCGATCTGGCCAAAGAGCACATTTCTGCCCTGGGCCGTCCGGATTTCAGCAGCAAAATCAAACTGTACAGCGGCGAAATCCCTCTGTTCAGCCACTACCAAATCGAATCCCAAATTGAATCCGCTTTCCAGCGTGAAGTTCGCCTGCCTTCCGGTGGCTCGATCGTTATCGACTCCACCGAAGCGCTGACCGCTATCGACATCAACTCCGCGCGGGCAACTCGCGGCGGCGATATCGAAGAGACGGCGTTCAACACCAACCTGGAAGCGGCAGACGAGATCGCTCGTCAGCTGCGCCTGCGCGACCTTGGCGGCCTGATCGTTATCGACTTTATCGATATGACCCCGGTTCGCCATCAACGTGAAGTGGAAAACCGCCTGCGTGACGCCGTTCGTCAGGACCGCGCACGTATCCAAATCGGTCGCATTTCCCGTTTCGGCCTGCTTGAGATGTCACGTCAGCGCCTCAGCCCATCACTGGGTGAGTCCAGCCATCACGTCTGTCCGCGCTGTAACGGCACCGGCACCATCCGTGATAACGAATCGCTGGCACTTTCCATTCTTCGTCTGATCGAAGAAGAAGCGCTGAAAGAAAATACCAAAGAAGTTCACGCCATCGTGCCGGTTCAGGTTGCTTCTTACCTGCTGAACGAAAAACGTGACTCGGTGAGCGCGATCGAAAAACGTCAGGGTGGCGTGAAAGCGATCATCGTGCCGAACGATCAGATGCAAACCCCGCACTACTCTGTACTGCGCGTGCGTAAGGGTGAAGAAACACCAACCCTGAGCTACCTGCTGCCAAAACTGCACGAAGAAGAAATGGCCCAGCCGCTGGAAGATGCGCCGATGGAGCGCAAGCGTCCTGAACAACCGGCTCTGGCTTCGTTCTCTTTGGCTGCGGACGCCCCACCACCGGCAGAAGAACCGGTTGTGGCTCAAGCTACCGTCACTGCGACTGCGACCAAGCAAACCGCACCTGCTGCCGCTGCCAAACCGGGTCTGTTGGGCCGTCTGTTCGGTGGTCTGAAAGCGCTGTTTGCCAGTGAAGAACAGCCGGTAGTCGAAGCCAAACCTGTAGTGGAAGCGCCGAAGTCTGAAGGCAACGGTGAAAACCGCCGTCAGGATCGTCGTGGCCAACGCCGTCAGGGCACCGGTCGTAAAGACCGCGGAGAACGTGGTGAGCGTAGCGATCGTCCAGAACGCGGTGAGCGTAAAGAGCGCGGTGAAGGCCGTGACAATCGCGAAAATCGTGAGCCACGTGAAAATCGCGAACCTCGTGACAACCGCGAAGGCCGTGAAACACGTGAAGTACGCGATGAACAGCGTCGTAACCGCCGCAATGCGCCACAAGCCACTGCAGCCGTAGTCGAAGAGCCACTGTCTGAAGAAGCCGCCAAGGCACAGCGCGAAGAACAGCAACAGCGCCGTGACCAGCGTGCCGATCGTCAGCGTCGTCGTCAGGAAGAAAAACGTCAGGCTCAGCAGGAAGTGGCCGCGCTGGAAAGCGTAGAAACCGCAACCACGACCACAACCCATGTCAGCGTTGACGAAGATCTCGAAGAACGTCAGATGCAGAACATGCAGCGTCGTCAGCGTCGTCCTCTGACGCAGAAAGTTCGCGTGCTGTCTGCGGAAGAAGAACTGCATCGTGCAGCGGAAGAACTGCTGGCGCCAAAAGCACCGGTAGCGAAAGTCCAGGACGTGCAGCCTGCCCAGGTTGAAGACAGCGTTAAACTGCTGCCGGAAGCCATTGAGGCACAGACTGAGGATGATGCACAGGACAATCGCGCTAATGGCGAAAACGGCATGCCACGTCGTTCACGTCGTTCACCGCGCCACCTGCGTGTTAGCGGTCAACGTCGCCGCCGCTACCGTGACGAGCGTTATCCTACCCAGTCACCAATGCCACTGGCAGGGGCTTTCGCCTCTCCGGAAATGGCTTCGGGCAAGGTATGGGTAAGTTACCCTGTCACACAAACCGCGCAACTGATTGAAGAAGCAGAAGTTCAGACTGAAGCTGTCGAAATCGCTGCCGATAATGTCATGGCACAGGAAGCCGTCAGCGTTGCCGCTCCGGTGATGGCTGAAGTCGCGGTGCAAGCCGTTGCGCCAGTGAGCGAGCCGGAAGTGGTGGCCACCGCAGTAGAACCCGTCCAACCGGTTGTTGAAACCGTTGAACCGGCGATCGCTGCCCAGGCCGAAGAAACCACACCAGCCCCTGTAGCTGAAGCGCCAACAGTTGAAGAAACTGCAGTAGTTGAAGCTGCACCGGTGGTAGAGGAAGCCCCTGCGGTTGAACCTGCCCCTGTGGTTGAAGAAACACCGGTAGTGGCTGCAGCAATCGTTGCTGAAGAAACTGTCGCTGAACCAACACCGGCGTTCGTTGAGCCCGCAGTTGAAGTCGCCCCCGTGCAGGAAGTTGCTGCGCCGGTGGTGGTTGAAGAAAAAGCGCCGGTTGTGCAACAGCAGCCAGCACCGGTGCAAGAGGTGCTGTATAAACACATCGCCACTGCGCCAATGACCAAGGCTCCTGCACCGGACTATGTAGCGGATCAGCAGCAGCAAAGTGATTGGCAGCGCCCTTCCTTCAACTTCGAAGGCAAAGGTTCAGCAGGTGGCCATGCGGCGGCAAATCAAGCCACTGCCCCGGCAACCAAACCGCAGCCAATTAACGACTAAGTTAATCTGCTTCGATAAAAAAACCCGCCATTTGGCTAACACCGTTCACTTAA
>NZ_MCGS01000008.1:0-306254 GCF_002607755.1 Serratia sp. BW106
ACCGTGGAAGCGGCAGACCAGTTGACCGCGGCGGGCACCAAGGTGCGCGTGGTCTCCATGCCGTCTACCGACGCATTCGACAAGCAGGATGCGGCCTACCGTGAATCCGTGCTGCCGGCGGCGGTAAGCGCCCGTGTGGCCGTGGAAGCGGGTATCGCGGACTACTGGTACAAGTATGTGGGCCTGAACGGCGCCATCGTGGGCATGACCAGCTTCGGCGAGTCAGCCCCGGCGGAGCAGCTGTTCAAAGAGTTTGGTTTCACCGTGGAAAACGTGGTGGCCAAGGCGCAGGCACTGCTGAAATAAGCCGTAAGTAGGGGCGCCGCATGTTGCGCCCTGAACATGATGACGATAACCCGGCAATGCCGGGTTTTTTATTCCATAATCCGATGAATTTGCAGGTACTGCAGCAGCATAATGGTCTTGCCGTCTTTCATCCGCCCGTCGGCGATCATCGCCACCGCCTCGGTGAACGGCAATTCCACCACTTCAATATCTTCGTCTTCGATACCGCCGCCGGCTGCACGACGCTCATCGTCATGGTACTCGGCAATAAAGAAATGAATGATCTCGGTCACGCCGCCCGGTGACATGTAGGCTTCGAAAATCTTCTTCACCTCGCCAACCTGAAAACCGGTTTCTTCCACCGCTTCACGGCGCGCGCACTGCTCCGGTGAGTCAGCATCCAGCAGGCCCGCACAGGCCTCCAGCAGCATGCCGCTGTCGTTGCCGTTAACGTAGGTCGGCATACGGAATTGGTTGGTCAGCACCACAGTGCCCTTGGCGCGGTTATACAACAAAATGGTTGCGCCGTTACCGCGATCGTAGACTTCACGCATCTGCTGAACAGAACCGCCATCCTTGCGCTTCAGATCAAAAGTGTATTTGTGCAACACATACCAGTTATTCGACAACAGCTCTTTTTTCACATTCTCAATTTTCGCTGACATGAACCCTTCTTCTTTTCCGTTAGCTGAAACGCAAAAATGATACCGCGATTAAGCGCCGAAGTGACAAAGGATTTGCAACAAAAAACCCCGCAGCTCATCAAGAACTACGGGGTTTTTACCACCGAAAGCATTTAGAAGCCGTTAGGCACGTCGCGCATATCCGGCAGCTTGTGGGCGATCCCCTTGTGGCAATCGATACAGGTTTTTCCTTCGGTTATCGCCTTGTCGTGCATCTTCGCCGCCACGGTTTTCTGCGCGGTAAAGTCCATATATTCAAAATTATGGCAGTTGCGACACTCTTGCGAGTCATTGGCCTTCATGCGGGCCCATTCGTTGCTCGCCATCGCCAGCCGGTGCTGATCAAATTTCTGTGGCGTGTCGATCAAACCGAATGCTTTGGCATACAACTCTTTGCTGGCTTTGATCTTACGCAGCATTTTCGGCCCCCACTCATGGGGCACGTGACAATCCGGACAGGTAGCGCGCACGCCGCTGCGGTTGTTGTAATGCACCGTGCCCATGTATTCCTCATAGACGTTTTCGCGCATTTCATGACAGCCGATGCAGAACTGCTCGGTATTCGCCGCCTCCATGCCGGTATTGAAACCGCCCCAGAAGATGATGCCGGCACCAAAGCCCAGCAACAACAGCGTACCCAGCGCCAGCCGACTAGGCCTGCGCCACCAGCGCCATAACCGCAGCAGCCGACCGGGCTTTTTTTCAGTGGTGGTGTGTTGGTCTTCGCTCATAGCTCCCCCGCTTAGTGCCCAAAGCCCGGCATGGGCTGGAAATCATTGCCGACAATCGGCGCCGCGTCGGTTTGCGGTACGTGACACTGCAGACAGAAATAACGACGCGGTGCGACTTCACTCAGCACCTTGCCGTCCCGGTCCATAAAATGCGTCGGACTGATACGCGGCGCACCGGTGGTACGGTAATGTTCCACGCCGTGGCACTGCAGGCAGCGGTTGGTGTTCTTGCTGATCTGATAGCCATCGACGCTGTGCGGGATCATCGGTGGCTGATTGACGTAGTTCAGCGCCATCCGTTCCTGCTGTTTCGGCATCGAGATCGGCCCGCTGACAGTCCCGGACACTTCCGGGGACTTACTGAGATCGACATCACCAGCAGCAAACGCCAGACCGGCGAAGGCCAGCGATAACAAGGTAACCCACAGGGCAAGCGTCTTTTTCACAACAGGGCTTTTCATTTTTATTTGGCTCCCGGGTAATAAAATGGGGTGTTCATCGTGCAATTCGTCCGCCTCATACCTTCTGCAACTTCACCGCACATTTCTTGAAGTCGACTTCCTTGGAAAGCGGATCGGTAGCATCCAGCGTCAGGTTGTTCACCAGCTGCGCCGCATCAAAGAACGGCATATACACCAGTCCTCTTGGCGGACGGTTACGGCCACGGGTTTCGACCGTGCTGATCAATTCGCCACGGCGCGACAGCACCTTGACCTTCTCGCCACGGCGCAGGTTGCGGCTTTTGGCGTCCAGCGGATGAATAAACAGCACCGCTTCCGGGAAGGCCCGATGCAACTCCGGCACCCGGCGGGTCATCGAACCGGTATGCCAATGCTCCAGCACCCGACCGGTGGATAACCAAAGGTCGTATTCGCTATCCGGGCTTTCCGCCGCAGGTTCGAACGGCAGTGCGAAGATCACCGCCTTGCCGTCCGGTTTGCCGTAGAAACGCACTTCTTCCCCGGCTTTCACATAAGGATCGGTACCTTCGCGATAACGCCACAGCGTCTCTTTGCCTTCCACCACCGGCCAGCGCAGACCGCGAGCCTGATGGTAGCTATCAAACGGCGCCAGATCGTGACCATGACCGCGCCCAAAACCGGCATATTCTTCAAACAGCCCTTTTTGCAGATAGAAACCGAAGTCGCGCGCCTCGTCGTTCAACTGGTCCGCCGGGATTTCGGTCAGCGGGTATTTGTTGACCTCACCATTGGCAAACAGCACGTCGTACAGCGTTTTGCCGCGATATTCCGGTTTCTGTGCCAGCAGTTCCTCCGGCCACACTTCTTCTACCTTAAAGCGCTTGGAGAACTCCACCAGTTGCCACAGGTCAGATTTGGCCTCGCCCGGCGCTTTCACCTGCTGACGCCAGAACTGGGTGCGGCGCTCCGCATTGCCGTAAGCGCCCTCTTTCTCCACCCACATAGCGGTCGGCAGGATCAGATCGGCAGCCAGGGCGCTGACGGTCGGGTAAGGATCCGACACCACCACAAAGTTGCGCGCATCGCGCCAGCCCGGCATACGGTCTTCATTGATGTTCGGCCCGGCCTGCATGTTGTTGTTGCACATCACCCAGTAGGCGTTCAGCGTGCCGTCTTTCAGCGCGCGGTCTTGCGCTACCGCATGCAGCCCGACTTTAGCCGGGATGGTGCCGGCCGGCAGTTGCCATTTCTGTTCAGCTGTCTGGCGGTGCTTTTCGTTGGTGACCACCATGTCGGCCGGCAGACGGTGAGCAAAAGTCCCCACTTCACGCGCGGTACCGCAGGCGGAAGGCTGGCCGGTCAGCGAGAAAGGTCCACAGCCCGGTTTGGAGATCTTGCCGGTTAACAGGTGCAGGTTGTAACACAGGTTATTGGCCCACACGCCGCGCGTGTGCTGGTTAAAGCCCATGGTCCAGTACGACACAACCTTGATATTCGGATCGGCATACAGCTTGGCCAGCGCTTCCAGTTGGTCTTCCGGCACGCCGCTCATTTTCGCCGTTTTTTCCAACGTGTATTCCGCCACGAAGGTCTTGTATTCCTCGAAGCTCATCGGATCCGAAGCGTCGCTGCCCGGGTTTTTCGCCGCTTTTTCCAGTGGGTCAGTCGGACGCAGGCCGTAGCCGATATCCGTCGCCCCACGGCGGAAGTTAACGTGTCGATTCAGGAAGTCCTGATCCACCGCGTTGTTTTGAATGATGTAATTGGCGATATAGTTCATGATCGCCAGATCGGTCTGCGGCGTGAACACCATGCCGTTATCCGCCAGCTCGAAGCTGCGATGCTCAAAGGTCGACAGTACCGATACGTTGACTTTCTCGTTGCTCAGGCGGCGATCGGTAATGCGCGACCACAGGATCGGGTGCATTTCCGCCATGTTGGAGCCCCACAACACGAAGGCGTCGGCCTGCTCGATATCGTCATAGCAGCCCATAGGTTCGTCCATGCCGAAGGTGCGCATAAAGCCCACCACCGCGGAAGCCATACAGTGCCGAGCGTTCGGATCCAGGTTATTGGAGCGCAGGCCGGCTTTCAGCAGTTTGGCGGCGGCATAGCCTTCCCACACCGTCCACTGGCCGGAGCCGAACATGCCAACCGCGTCTGGGCCCTTCTCTTTCAGGGCCTGCTTGAACTTTTCGGCCATGATGTCGAACGCCTGCTGCCAGCTGACCGGCGTGAACTCGCCTTCTTTGTGGTACTGGCCGTCTTTCATGCGCAGCAGTGGCTGAGTCAGACGATCTTTGCCGTACATGATTTTTGGCAGGAAGTAGCCTTTGATGCAGCTCAACCCACGGTTGACCGCCGCATCCGGATCACCCTGTGAGGCCACAATGCGGCCATTCTGGGTGCCAACCAGCACGCCGCAGCCGGTACCGCAGAAACGACAGGGCGCTTTGTCCCATTTGATAGAGTCAGCGCTGCCGGCCACTGCCTGCGCCACCGTAGGAATAGTCAGCCCGGCGGCTGCCGCAGCGGCTACCGCGGCGTTTGCTTTCATGAAGTCTCGACGACTGAGTTTCATGGCGTTACCTCACCTTGAGTGTCCTGCTGGTGATAAACCAGCGATACCGCCAGCACGCCATCCAGATTGCGTACCGACTCAATTTTTTCCAGCAGCTGATGAGAACAAGCCGCCTGCATCACTACCACCAGCTTGCCGTGCTGCGGATCCTGCGCCGGGATTTCCGTGTCCGTTATCGCCAGCAAGGCCGTTATCAGTCGTGGAATTTTTTCCGGTCGCGCCTGCACTACCAGCCCGCTGACGTGCCATTCGCTATTCATTATTATTTTCGCTCCGGGTTAAGGTGACGGCGTCGGCCGGACAACCGGCGACACAGGCGCCACAGCCATTGCAGGCCGCGATATCCAGCGTCGGTTGTGCCATTTCGCCCAGACGTGGCCGAAAGCGGATCGCCTGAGTCTCACAGCTATCCTGGCAACTGCGACATTCCACGCCCCGCTGCGCCAGACAGGCGCTACCGAATACCGCATGTTGCCGCCAAGGGGTTTCTGCCAACGGGCGAAATAGCGGTTCTTCGCAGGCCTGTACGCAGAGCCCGCAAAACGTGCATTCCGCTCGCTGAAAATCAATTTCGGGAAAACCGCCGCTGCCGCCGATCAGCACCCCGGTTTCGCAGGCGCGAACGCAGGCCTGGCAGCGAGTGCAACCGGCAATAAAAAGGGATTCTTGCAGCGACCACGGGGGGCGGATCGCTGCGGTTGGCTGACGCCATTGTCCACCGAGCAGTTTGCGCCGTGACAATACGGTCATACGGTTTTTCCTCGACATTGCAAACACGCCATCGCGCGTAATAAATAAAACCTGTTTTTGTATTGTTATTGTAGTCATTGCCAGGGAATTTCCCGTTGCCGCCATAACGTGAAAGACGACAGGAATAAACCCTGAGAAAGACGGGGGTAAGATAAGGGGATCGCTGGGGGTATATAATTACCCTAAAGGGGTAAATGCGGGGGTAGCTTGCGCCAGATCAATCTATTTCCGCTCTCAATGGGTTATCGGCCGCAGGAACGCCAGTCAGACGCTATCTAGTTGATTATATAGCGTCTGAATTTTGTGGTGATGCAGACCAACTTAATGCAAAACGCAGTGCATTTTAGTTGCAAAACTTATAATTTTGCTTTCGAATGAAACCCGGCGATGCTCATCGCCCACCAGAAAAGGATGCATGATTGCTTGTTAAACGTTCAGTGACCAGCAGCCTGGCCAAGGCGCTGTTTTGCATTGTAATTTTGTCCGTGCTCTCCACCGGGCTGGCGCTGACCACCGTTGCTGACAGCCTGCGCGACGCCGAAGCGGTCAACATTGCCGGTTCACTGCGCATGCAGAGCTACCGACTGGCCTACGATCTCACCCGCCCGGCTCCGGAGCTGGAGCAGCACCTGTTGCAGTATCAGCAATCGCTGCAGGCCCCGGCATTACAAAAGCTGGACCGTTTTTACGTGCCTGAGGAGGTGCGGGAAAAGTACCTGTCGCTGCAGCATGCCTGGCAACCGCTGGCGCAGCAGATCCGAGCCGGCCAGTCGACCGACTATCAGGCCAATATCGCCGGCTATGTTAACCAGATTGACCATTTTGTGTTGGCGTTACAGCGTTATTCCGAGCTGAAACTGACCATCGTGGCGGCCATCAGCGTGCTGGGCTTTATCGCCATTATCGGCCTGGTGCTGTTTTGCATCCGTTTTATGCGCCGTCAGGTCGTGGCACCGCTGAAACACCTGGTAGATGCCAGCCAGCGCGTGCAACAGCGGGACTTTAACCACCCGCCGCTGGATACCGCCCTGCCGAATGAACTCGGGGTACTGTCGCAGGCCTTTACCGCCATGTCGGGCGATCTGGCCAAGTTATATAACTCGCTGGAGCAGAAAGTGCAGTTAAAAACCCAGCGGCTGCAACAGGCGAACAAGACGCTGGAGGTGCTGTACAACTGCTCGCAAGCGTTGAGCGTGCGGCAGATAGACCAGCAGGCATTCGAACAGATCCTGCATATCGTGCGCCAAAGCGAAGATTTGCACTGCATTCGGCTAAACGTGGCGGACAACCTCAGCGAATGGCAATTGCGCAGCGGTAGCCCTTCGCCGACGCTGGCGTGGCAATCGTTGACCATCATCCAGGGCGACAAACCGCTGGGTGAACTGAGCTGGCAGCATCAGGATCATCCGCCACACCCACATCTGATGCAAAGCGTGGCCAACATGCTGAGTCGAGGGGTTTATTTTAACCGGGCGCAGAAACAGCATATGCAATTCTTGCTGATGGAAGAACGCGCCACCATCGCCCGGGAGCTGCACGATTCTCTGGCACAGGCCCTGTCATTCCTGCGTATTCAGTTAACCCTGCTCAAGCGCAAACTGGCGGGCAGTGCCCCTGAAGCCCAAGAGATCATTACCGATTTTGACCAGGCGCTGGCCGATGCCTATCGTCAGTTGCGCGAGTTGCTGACCACCTTTCGCCTCAACATTCAGGAGGCCGATTTGAACACCGCGCTGCAGCAGTTGCTGGCGCCATTAAAGGTTCTTACCGACGCACGGATTCAGTTACACTGTCGGCTTTCTTCCCAGGCGCTCAATGCCCAGCAGCAGGTGCATGCGCTGCAGATTGTGCGCGAAGCGGTGCTCAACGCCATCAAACATGCCGGAGCACAGGAAATCGTGATTCGCTGCGAAATGACGGCCGAGGGGGATAACAGTATCAGCATTGCTGACGACGGCTGCGGCATTGCCAGCCTGAATGAACCTGAAGGCCACTATGGCCTGACCATCATGAGCGAACGCGCTGCGCGACTGGGAGGAACGCTGCGCATCCAGCGGGGTGAGCCGGACGGCACGGAAGTCCGTCTGACATTCCCGCCATAAAATCAGGACTGTTCACCCTTCGTTACGGTTTAGCGAAGTCTAACGGTCATTTCAGGATGTCCGGGGCGCTAATTGCCACTATTTTATAAGAGTCTGTCCCACTGTGAAGCGTGCTGCACAGCGCGTTTGAGTGGCTTTACTCGCTACAGGGAGCATATTTCATGGTGATGAAGAATTACCGAGTGATGATCGTCGACGACCACCCGCTGATGCGCCGCGGCATCAAACAACTGCTGGGGCTGGATCCGCTGTTTACCGTGCTGGCCGAAGCCAGTAATGGTAACGAAGCCATTACGCTTGCGCTGCAACACGCGCCGGACGTCATTCTGCTCGATCTGAATATGAAAGGTTTATCCGGTCTGGACACGCTGAAAGCGCTGCGCAATGAAGGCGTGGATGCCCGCATCATCGTGCTGACGGTGTCAGACTCACGCAACGACGTGTATGCGTTGATCGACGCCGGTGCCGACGGCTACCTGCTGAAAGACAGTGAACCGGAACAGTTGCTGGAACACATTCGCGCGGCGGCGGAAGGACAGAACGTGATCAGCGACGCGGTGGCGGACTATCTTTCATCCCGCAGCGAACAGCACGATCCCTTTGCCGAACTGACCGAACGCGAGCTGGACGTGTTACAGGAAGTGGCGCGCGGCCTGTCCAATAAACAGGTAGCGGCGCAATTGCACATTTCTGAAGAGACGGTAAAAGTGCATATCCGCAACATGCTACGCAAGCTGGACGTGCGTTCACGCGTGGCGGCCACGGTGATGTATCTGGAGCACAAGAGTCATTAATACTTCCCCGGCACGCCGGGGAGGCTTTATTCAATCGCGGCGAGCAGCGTCTGATGGTGCTGGTTAACCCAGCCCTTGTTGATCGGCCCCCAGTTTTCCAACTGGTAGAAACCGTCGTTATTACGTACGCCCTGCTGAACAAACTGCAGCTCCACCCCCAGGCCTGGCAAGGCTTTCAACACGTCTTGCAGAGTACGGCGCGGCCAGCCGGTCAACTCCATCAAACGTGGAACATTGGGCCGTTCGCTGTGGCTGATCAGCCAGCACAGATAAAGACGACGGGCAAATACCGGGTTAATTTCCATGCCTTGCTCCTGCATTAATATGAGTCCTGATGATTTCCCGTGAACCCTGATCGGTCAGGCCCTTGATAGTAATAAATTTGTCTTAATGGCGTAATTAACAGCAATAGCAGCACCATTGCAGGTTTCTACTACCGTTATTTACATTATCTCCTTTTTTTCTCCACGCTTTACTCCCCCTACCCGAGTAAAGTGCATAAGCGCCGGAATCCTTCCCAGCCGCTGATAAACGCAATTCCGATGCGTCTTAAAGATAGAACAAGTCATAACGAGGTTCGCGCTGCATGGCCAATTTTTTTATTGATCGCCCGATTTTCGCCTGGGTTCTGGCAATTATTCTTTGCCTGACCGGCGCCTTGGCGATTTCTTCCTTACCGGTAGAACAGTACCCGAACCTGGCACCGCCGAACGTGCGCATTAGTGCCAACTACCCCGGAGCCTCGGCGCAAACGCTGGAAAACACCGTCACCCAGATTATCGAACAGAACATGACCGGTCTGGACAACATGATGTACATGTCGTCGCAGAGTACCAACACCGGGCGTGCCACGGTAACGCTGACCTTTGAGGCCGGCACCGATCCCAACGAGGCGATGCAGCAGGTGCAAAACCAGCTGCAGGCGGCGATTAAGCGACTGCCACAGGCCGTGCAAACCCAGGGCGTGACGGTGTCGAAATCCGGCGACACCACGCTGATGATGGTGGCCTTTGTCTCCACCGACGGCAGCATGGACAAGCAGGACATTGCCGATTACATCGTTTCCAACCTGCAGGATCCACTCAGCCGCATCAACGGCGTGGGCAGCATGGACGTTTACGGTTCGCAATATGCCATGCGCATCTGGCTCGATGCCAACAAGCTCAACAGCTACCAGCTCACCACCCAGGACGTGGTTACCGCGATCAAATCACAGAACGCCCAGGTGGCGGTTGGTCAGCTCGGCGGCACACCGTCCGTGGATAAACAGGCACTCAACGCCACCATCAACGCCCAGTCTCAGCTACAAACGCCGGAACAGTTCAAACAAATCACCCTGCGGGTCAACCAGGACGGTTCACTGGTGACATTGGGTGATGTTTCCACCATCGAGCTGGGCGGCGAGAACTATGACTATCTCAGCCGCTATAACGGCATGCAAGCCGCTGGCATGAACATCAAGCTGGCCTCCGGTGCCAACGAACTGCAAACCGACCAGTTGGTGAAAGACAAAATTGCCGAGCTGTCACAGTATTTCCCGCACGGGCTGGAGGCGAAGGTCGCCTACGAGACGACTCCGTTCGTTAAAGCCTCAATCAAAGACGTGGTAAAAACCCTGCTGGAAGCCATTTTACTGGTGTTCCTGGTGATGTATCTGTTCCTGCAGAACTTCCGCGCCACCCTGATCCCGACCATTGCCGTGCCGGTAGTGCTGATGGGCACCTTTGCCATTCTTTCGGCCTGCGGATTCAGTATCAATACCCTGACCATGTTCGCCATGGTGCTGGCCATCGGGCTGCTGGTGGATGACGCCATCGTGGTGGTGGAAAACGTCGAACGTGTGATGAGCGAAGAAGGCCTGTCGCCCCGGGATGCCACACGAAAATCCATGGGGCAGATCCAGAGTGCGTTGGTCGGTATCGCCATGGTGCTGTCGGCGGTGTTTATCCCGATGGCGTTCTTCGGCGGCACCACCGGTGCCATCTACCGCCAGTTCTCGATCACCATTGTTTCTGCCATGGTGCTGTCCGTGCTGGTGGCGATGATCCTGACCCCTGCCCTGTGCGCGACCCTGCTCAAACCGATCGCCAAAGGTCACCATCACGGCAAACGCGGCTTCTTCGGCTGGTTTAACCGCATGTTCAACCGCAACGCCGATCGCTACGAGCGCGGTGTGGCACGGGTTCTGCACGCAAGCACCCGCTATATGGTGATTTACCTGCTGCTGCTGGGGGGCATGGCGTTGCTGTTTATCAAGCTGCCAACCTCGTTCCTGCCGCAGGAAGACCGTGGAGTGTTCACCGTACAGGTGCAGTTGCCGCCGGGATCGACCCAGCAGCAGACCACCAAGGTGGTGGAAAAAGTTGAGCAATACTTCCTGACCAAAGAGAAGCAGGACGTGCTGTCGGTGTTTTCCACCATCGGCGCCGGGCCTGGCGGTAACGGGCAAAACGTGGCGCGTATGTTTATTCGGTTGAAAGACTGGGATCTGCGCACCTCGGGTGCCAACAGCTCTTTCGATATCATCAATCGCGCCACCCACGAATTTAACAAGATTAACGAGGCGCGGGTGATTGCCAGCAGCCCACCGGCGATCACCGGGCTGGGTAACTCCTCCGGTTTCGATATGGAACTGGAAGATCATGCCGGGCTGGGTCACGAAAAACTGATGGCAGCGCGCGATCAACTGCTGCAACTGGCCGCCGCCAATCCACTGCTGTCCCGGGTACGCCACAATGGTCTGGATGACAGCCCGCAATTGCAGATTGATATTGACCAACGCAAGGCTCAGGCGCTGGGGGTTTCTATCGATGACATCAACAACACGCTGTCGACCGCCTGGGGTTCAACCTACGTCAACGACTTCGTCGACCGTGGTCGGGTGAAAAAAGTTTATGTGCAGGCTGCC
The DNA here is from genome assembly GCF_002607755.1 of Serratia sp. BW106. Classification (NCBI taxonomy): domain Bacteria; kingdom Pseudomonadati; phylum Pseudomonadota; class Gammaproteobacteria; order Enterobacterales; family Yersiniaceae; genus Serratia; species Serratia sp. BW106. The sequence goes on from NZ_MCGS01000008.1 coordinate 11,257, forward strand.
GCGCCGTTCCGCATGTTGCCTGGCGACATCGATAAATGGTTCGTGCGCAACAGCGCGGGCGGTATGGTGCCGTTCACCGCTTTCGCCACCTCTCATTGGGAGTACGGTTCCCCACGTCTGGAGCGTTATAACGGCAACTCGGCGCTGGAGATTGTTGGTGAGGCGGCAGAAGGCGTCAGCAGCGGTACGGCAATGATCGAAATGGAGAAAATTGTCAGCCAGTTACCGACCGGTTTCGGCCTGGAATGGACCGCCATGTCCTATCAGGAACGCCTGTCCGGTTCCCAGGCACCGGCGCTGTACGCCATCTCGCTGCTGGTGGTGTTCCTGTGCCTGGCGGCGCTGTATGAGAGCTGGTCGATTCCGTTCTCGGTGATGCTGGTGGTACCCCTCGGCCTGATTGGTGCCGTTGCGGCGACCTGGCTGCGCGGGCTGGAGAATGACGTTTACTTCCAGGTGGGGATGCTGACCATTATCGGGCTGTCGGCGAAGAACGCCATTTTGATCGTCGAATTCGCCAACGAGCTAAATCAAAAAGGCCAGGATTTGATGGCGGCGACGCTGGAAGCCTCGCGCATGCGTCTGCGGCCGATTCTGATGACCTCACTGGCCTTTATCTTCGGTGTACTGCCGATGACCATCAGCAGCGGTGCCGGCTCAGGCAGCCAGCATGCAGTAGGCACCGGCGTAATGGGCGGCATGATTTCCGCTACCCTGCTGGCGATATTCTTCGTACCGCTGTTCTTTGTGCTGGTTCGTCGCCGCTTCCCGGGTAAACCCTCCAGGGCGGCCAAACCGCAAGACAGCGCAGAATAGCAGGCAAAAAAAAGCAGCGTCGGGAAACCGATGCTGCTTTATCTCGAACGAGAGTCTCGTTCCCAAGGTGCTTCAATTACCGACAAATCAACCAACCTTGTTTTCAGCCTCAACGCAGTGTCAGTTACCCAACATCTCTTCGATGAAGTCTTTCCAGTTTCCTAACTCACGATCAACCATAATAATTTACAACCTCAATTAATAGACGAAGCGAATTCTACGCCTGTTTTTTGAGCAAGTGAAGGGGGTTGGGAACGATGCCAGCCGCGAAAACCGGGGATAGTGCACATTTTCGTATTTATCTGATCAATCGATAATCCCGGCTATTCCCTTCCGATCTTAATCCGTCCAAGCCAACGCAGAAAAGATCTAACCCGGCCGCTGTTAGCAAACGGCCGGGCTATTGACTCAGCAAAACTTAGAAATCGACGCGTAAGCCGAGGTTATAACGACGGCCCTCCAGCTGCGGATATTCCCCCCAACTGGTGGTGCGTTTTGGCGCGCTATCGAAAATGTTATACACGCCCGCCATCACCTGGGTGTGCTTGTCGAAGTGGTAAATCACCCCGGCATCCAGCAAAGCGTAAGCTCCGTAGCGGGTATGGTCGCCGGTCTCCTCGTTGCGGCTGCGATAATTGACCTTGGACCAGACGTCCAGCGCCGATGCCGCAGCCCACTTGGCGGATAAGTTAGCCATGTGTTTTGGGAAGTCATTTAGCGCATAGCCCTTATTGACACCGTTTTTCTGCTCGCTCTTGTTGAAGGTGTAGTTGGCACTGAGATTCAGACTGTCTGTCGCCTGCCAGTCTGCGTTAAGTTCGACACCGTAAACATTGGCCTTGCCAATATTGAAATACTTATCGATCGATTCGGCGTTATAACCGTTAACCACGCAGGGATGGTTGGCACTCGCCTCACAGATATTCACCTCCGCGATCTTGTCCTTGAAGTCGGTATAAAACACCGTGCCGTCAAAGGAGAGATCGCGATTGTTGTTCCAGTACAGCCCCAGTTCGGTATTCAGGCTGGTTTCCGGCTTCAACTCGCTGTTGCCCACCGACAGATAGGGATAAGGCGGGTTGCTGCCACGCGGCGTAATGAATTGATCGGAGTTTTCCCGCAGCGACGGTTTTTTATAGCCGGAAGAGACGCCGCCCTTCAGTGCCCAGGCTGAATCGAGGATCCAGTTGCCGTAAAGTTTCGGGCTAATGTGGGTGCCAAAGTAATTGTCCCGATCCATACGTGCCGAGGTGGTCAGCGAGAAATCTTCAATGTTCCACTGCCCTTCGGCGAACAGCGCCCAGCCGTCGCGCGAAATTTTGGTGACGGGATCGATGCCCGGCGCCCGTTTGTTGTCGGCATAGAAATCGTCATTCAGCGTTTCACGGCTGTAGTTGGCGCCGAGGGTCAGGTTGTGCTCACCCAGGCTTAGCTTGGCCTGGCTATTCAGCACGTAATTCTCGGTCTGGATATGCTGTGGTGCCAACGTGCTGGTGTGGAAGGTTGATTCGCCTTTTTCGTATTGAAAATAACTGGTGGTGGCGATGCTATCTTCCGCATACCAACCCGAGTGGGTCAGGCTCAGGGCGTCACGATCAAAATCCCAGCCCCAAGGGGTGCCACCGCCTTTCTCCGTCCGGCTGCGTTTTTTCTCCCCTTTCACCAGGTTCAGGTCGAACAGGTTGGTCTCATTGGCGGCAAAACCGAGCGTCATGTCGAGCGACTTTTTGTTGTTCTTGCTGAACGAGTTGGGTTTTTCGTCCTCACGGCGATCGAGGTAATCCGCCGACAGGCTGAGCCCCAGAACATCGGGTATCAGCGGCCCCATCAGGAACAGGTTGGTCTGTTGGGTATTACCGAACTCCTGATGCTGTTGCAGGAAACTGTTTGCGGCAATCGAGCCCATCCATTCCCGTACGCCAAACGGTTTTTTGGTGATGACGTTGACCACGCCGCCGATGGAGTCCGAGCCGTACAGCGATGACATCGGGCCGCGGATCACCTCAATACGATCGATGGCCGCCAACGGCGGTAAAAAGCCGGCTTCGGTGCCAACATTCTGGCCATAGGGACGGGATTCGCCGGTATTCTGCTTAATGCTGTTGACCATGAACGAGGTGTAACTCGAGTCCATACCGCGGATCATGACGTCGCCGGACACCTCAGTGCCAGCACCGTTGCTGACAGACACCCCCGAAATATCCTGAACCGCTTCGGCCACATCGCGGCTGTTCTGCTTCTCGAGCGCCTTGCGATCGATTACCGAAATGCTGGCCGGGGCGTATTTCTTGTTCTGCTTGAATCCGGAGGCGGTGACCACCAGTTGGTCTTCCTGGGAGGCGTTATTTTTCTGTTCTGCCTCCCCTTCCTGCGCGTAAGCCTGAGGGGCAATAATCAATGCCAGAGCCATCGCTTTGGCCATTACGCTGCGTTTTCCCATGTATTGTTTAACACTCATAACCATTCCTAATAAAACCGGTTTCCGATAGGTGATGTAGCCCGCAAAGCGTCCAAAAATGGCTGACGCAGCAGGAGATCGATGGCCTTAGCCAACTCGCTCTGTACGCCAGCGGATAACCGCTGCTGATGGTATTTTTATTTACAATTCTTCACGATTGACGGCGAATATAACGGATAATCATTCGCATTAAAACGAAATGAAAATTATTACAACAACAAAAATCGCGGGGAACAAGATCGCGCAATGCGGACATATCATGGGGTTATTTTAAATATTTACTTATTTTTCAATAAGAAAAATACATATCTTCATATGATTAATTAAATGATATTGATATTAATTATCAATATCATTAGCATCCTTAAATCGTAAACTGATGTAAAGGAATGTATATGAAGTTGCACCTGTTCACCCCAGGCAAAGGTTTCTCTTTCAGCGCACTGACCTCCGCCATGCTGCTGCTGTCTTGTTCAACGCTGGCCGCTGAGCTGCCAGAAAGCCATTTCCAGGCCAAACCGGTGGGATACGGCCTGTATGAGTTGGCATTTGATGGACAAAACAGCACCTTGTTTGCCGCTTCTACGCCTTCATTCGCCAAAGGAAAAAACAGCGGGATTGTTTACCGTATCAATCCGGCCACGCTGGCTACAGATGGGAAAATCGTCACCCAACGTCGTGCCTTCGCCACCGCGCTGGATGAAGAACGGCATGTCCTGTACATCGGCAACACCGTGGACGGTTCAGTAACCATGATCGATACCCAGAGCGGTAAATAACTCGCGACCATCCAGCTCAGTGAAAGCATGAAAGAAGACCAGTTCGTCCCGACGCGTGAAATGGTGCTTGATAAGAAAAATCAGCGTTTGTATGTCTCTGGCACGTCCAAGAAAGGTGTGCTGTGGGTGATCGATACCGCCAAGCGGGGAAAAATTGCCACCCTGAACGACGTCGGCGAATACCCTACCGGCCTTGCCCTGGATACCGAACGTGGCCGCATCTACTGTGTTAATGGCGGCGGCGAACTGATTACCCTGGACGCCAACAGCCACCAGATCCTCAATCGCCTGGTGGTCGAACCCGCCAAGAAACACTTCTTCCTTAACATCAGCCTGGACAGCAAAACCGGTCGCGCCTTCCTCACCGACCCCGACCTGCCTAACGTGCTGGTAGTCGATGTCAACAGCGGCAAAATCCTGCACCAGATTGACGTGAACAACTCACTGGCGGTGCTGTTCAATCCGGCACGCAGCGAGATCTACATCACTCACCGCGAGGCCAAACGCATCAGCATCGTTGACAGCAACAGCTACCAGGTCAAAAACAGCATCGCCACCCACGCTTTGCCTAACAGCCTGGCGCTTTCTGCCGATGGCAATACCCTCTTCGCCAGCATCAAGCAATCCAAGGAAGAGATGGAGAAAAAGCAGGACTATCTGCTCAAGATTAATCTCGGCGGATTGTGAGGCAGGTCATGGCTAGTTTTATGATCCGCCTTTCCGGCGGGGTACTGCTGTGCCTGCCGGTCATGGTGGTACAGGCGGCGGGAACCGGGCAGGCTCCCCGCCCACAGAAAGAAGAAACCCTGGAGGTGGTCGCTTCGCCGTTAAGCGAGGACGGCAGCACTGAAAACACCGGTTCCTACACCACCAGTCAGATGAGCACCGCCACCGGCTTGCCGCTGAGTATCAAGAATACGCCGCAGTCGGTCGCGGTTATCACCCGCCAGCAAATTGACGATATCAACGCGTATTCGCTAAAGGATATCCTGCGCTGGTCCACCGGTGTCAGTGAGAGCAACTACGACAGCGAACGCTCCTCGTTCAATTACCGCGGTTTTAGCGTCGATAACTATCAATATGACGGTGTTCCCACCTTCTTTGATTCGGGTTATTCCGGCGGTGAGTCGGAAATTGACTCGATCACACTGGATCACGTCGAGATCGTCAGGGGGGCCGCCGGCCTGCTGAACGGCGTCGGTAATCCGGGCGCGGCCATCAACCTGGTCAGAAAGAAAGCTTCCAGCCTTTCTCCTTTTGCCCGCGTCGAACTCTCCGCCGGTTCCTGGGATCACTACCGCACTACGGTCGATGTCGGCACACCGCTCAATGACGAAGGCACCGTCAGGGTGCGCATCGCCGCCGCCGGCGAGCGCAGCCACTCATTTATGGACAGGCATCAGGAACGCAAAGGCACCCTCTATGGCACGCTGGAAGCCGATCTGAGTAGCGAGACCTTGCTGCGACTGGGGGCGGATTATCAGCAAAACCGGCCTAAAGCCTCCACCTGGGGCGGTGCCCTGCCAACCGGCTGGTTCAGCGACGGCAGCGAGATCAATTGGGATCGCCACTATAGCGGCGCTTCTGACTGGTCGAGCTGGGACACCACGCTCAGCACTCAGTTCGCTACGCTGGAGCACCAGTTCGAGAACAGCTGGAAAGGCGTGGCCAACTACACCCACAGTCGGCAGGTCTTCGATGCCAAAATGGCGATGAGTCTTGGCGGGCTGATTGATCCGGATACCTGGGCAGTGAAACCTTCCAGCCCTTATGCCGGGCGCTATGAAGGCTACCGGGATCAACATGCGGTAGACCTGAAGCTGAACGGTGATTTCGACCTGCTGGGCCGCAATCACAAATTTGTGGTGGGCAGTTCCTCTGCCTGGCAACACAGCTACAGCACCTATCGTAGCGCCAGCACCTCACAACTGTTTAGCGGCAGCCTGCTGGATTGGAACGGCGGCCTGGGCGAACCCGAGTGGTCAGACAAAATGCCGCAAATGGATTACCGTACGCGGCAAATCGGCTTCTACAGCAGTGCTGACTTTTCGGTCACCGACCGTCTGGATCTGATACTCGGCGCTCGCTTCAACAGCTTTAAAAACACCACCACCAGCACCGCGAACAAAGTCACCCCATTCGTTGGCACGGTCTATAAGCTGACCGATCAGGTCTCTGCCTATGCCAGCTACACCAACATCTTCAAGGATCAGAACTATCTCGACAGCAGCGGCCACTACCTGGCGCCGATCGAAGGGGTGAATAAGGAAGTGGGCATTAAAGCTGCGTTACTCAATGAGCGGCTCAACCTGTCGCTGTCGGCATTCCGCATCACGCAGGACAATCTGGGTGTGCTGGACGAAGACACCAGCAATCTGGACTGGCTGCAGCAGACCTATCATGAGAGCCAGGGCGCCACCAGCAAAGGCGTTGAGTTCGAACTGAACGGTGAACTGGCACAGGGCTGGAACGCACAGTTTGGCATTACCCACTTCTCATTGAAGGACAAGGATAAGGTCGATCTCAACACCGAGCAGCCGCGTACCCGCATCAACCTGTTCACCACCTACCAACTGACGGGTGCCTTGCGCGACCTGACGCTGGGCGGCGGCGCACGCTGGCAGAGCAAGGTTTACGCCAACGTTAACGGGGCCAATAACGGTGAAATGGTCAATCGCAAAGCCGAACAAGGGTCTTACGTTCTGGTCGATGCGATGGCGCGTTACAGGCTGACGCCGCAAACTGCGGTGCAACTTAACCTGAACAACGTTTTCGACCAGAAATACTACTCACAGGTTAATTTCTACAGTACCCGCAACTATGGCGAGCCGCGTAACTTCATGCTGACGCTCAAACACGAGTTCTGATTATCTACAGTAACCCGTTGAAAAGTAAGTTATTATGGGGAGCGTGCCGAAGGGGTCGTAGCAGCTTTAGCTGCCGACTAATTTGCCGGGAGCAAATTGGAACGACTTCCAGTCGGCCCGTAGGGTGGGACACAGGGATGTGTCCCATAATGGCCCCTCGGTGCGCTAGGCCCGGGTATCTAGGGCTAAAAGACAACTTTGACAGCAAAAACCGGCCCCGGATCGCGGGGCCAACCTTCCCTCAGCAATGCCTATACCCCTTGTGCGATGAATTCTTCCGTAGTAGCGTGCAAAAGGTACAAAAACCCTACTCACCTAAGGCCATGTGATGTCCCCTACGCTGACCATCGAACAATTGAAAGAGTTGGGCCGCTATCAGGAAGCGACCGAACTGGCGCAACAACAGTTACTGCAACAACCGGAAGACGCCGCCCTGCACTACCAATTGGCTTGCCTGTATGACGTTCAGGGCTTTGAGCAGCAGGCGATCCCCAGTTACCTCGCGGCACTGGCGCGCAATTTGTCGGCAACGCAACGCCAGGAAGCCTGGCTTGGCCTGGGCAGTACCTACCGGGCGCTCGGCCTGTATCAACAATCGCTGGCCGCCTTCGACGAAGGGCTGAGCGAGTTCCCACAGGCCAAAGAACTTACCCTGTTCCGCGCCATGACGCTGTACAACCTGGGTGAAACCAAACAAGCGGTCGCGGATTTGCTGTTGCTGCTGGCTGAAACCTCTTCGCATAGCGACATCAGCAGCTACCAGCGTGCGATCCGTCAATACGCCGCCGATCTGGACCGGATTGGCTAAGCGAGGTCAACATGGAAATCGTGACCGACCCGAACCGCTACGGCGTCGACTGGCTACAGTTGGCCGGGCTACTGGAAGCCGCCGGATTGGGCCAGCGTGACTCGCAGGTTCTGCAGCGCGTTTATCAGCACAGCCAATTTTGCTACTGGGGCTACCTGGATGACCGGCTGATCGCCACCGCCCACGCCATTAGCGATATGACTTCAGTTGCCTATCTGGCCGACGTGGCTCTGCATCCAGACTTTCAGGGCCAGGGTTTGGGACGTCAGTTGATGGATCGGGTCATGCAGGATTTGGCCCCGCTCGGCAAAGTGTTTATCTACTCGGTGCCCGACAAGCTGGAGTTCTACAAAAAATACCACTTCCGTGAGCTGACCACCGGCATGGTCTATGCCGATAGCGCGGCTTTAGAGCGACTGCAGCAAAATGGTTATATCCGCTGAAAAAACCTTAAAGGAACTCCCCATTGCTTATTGAAAACCGGCTGTCTCCGCAGGACTGTGCGAACATGAATGATATTCGCGCTGAAATAGACATGATGGACGAAAGCATTATCAAGCTGATCGCCCAACGCTTCGCCTACGTGAAGGCTGCGGCCAAATTCAAGACCAGCCCCGATGCGGTACGCGCCAAAGAACGCTTTGAGGCCATGCTGCTGCAAAGACGAGTCTGGGCCGATGAGCAAGGTTTAAGCCCGGAGGTGATAGAGAACATGTATCGCGATCTGGTTAATTATTTTATCAGCGAAGAAATGAAACATTGGTCCCAGGATCAGGGCGAAAAGTAAACTCAATGAGGAAATCAACAGAACATGGCTGACTTATCCTGGCTAATGGAAACCGAACTGAAAAGCGAAAGCATCAGCCTTATCCCATTACGGAAAGAGCATGCGTCACAGCTGGTTGAAGCGGCTACCGACGGCCGTCTCTGGGAACTTTGGTTTACCTCGGTACCCAATGAAGACACCGTAGAAGACTATATCAGCCTGGCTTTAAGTGAACAGGCAGCCGGGCGAGCATTACCGTTCGTTGTGGTGCATAACGCCACGCAAAAAATTATCGGCACCACTCGGGTTTGTCATGCCGACGGACAAAACCGTCGCGTTGAAATTGGCTACACCTGGTATGCCAAAAGCCATCAAAAAACCGCCGTTAACACCGAGTGCAAATTGTTGTTGCTCAGTTATCTGTTTGAATCCCTGGCGGTGATTGCCGTTGAATTTCGCACCCATTGGCATAATCATGTTTCCAGAACGGCGATAGCGCGCCTGGGTGCCAAGCAAGACGGCGTACTGAGAAATCACCAGAAAAATGCAGATGGTAGCTATCGGGATACGGTGGTTTTTTCCATCATCGACCACGAATGGCCGATGGTGAAAAAAAGCCTGAGTTATAAATTACGTCAGGCCAGAGAATGATTTCTGGCCAGTAATCTACAACGTCTTCATCATAAAGATCCTGCTGGTACCTGCCGGCAGACAGGGCACTTCGCCAAAGCTCGTCCAGCCGTTCAACTCATAAAACTTCGGTGCCTGAAAGCTGATGGTGTACAGCACGGCGGAAACGCAGCCCCTGCGTCGCCCTTCCAGCTCAAAGCGACGCAGCAACTCACTGCCCAGCCCTGAACCACGCAGCGATTTTGGCAGATAAAACAGATCGACAAACAACATACCCAACGATGAACGCCCGCTAATACCGCCCAGCACTTCGCCGCTGATCGGGTCTCTCACCACTACCGCTAACGGGCGACGATCGTTGGTGCCGGTCACTTCATCGTTATATTGATTCAGCCCTTCTGCAATCAGCGCTTCTATTTCGTCGATGGCGCTTTCGGTGACTTCGATTCGGTAATTTTCCATGATCTTCTTCTTATGTAGGGTTGCTCAGTAGCACAGTGAGATTAGCAAAAAAGCAGCGTAATAAACGCGATCGGCATTTTTTCAGCTTTCCCCTGCCTTTCAGACCATTGTACGGTGGAACTCCCCGCCATTTTTCGGCATGCTGGTCGCTGGCTTTCATTAGATGTAATCAAAAAAATCAATAACTACCCTTTTGATTTTTTATATTAATGAGTGAAAAAATGCACTTAACCATTCGATGGATAAGGGCATCGGAGATTAGTTTTGTACTCATTTTTTAGACAAATTGAGAAATGACTGTGGCGGCTTAAAAATTATGAGTTTGGAACCACCTTTGGTCGGTGTTAAGGACTTACGTAACTTATGAACAATTTCTGGTAATTGACTATGTTTAAGAACCTCATACCCGTCTCTAACTTTTTTATGACTCCATCACGCTCTAACGCGTCAAAATCAATTTTTGATAATTATCCTTATAAACCGATAAGTTATTTACACATTTGTTCTGTAAATTTCAAGTTTTTATCTTCTCTCATAATCACATCAAGATTTCAAAAAAAATTAGAAGTACTTAGCTCTCATTTCATCTAGAGAGGTATTACTGATTATTGGCCTGCCCTCAGGATTAGATACAACGCTCAGTTAGTAATGTCGGATCTTTCACTCTCAGAATTACCCGTTCTCCAGCCCGCCGTAAATTCAGACGGTGTCTGATAATTGAGCGTGGAGTGTGTGCGGCACTCGTTATAATCTTTACGCCATTCACTGATGATTTTCCTGGCATGGCTGATCTCGCTGAACCAATGTTCATTCAGGCATTCATCGCGAAAGCGTCCGTTAAAACTCTAAATAAATCCATTCTATGTCGGCTTACCTAGCTGGAAAAGCCGCAGCTCCACGCCTTGTTCGTAAGCCTACTGGTTAAGCGCTCCGCTGGTAAACTCCGCCCCCTGGTCGTCGCCGGATAGCCGCGAAACAGCGCAATGCTGTCGAGAATACGCGAGACCTGAACGCTAGAAATCCCAAAGGCAACGGTTACCGTCAGGCACTCCTTCGTGAAGTCGTCCACACAGGTCAGGCACTTTATCCTGCGACCGGTGGCCAGCGCATCCATCGCAAAATCCATCGACCAGGTCAGATTAAGAGCCGCTGGGCGGAGCAGCGGCAAACGTTCTGTTACCAACCCTTTACGACGTCGTCTGCGCTGTACACCCAGACCACTGAGATGACAAAGCCGTTACACTCGCTTGTGATTAACATGAAGCCCTTCGTGGCGCAGCAGCTGAGATGCGGCGGTAGCCAAAACGCCTACGCTCCAGTGCCAGTTCGGTGATGCATCCTGATAAATGCGCATCCGACACTGGACGCTACGCTTCGTAACAGCAGGCCGACAGGGACAAACCCGTTAGCCTGCAGGCACGACGTTGCGACAGATTGGTCGCATCACACATCAACACCACTGCTTCCCGCTTCTGGTCTGTCGTCAGTACTTTCGGCCCAGAACCACCTGAAGTACCTCCTTATCCTGCATGGCTTCGACAAGCAGCTTCTTGAGTCGAACGTTCTCCTCCTCAAGCGACTTCAGACGCTTAACCTCGGGCACCTCCATACCACCATACTTTTTACGCCAGGTGTAAAACGTGGCGTCGGAGCTCACATGCTTGCGGCTGAGTTCACGGGCAGAAACCCCGGTTTCAGCCTCTCGGAGAATACTGATTGATCTGTTGGTCGGAAAAACGCTTCTTCACGGGGATGTCCTCATGTCGCTTATGAAGACATTGCTAACATCTGGGTGTACTAATCAACGAGGAGCAGGTCACACAAGGTGGATCACAAAATCGAAATACATATATTAAATTCAATTGAGTTTATTCATATATCACAACATAATTATTAAAAATTTCTCGAGAAAAAATAATGTTAAAAAAATTGATTCTTTTAGCATGTTCATACCGTCCTGGAGGCCGTTGCGTTGCAGGAATAGAAATAGTTGATAACCGAGCACAAGGTTGGGTACGCCCTGTCTGCTTAAACGGTGAGGGGCAAGTTCATGATTCAGATAGAATTTGCCTTAATCAACACACAGCAAATAAACTCAGTGTTGTACAAATTGATTTTACGACAGCTCAAAATCATCCAATGCAGAAGGAAAACATGCTGTTCACTCACGATGCAAAATGGACACACGTAGGAAATTATTTACAAGCACATGAATATTTAAGCCCATTGCTACAAAGACCTACTTCTCTTTGGGAAAATGGACTGCATAGTACTAATGGAATTAATGACAAAGTACCTGTAGGTATAGTTAGAACATCTCGTGATTCACTCTATTTTATTCGGCCTACAAGATTATTCGTTCATATTGCAACTGAAGGGGAAGCGTTCGATAATCCTCAAAGAAAAGTAAGAGCTAGATTCTACTACAACAGTGTCGAATATATGTTCTCTTTGACTGATGCTATGATCTTAGAGCAATACGCAAATCACAGAAATGGTGAGTATGAAATTAATAATTGTTATCTGGTAGTAAGTCTAGGTGGAGAACACTTAGGCTATTATTGGAAAATAGCAGCTGCTATATATGAGGTACAAGAATGAAAGTATATTCGATAGGATTCACTGAGAAATCAGCAGAAAAATTCTTTAATCTTATGAAGTCACAGAAAATCTCCACATTAATAGATGTTAGGTTAAATAATATTTCGCAACTTGCAGGTTTCTCCAAGAAAAATGATCTAAAATATTTCCTTAAAGAAATTTGCAATATCGATTATGTGCATGTGCCAGATCTAGCTCCAACAAAAGAAATGTTAGATCCCTATAAAAAAGGTAACATTCCTTGGGAAACTTATGAAAATAATTTTTTAAACCTTATGGCCCAAAGAAACATTGAAAGAATTGACAAAGAACTCATTAAAAACAGCTGCTTACTATGCAGCGAGCATAAACCTCATCACTGCCATCGACGTCTTGTGATAGAATATTTGAATGATCACTGGGATACTGACTTCGAGGTTAAGCATTTGATATGATGAAAGTACTGATAATGTATCATCCAAACTTTGTATCTGCTGGTAAGTTTGAAAGAAAACTTACTAAAATACTTTCAGCACTGGATGATTACCAAATTCTATACTTTGCTGATCCAGCAAGTCTTATTAGTAATCACTTCGATTCAAAATTATTAAAACATCTTGACGATGATGTACTTAGTAGTGTTATTCAAGATAAAAAACTAACTCATGCGGTAATTTTTGATTCTATCTATTCCCCAGAATTCACAACTGTTAAATCATATCTTTCAGAGAAAATACCAGTCAGATATATTCAAGACAAAATAACATTCGTCTCAAATAAAGACAAAGATGAACATTTTGATACTTATATTGGACGCGGAACTTTATGGGGGAATCCGTATGCAATAGGTCAAGACGGCGACCGTGATGAAGTCATCCGAAAATTTGCTTATGATTTTAACCGTGGTTTTTTACGTGGAGGAGATGATTTTAATGAAAAGCTTAGGCTTTTAAGAGGACATACTTTAGGCTGCCATTGTAAACCATACGCATGCCACGGGGATGTTCTTGCTGAATATCTCAATAAATTAGATGATGGTGAATAAACGCAGGTTACTAAGTAACCTCAAATTAAACCACTCGCATCTTGCAGTAGTGCTGATTTGTACAAATCCCCTTGTACACCCCAAACGCCCCATTCCTTCAAGTGCTGCAATAACTCAGTATCAAATACGCCGGATACGATAATCCTAGGGCAATACTTAATTATATCCTTTAGTAATACTGGAAAGCTGTTCCTGTAGAATTGAGTACTGAACAGGATTTTATCGATCTTAACCACTTCAAATATGGTACTAACATAAGTTAGTAGATTTACACTCCCAGCGCCAAGATAATTAAGGGAAATAGCATTGCTACTATGTGAAAGTGATTTCAATTCTGGATTCATTACCCCCTGCTCATTTTTTATATCCCCTCTGATACCATAAAATTAACTGCATGGCATTAATTTCAACAAAGTCAGAATGTATGTATCGTGCTTCAAAATTAATACAGTACTGGAATCGATACTGAGGGAACATAACAGTTTTTTTCTTTGAGAAATGCTTCGCCATTGGTAATAAAATATATTACGTCAATAAAATAAGTTTTTTCGTGGATAATCCAATCCTGCATTATTTCACCCCCTAACAACTTCTGATCTGTGCTCATTACAGGTTGAGCAAAGTATTGAGTAATCATCTCTGGCTATCCTGATTTTTAATGTACTGATGATTGATTATACCAAGCAGGTCAGCTAAAAACTAATGCAGATAAAAACGCTCTACTTTTAATATTCGTATGTAACCCCTTAAACTTTCAATTTTAATAATGAATAATTTGGGTATTTGGTATTTGATATTTGATATTTGATATTTGATATTTGATATTTGATATTTGATATTTGATATTTGATATTTGATATTTGAAAATATAAAGATAAGTAATGTTAAAGGTATTAATTACGGAAATGATATTTTTATTAATACATTTAAATAATAAAAACCATTTAAATCATAGTTCTACTTTCCGTAATTAAAAAACTGGGCATCTGAACGAAAGATAGAGCATATAATAAATTAAAAAACATTTAAAGTAATGCCTGAATCTCAAGCCAATACAATTGGTTTTGCATCACTTTTGATTTAATTCCATCTATGTTAGCAATGTTTAATTGTGAGCTTTCAGGATCATATTTTAAATGACGAGAGAAATTCTTTTTCAAGAAGACTGCACAATGTCTTGAGAACCCCATAAATTGCAATTGCCAAACAACTGGATCATTCGATCCAAACTCAATGAACTGGGACCAATTAGCCCCAGGATTGTTCTCAAATATTAGCGATAGAAGCTGACAGTAATGTGAAATGTAATTTTGGAGTTGATAACCGACCTTCAACTCAATGTCCTTTATAGTATCATTTACTAACTTGGTAATATGCGTAGGGTTACTGGAATCAAATAGCTCACGAACTCCATTAGAAAAATACAATTCCCTTCCATTTGATTTATAGTAATATATTGTATCAGCTATAATTTCACTTAAAGAGTTACCATGCATCCATTTGGATAAAATAACAGCGTAGTAGGTTATTGATTTAGAGTTAAGGCGATTCAACCCTTTACTATATTTTTCTATTTGATAAAGTTCAAATATTAGCTCTAACTTTCCTTTTATATCATCATGCGTAGGATTCCATGATAACTTCAGTTCATCGATAGAATAATTTTTTATTTTATTAAAGGCATTATATTGAGAGTTAATAGCAATATGGCTGTTGGCTAGTAAAATATTTAGAGGGATATTGAGGTCATTAGTACTCTTTAAAGCATGATGTAAAATATCGCTATTACCATTATCCCTAAAGTAGTTAATAAGTGGAAGATTATTAACCCCATCAGTCCTTAAGGTATCTATTCTAACCATGTCCCCTAGGGTTCTTAGAAACTCACTATTCTTAATGCCATCTGTGGAACCAGTTGTAATTATCTGTTTTAATGAATCAATACTTTTCTTATCATTTATATAGAAACTTGGAATTAACTCTATACTATTTTTATCTGATAGAATTAATTTTTTTATTGCATTATCTGTCCATGTTTTGCTTTCATCTTTTACACAGAAAATATCTCCTGCCAACTCCATAGCTAACCTTCCAGCTCTACCTGCAAGATTCCAAAAATCAACTGACTCAAAGTGGCTGTTTCCTTTCTTAGATGTTAGAATGAATATTGAACGTGCCGGTAAATTTACGCCTTCCAGCAATGTTGATGTGCAGAATAGATATTCTATATTCCCTTTTCTAAAATGATGTTCAATAAGGTCACGAATTGCTTGCGGTAAGTTACCAAAATGAAATGCAATACCATATTCTATGGCTTCGGCCAATTCATATCCATTGTGTACAAACTCTCTAATTTGCGAGGCAAGATCAGAATTATAGAGTCTCTTTGCTTGCTTTGTTTTTTTAATATAATTCAAAAACTCTCTTGTCCGTAACAGTGTATTATCTATACCTCCAGAATAAATTATTTTACTTTTACCTTTGTTGATTTTATATATAAGATCATTAGCAGAAGCATATCTTTCATTTATATTTTTTATTTTTGTTAAACTATTTCCACCTACATAACTGAAATTCTGCTCTAACAAATCAATAAAATATAAATTTTGTGCAGTAGCACCTTCAATGCTTCTATATGTCGCAGCATTTTCTCTATCGAATAGTTTGTTAAACACCTCGGGATTTGATAAGTTTGGTGATGAAAAAAATAATTTCGCATTAATATTTAAATTTAAAGCCTGTTCAATAGCTGAATATGTAACAAGACTTCTCGTGTCATTTTTTGTTGTAAGCTTCTGAGCTTCATCTACAAAAATATAATCAATTTTCATTTTAGGAGATGAACTAATTAAACTAACTAATCGTTCAGGAGTTAGTACGAAAATATACCCCCCACCATTATCAACACCACCTCTTAACATATAGGAGGTAGTAATTAATCTATAACGATTTTTATTAATCTCATTCCTAAGCTCGTTCTTCAGCTTTAATGTATTCTGACTGATTAGTGCTCTGGTAGGGACCATAAGCACAATTTTTTTACAATCTTCATTAATGACAATATGTTTTATGTATTCATTGATAACAAATGATTTCCCCATTGATGTAGGACCTGCAAAGCTTAAATTATTTGAGCTAATCAAGGATTGATAAAGTTCATATTGCCTGTCTGTAAAATATAAACCATCGACACTAGTCTTTTGGATGGTTTTTTTTACCGCAGACTCAACCTCACGATCTAAAGGTAATTGTACACCTTGCGATATTAGATTGTCCGCAGCGAATACGCCTAAGCGGTTGATTACGGCTGACCCAACCATTTTGAAATAAGGATTATTTGATTGGAATGTAGCTATTTTACTTATTATTTCAAATGAACTAGAGCGATGTTTTTCTGATAGAGAGTGTGATAGTATGTCCGCAAAACGCAAAGCATGTTCAATTTTTGACATGTCAATTACATCTATTATATCCTGCTCATTATTGTTAAACAAACAATCATCATATATCATTGATATATATGTGTGAATTTCTTTGAAGTAATCACTCTCATAAGCATCCACTGACAAACGCTCTGCTAGTGGAATTTTTTTTATAATACCTTCTTCATTCATAACTCTCACCCAACCGTTAGCATTTCTTGAATTAGTTTCTTTCGGGTAATATCTATATCCGTAAATGGAACTATGTAAATATGAAAATCATGACCAAATAGCTTATGCTTTATAATTCTCTTTTGAATGGTATCAATTACTCTGGATGCATTTTGTTGCACAACGGAGTATATCCATTCTCTAAATTCACTATTTTTCATGGATAACTGAACATCATCAATAGATAGTTCAAAACCTAGAAAAACACCAAAAGACAAATCGAGATCTGGGCCATTATCTCCTGAGGGGAGTAAAATAGATTTGATTGTTTCATACCCTTCTTCTGTAACCATTTCATTTATTACATGAGTATCAATTAAACCTCTTTCAAACCCTAAACCGTTAAGTTTAAACTCTGCAATAGAGTCAAATGCTTCGCGGGCACCGTCTAGTAAGTTTGCATACATTTTAGACTCACCAAAAATTAATTGATAATCGTTGCCTACTTCTAAGAGATGTATACCATCAGACCCTTTAATATAGTCATTCGCATCAGTTTTTAACTCCATTTTAGACAACAATTTAGGTGCATTTAAACCTGACTCAAGAAATGCATATAGTAGCAATTCACCAAGCTCACCTTCATTAGATGTATAATTCCGAAATTTCCGAATTGCCTCTAAATATGGTTTAGGACTAAATCTTGGATGATTTTTATCGAATTCTGCTAACCTTCGATTAGAATGAACATAGCCAACAATTAACTCTCGTAGTTCATCAACTAACTTTTGGTATATAAAACTATTACTTTCAATATTAAGTACATGCAAATTTATTGTTGATTGCTGAGGTGACCGATCTAACTGTAATGTTCTAAATAAATTAAGAAATCGTTTGTTGACTCGTATTGGTAGCAACATTTCCACAATACCCTTTTGTTATCATGGATAAAATTTAACACGCATACCTCTAGTTGTCGATTTCATGGTCATAGTATACATACTGTATAAAAACACAGTCAAGTCTGTTTCATCAAGTTAATAGGCGATTTTTTGACTTAGTGCAGTACCCCTATGCAAGCACTGCAACTTAGTAACTCTAAAACGTTGTAGCTTCGTTTGTAAGTATCCCTGCAAAACGAACCATTCACTTTTAGAGATCTTCCGACATACTGACTATGTCCCTGGAGGAGATCGCCATGCGCAAAGCACGATTCACCGAACACCAGATCATCGCCGTTCTGAAGTCCGTCGAAGCCGGACGCACCGTTAAAGACGTCTGCCGCGAGGCCGGGATCTCTGAGGCCTCTTACTACAACTGGAAAGCAAAGTTCGGCGGTATGGAAGCCTCTGATATCAAAAAGATGAAAGACCTTGAGGATGAAAACCGCCGGCTGAAACAGATGTTTGCGGACCTGAGTCTCGAGTGCCACGCACTGAAAGACGTCATTGAAAAAAAGCTTTAAAACCAGCGATAAAGCGTGAGCTGGTCAGCTATCTGACCGCGCAGTTTGCCATGAGCTTACGCCAGGCATGTAGGACATTGTCGCTGAGCAGGACGGTATTTCGTTATCAGCCGGATACGCGACGTGATGAGCCGGTTATCATGGCGCTGACCATGGCGGCTGAACGCTATCCACGATACGGATTTAAGAAGTTTTTCAGGTACTTCGCAGGCAGGGCAATATCTGGAACCATAAGCGCGTGCACCGGATTTACTGCCAGCTAAAACTGAATTTTCGCCGTAAGGGTAAACAACGCCTGCCGGTGCGCAATCCGGCTCCGCTGGCAACGCCGGAAGCACTCAACCAAAGCTGGTCGATTGATTTTATGCACGATGCCCTGACATGTGGCCGACGTTTTCGGACCTTCAACGTTGTGGATGATTTTAACCGTGAGGCTCTGGCCATCGACATTGACCTGAATATCCCGGCCCAACGGGTTGTCAGGGTGCTGGACAGGATAGTTGCAAACCGTGGATATCCGTTGAAGATGCGGATGGATAACGGGCCGGAACTGATATCGCTGGCTCTGGCACAATGGGCTGAAGACCACGGAGTGATGCTGGAATTTATCAAGCCAGGCAAACCGACGCAAAACGCATTTATCGAACGTTTTAACCGGACGTACCGGACCGAAATACTGGATTTTTATCTGTTCAGAACACTGAATGAAGCACGGGAAATAACGGAACGCTGGCTGACTGAGTACAACAGCAAGCGACCTCATGAGTCCCTGAATAACCTGATGCCGGAAGAATATCGGCTGATGGCAGATAAACCGGAAACCCCAAAAAGTGCGTGGAACTAAAGCTGGGATACTTACACGTTCACCAAATGCGTTTTAGTCAGGTTTACCCCCTTCTGAACTTTTTTACATTTTCCTTTAGTGCCCCAAGTGCCGGATTAGGTGACGTTACATAAGGATTTGGTTGTGAAAACTGTATACCTGCGCGGGATAATGCTTCTATGCGGTAACCACTTTCAACTTTGCCGCCGATCTGCTGTGTACAGGGCTTCCCGATCCGTACATAGCAGTTGAGTACTACCCGTGATCGGTTCTGCTTCACTTGAATGTGTAATACTTGGTCATTTCTATTATTAAGATCATTAGATAGGGGAGCATTACACTTTTCTACATCACTGGCCCATGAACGAGTTTTCAACAATGGCTCAGTGCCAGCCGCATACACAGCCGCGACTCTTTGTACCACTAAGAGTGTTTGCGGCTAATGGTAAGCCACTTCTCAACATCATGCAGTTCGATTTGAGCACGGTCTAATTGCGAAATGTACTCAACACCCTTGAAAGGGTTTTCGCGAGAGAACTGATCGAGCCTTTCGCTATGTCACCATCATTAACACGCTTGAAAAATCGTCCTAACCCTGCACTTTCATGCAAATGTTCGGCTTTGAATGCTAAACGCCCTTCATCGATAATTAGCTCGTAGTCTGGATCGAAATCCTGCACTGGGGCATTATCTTCAAAATACTTGATGAGCAGTGATTCCTGACAGTTTAGGCCATCGCCTGATACCTGTTGCTCTGAACTTACCCTGATATAGAGGTAACATTTTTTCATGAAAGACAATGCTCAAAAAAGTTTGCTTAAGCTCTACGGCATCAAAAATTGTGACACCATCAAAAAAGCACGCCGCTGGCTGGAAGAACAGGGTGTGGCTTATCAATTTCACGACTACCGCGCCGACGGGCTGGACGAACAGCAACTGCGTGGTTTTGTCGAACGCCTGGGCTGGGAGCCGCTGCTGAATACCCGCGGCACTACCTGGCGCAAGCTGGATGAAGCGCAGCGCACCGCCTGCGACAATGCCGATGCGGCCATCGCGCTGATGCTGGCTCAACCGGCAATCATCAAACGCCCACTGCTGGACGACGGCAACGGACACGCCCTGCTCGGCTTCAGTGCCGAAGGCTACCAGCAATTTATTTCCGAGGTGGCAGCATGATTTGCCCGGTTATCGAACTGGCTCAACAGTTGATTAAACGCCCGTCGCTCAGCCCGCACGATGAAGGCTGCCAGGCACTGATGATTGAGCGTCTGGAAGCCATTGGTTTTACCGTTGAGCCCATGCCGTTCGGCGATACCCTGAATTTCTGGGCCTGGCGTGGCGAAGGTCAAACGCTGGCGTTTGCCGGCCACACCGACGTGGTACCGACCGGCGACGAAAAACGCTGGGACAACCCGCCGTTTGAGCCAACCATCCGCGACGGCATGCTGTATGGCCGTGGCGCGGCAGACATGAAAGGTTCGCTGGCCGCGATGGTCGTGGCGGCTGAGCGTTTTGTGGCAGCCAACCCGCAGCATCGGGGCCGTCTGGCCTTCCTGATCACCTCCGATGAAGAAGCCAGTGCTACCCATGGTACGGTGAAGGTGGTAGAGGCGCTGATGGCGCGTAGTGAGCGCCTGGATTATTGTCTGGTCGGCGAGCCGTCCAGTACCGAACGTGTCGGGGACGTGGTAAAGAACGGCCGTCGCGGCTCGATCACCGCCAACCTGCACATTCACGGTATTCAGGGCCATGTCGCCTATCCGCATCTGGCGGATAACCCGGTACACCGTGCCATGCCGGCACTGAATGAATTGGTGGCGACCGAGTGGGATCGCGGCAATGAATTCTTCCCGCCGACCAGCATGCAGATCGCTAACGTGCAGGCCGGTACCGGCAGCAACAACGTGATCCCAGGCGAGATGTTCGTCCAGTTCAACTTCCGTTTCAGCACTGAATCGACTGACGCAACCATCAAACAACGCGTGGAAGAACTGCTCGAGCGCCACCAGTTGAACTACAGCATCGAATGGCGCCTGTCGGGCCAGCCGTTTCTGACCGCACGCGGCGCACTGGTGGATGCGGTGGTTAACGCCGTCGAACACTATTCTGAGCTGACGCCACAGTTGCTGACCACCGGGGGCACCTCAGACGGTCGTTTTATCGCCCAGATGGGCGCGCAAGTGGTTGAACTGGGGCCGGTCAACGCGACGATCCATAAGGTCAACGAATGCGTACACGCTGCCGACTTGCAGCTGCTCAGCCGCATGTACCAGCGCATCATGGAGCAACTGGTCGCATGATCACGCCAGAAATGCTGACCGGGCGCTCAACCGATCATCTGGTACCGCTCTGCGGTAACCACCGGTTGCAGCCCGCCGCCGTGGCCGCGTTCCTCGCCATGCAACAGGCGGCACTTGCGGCCGGGTTCGATCTCCAGCCCGCCAGCACATTTCGTGATTTTGATCGTCAACAGGCGATCTGGAATGGAAAATTCTGCGGGCAGCGCCCAGTATTAGATAAGGACAGTCGACCGATCGACATCACGCCACTGTCCGCCGCCGAGCGCTGTGAGGCAATCTTGCGTTGGTCGGCTTTGCCCGGTGCCAGCCGCCATCACTGGGGCAGTGACCTCGACGTCTACGATCCCTCACTGTTACCGGCAGGGCAAAAGTTGCAGTTGGAGCCCTGGGAATACCAGCATGGCGGCTACTTTTATCCGCTCAATCAGTGGATGACGGCGCATATGGCTGAATTTGGCTTTTACCGTCCGTTCACCGAAGAAGGTGACGGTGTGGCGGTAGAACCCTGGCATCTGAGTTACCGGCCACTGGCGCGTGAAGCCGAGCATCTGCTGACGCCGGCGCTGCTGCTGGCAGCCTGGAAAAATAAGGACGTTGCTGGTGCCCAATGGCTTGAAGAGCATTTGCCATCGATATTTTCGCGTTTTATACGCCCTGAAGGAAAGGAGTAAATATGGAATGGTTAGCTGACTACTGGTGGATCATCCTGCTGATTTTATTCGGCATGATTATCAGTGGGATCAAAGAGCTGCGCCGCGTTGACGTCAAACGCTATCTGGCCGATAAGCCGGAGCTGCCACCGCACCGCGATAACAACGCCGAGTGGGATAACGACGACGACTGGCCGAAGAAGAAATGATATCAGGGCGCATTTAGCGCCCTGAAGTTTATTTAAAAGCGATCAAATCGCCGCGTTTGCCGAACATCGCTTCATCCCAGTAGCGCTGAGGCACGTAGTAATGCAGCCGTTCGAGGGCATCGTTCATCATGCCCTGATTGATGGCGTGCCCCACGTCTTCTTCCACGTCCAGCGTGAAATCGACGCCAATAGCCTGCAGCTGTTCTGCCGCCGCTCTGGCATGTTGCACCGCAATCACCGCATCCTGTTCGCCGTGGATCAAGTGCACCACGCAATCACCGAACGCCCGCTCCGGCAGGCTGGCAAAACGTCCGCTGAAAGCCACTACCCGGCCGGCCAGTCTGGGTTCTGCCTTCAAGGCTTCCAGCGCCATGATTGAGCCCTGAGAAAAACCGACCAGTGCGGTGCCGGCATCATTCACGCCGCTCTGTTTCTGCCAGTAACGCACAGTTTCGACAAACTGTGGCATCACTTCAGCAATGCGCTCGGCGCGGTTTTCTTCGGTCACACCCTGCACCGAAAACCACTGACGGCCGCTGCCGTTACCGAAGGCAAAAGGGCCACCAATGCTGACCACCAGCGCCTGCGGGAAGTCTTTGGCGAAATAGCTGCCAATCTCGCCCATCGCCTCTGGGGTATCGCCAACACCGTGAAACAGCAGGATCAGCTGCGCAGCCGGGGTTGCCGGGCTCTGTACAACAAAATGCTCATGTTTCATCGGTGACTCCTCGTATTGATCAAATTCTGCCCGGCGCCAGTTGCCCGGGTTCCTGTCAACTACTATACGCCGCTGAGAATTCAGGAAAATCGGGTTTTATTGAGCAACATCTTCAATTTATTCCAACGATTGCGACCAATTGTGCCAGCGCAGGCAGTGCTGGGCATCAAGTTGCTCAAGCGCTAACCCCGCCTCCTGCCGCCAGCGGCGTAGCAAAGCCTTCTGGCCGCTGAAGCCAAGCAACGCCACGCAGCCCGCCGGCGTCGTTTGCTGTTGCAGATGCTGACGCAGTGCGGGCAGCGGCAAAGGACTGGCTAGCAGTAAACGTTGTAGCGCCCCCAGGCTGGCCTCAAGCGGCCGATGGGCGAAGGCGAACCCGGCAAGTTCGCGCCAGTCATCCTCACCCAACTGGATATCGCCGTCGTCACCGGTGATTTCCAGTTGCAGATCAATACGCGGCTGCAGCCAGCGCCAGTCACGCGCCAGATGCTTATGCGCCGCATGCCGCAGCGCCTCACCCTGCTCACTTAGCGGCAGGATGGCCATGGCGGTGTAACAACCGCTGCTGGCTTCCGTTTTGCTGCCGATGCGCACCAGTTCAAAACCACAGGATTGCCAAAAGCGCCACAGCGACTCGGTGTAACCAAAGCTGACCGAGAGGTAATCCAGCCCCTGCGTTTGCCGACGTTGCTGTACGATCAGACTGCGGGCAATGCCCTGCTGACGCAAAGCCGGTAATACCGCAATGCGGGTAATGCGCCGTGAACGCAGCGTCGGTGCCCACCACTGCCCGCCATGTGCCGCCAGCGACTGTGCCACCAGGTTGCCGCGCGGTCGCCGCCGCCCGGCCCAGACTTCGTGTGCCAGTTCGGCGCTCAG
Organism: Serratia sp. BW106; assembly: GCF_002607755.1. NCBI lineage: Bacteria > Pseudomonadati > Pseudomonadota > Gammaproteobacteria > Enterobacterales > Yersiniaceae > Serratia > Serratia sp. BW106. The sequence goes on from NZ_MCGS01000008.1 coordinate 35,105, forward strand.
GCCGCCTTCCTCCACCAGCCACAGTGCGCCGATGACTTCATCTTCAACCTGCGCCACGCCAAAATGCATGCCGGGCGCGTCCATCAACCGCCGTAAATCAAGCGGTGAAGTGCGGTAATGGGCGCTGCTTAACAGGGCGTAAAAACGCATTAACCCTTGAGGGTCGGCACACAGCGCTCCTTGTTCTGTCTCGCTGATACTGACGGGTTTATTCGTCGCCGGCCAGAGTGGCAGTTCGTTGAACAACAGCGCGTTATCAATGACGCGTTCCAGCGCATCGCCCTGCGCCCAACGCATGGGCTGCTGTAACCCCAGCGACTGAAACGCAGGCAACCCCGCGCAAAATTTCAGTAAAAACCCCCGGCCGGTGCCTTCATAGCCCTGTACCGTGGTGGTCAGCAAAACTCGGGGGAAATGGCTAACCAGTTGTTGCAGCAACGGGCCGGGGATCGCCGCCGCTTCGTCCACCAGCAGCCAGCCCACGTCGCTGACGTCGTGTTCGCGACAATGGGCCAACAACGCGTCCGGTGCCCAAAATTGTGCGCGGCCCTGCGCCCATTCACCAGCGACCTCGGTAGCCGCTCGGCTGGGCCCGGTGATCCAGCAGGTGAGCGGCGTGTTCGCCACCAGCATACCCGCCACCGTTGACTTGCCGCGCCCACGGGCAGCGGTCAGCACCCAAATGCCTGACTCAGCGCCGAGTAATTGTGCCAGCAACCTTTGCTGCTCGGGAGTCGGCTGGCCATCCGGCGCTTGCCACTGCGGGCGTATTGGCAAGGGTGCCAAAGTCAGCGGCTCATCCTCTCGCCAGAGCGTGACTTCGTTGTCCGCCGCCAGGTGTTGCTGTAGATGGTGAATGAAATTAGGGGTCATGATCGGCTGCGGGCAATCGCTCCAGCGCAGGCTGTCGTGGTCCGGCTGCTGATGCCATTGTTGCCATGGTGGTGTCAGCAACAGCAACCAACTGCCGGCGCGCAGGGTACCGGCCAGCGCGGCCAGCGCTTCGACATCCAGGCCGCGGGTCGCATCAAACACCGCATGCAACCGCTCCTGCCCCAGCAATGTCCGTACCGCACCACTGGCCAGTGACGGCATAGCAGGCGGCGGATTTTCTCCCACCCACGGCCAGTCGCCCGGCAGGGTTGTCGCCAGCCGTTGTGCTTGCTGGCGACACCATTGCGGCTCGCCACTGAGCACCAGCAGGCGCCTGATGCCCTGCTGCTGCATAAGTTGTTGCATTGCCTGTAACATCAGGATCCAGACCTAAAAAAATGCCGGAGTCAGGCTCCGGCATGCATGTTAACGGGAAGCGAAGGTGTTGCAGGTGTTAGGATCACCGCTATCGAAACCCTGTTTAAACCAGGTGTAGCGCTGCTGCGAGGTACCGTGAGTGAAACTGTCCGGCACCACTCGTCCCTGGCCCTGTTGCTGCAAACGGTCGTCGCCGATCGCCTGCGCAGCGTTCAACGCCGCCTGCAAGTCGCCCTCTTCCAACATCTGTTGCTTCTCGGCATATTTGCCCCAAACGCCGGCAAAGCAGTCCGCCTGCAGTTCCATTTTCACCGACAGACGATTCACTTCCGCCTGGCTGGCACCCTGCTGCATCTGACGCACTTTAGGCTCAATGCCCAGCAGGTTCTGCACATGGTGGCCCACTTCGTGCGCCACCACATAGGCCTGGGCAAAGTCACCGCCGGCCCCCAGTTTGGTTTTCATATCCTGATAGAACGACAGGTCGATATACACCGTTTTATCGCCCGGGCAGTAGAAAGGCCCCATCGCCGCCTGACCGGTGCCACAGCTGGTGCGCGTTACGCCGCGATACATCACCAGTTTGGGTGGCTGGTAGGTTTTGCCCATGCGCTGGAAAACTTCTTTCCAGTTATCTTCGGTAGAGGCCAGCACCACCGAGGTAAATTTAGCCAGTTCATCGTCTTTTGGACTGATGCTGGCGCTTTGTTGTTGAGTTTGTGGGCTAACGTCCCCACCGTTCAACAGCGGCGAAAGATCGATGCCGTAATAGCCGGCCACCAGCACCACCACCAGAATGGCGATACCGCCCTTGCCGCGAGGCACGCGGAAACCGCCGCCACCGCCACCCAGACCTGAAGACTGCCCGCGACGATCCTCAACATTGTCACTTTCCCGACGCCCTTGCCAACGCATATGTAAACTCCAGATTAGGTTTTTGTCATGTTACGTAGATCATTATAAATGCTCAGCGGCAAAGGAAATGTAGAATTTTTCTGGAAATGCAGACAGAAGGAACAGACGGCGGGGAAAGTCAGGAAAATGACGGGGCCGGAGAGACCCCGTATAGCGAGAAAACGCTTAGTCGAGTTTGACGCCGATGCGGCGAGCCACTTCTTCGTAGGCTTCGATCAAGCCACCCAGGCTCTGACGGAAACGGTCTTTGTCCATCTTGTCCAGGGTGTTTTTGTCCCACAGGCGGCTACCGTCCGGTGAGAACTCATCACCCAGCACCACTTCGCCATTGAACAAGCCGAACTCCAGCTTGAAGTCGACCAGGATCAGGCCGGCATCGTCAAACAGCTTGCTCAGCACGTCGTTCGCCAGGTAGCTCAGCTCACGCATGCGTGCCAGGTGCTCTTTGTTCACCCAACCAAAGGTTTCACAATAGGACTCGTTGACCATTGGATCGTGCATCGCATCGTTTTTCAGGAACAGGTCAAACAGCGGCGGGTTCAGTACCAGTCCTTCTTCAATGCCCAGACGCTTCACCAGTGAACCGGCGGCACGGTTGCGGATCACACACTCGACCGGCACCATGTCCAGCTTCTTCACCAGCACTTCGTTGTCTGACAGCAGGCGTTCCATTTGCGTCGGGATACCGGCTTCTTCCAGTTTGCTCATGATGAAATGGTTGAACTTGTTGTTCACCATGCCTTTGCGATCAAACTGCTCAATGCGCTGACCATCCAGTGCTGACGTATCGTTGCGGAACTCCAACACCAACAGATCAGGGTTTTCGGTGGTGTAGACGGTTTTTGCCTTTCCGCGATACAGCTCAGCTAGCTTTTGCATCTTAGTTACTCCAATAAAAAATTGTTTTAAAAACGCTGCAAGAATGATGGGTATATTGTGCCAAATATGCGACGCAAACGATACCGTAACCATCAAAGAAAAAGGGGCCTTGGCCCCTTTTCAGTTACTTAACGCTGGTTTTACTGAATGCTGACTGGAATGCCGCAACCAACCCGTCGTTTTGCGACTGGGTCAACGGCTTCCCTTTAGGATCGATAAATTGCAGGCTGGAACGGTTGTTCAAGTCACCCACCTGCAGTTTGTAATCGCCTTCTTTCAGCTCAGGATCCTTGACGCCCAACGCATCCCAATCGCTGCTGCTCAGGGATTTGTAGGTTACGGCAACGGTACCTTGCGGACGGCTGCGGTCACCCACTTTCATCCCCAGTTTTTCCAACGCCGCCGGCAGACGATCCCACACCACGGTGTACGGACCGCGCACTACCAACATTGGCAGACCGGTATCATCTGCGCCGCTCTGCACGTCCAGCGTGCCGAAACGGTTGGCAGACTGGTTGCTCGCCAGGTTGTCCTGCTTGTCCAGGCCTTCAACCAGAGTGTTCATCATCATGCCGTTGTAGCGCTGCACTTCCGACGGGTCGGTAATCTGCTCGGTTTTACCCTGCTGCTGCAGGCCGACGGTCTTCACCACCAGCGCCTGCTGGTAACCCTGCTGCTGTACGCTGATCTGGTAGCGGCCTTCGTACTGGTTGTCTTCATCCAGACGGTTCCACTTCACCCAGTCGGTGGTCAGGGTCTGAGTAGCGTCCTGACGTGAGGCGATCGCAATGTTTTTCGTTTGCAGCATGCTGGTCACGCGTGACCACAGGTTCTGGTTCTGCGGGCTGTTTTCCAGCAGCAGCGTGCCGCTGTCGCCGGCATATTGCGCACGTGAACCGCTCAGCAAGGCCAGTGGCTGTACTGGCGGACGAATATCCAGTTGCTTGCCGACGCCGCCTTTCAGCGTGGTGGCCGGAACATCATAATTACCGCTTTGCACCGGCAGGATCATACCGGCTGGTGCGTTCAGTGGCTTGAGCACCGACGCATCGAGGTAAGACTCATCGCCGCTCACCTGGCGTTTGTAACGCTGATCGGTGGTACAACCCACCAGCATCATCACCAGCGAAATACCCACGACTTTTGCTACCGTCGACTTTTGCAATGAATAAACCATCAAATTTCCCTTAGAGTTACAGCAAACCGGCGCTTTTCAAGGCGCGTTCCACTACCGGACGGGCAGCGTCGGTCAACGGCGTCATAGGCAGACGCATCGTATCGGTTGCCATCAATCCCAATGCCTTACAGGCCCATTTCACCGGGATCGGGTTTGCTTCTACAAACAAATCCTGATGCAACGGCATCAAGCGCTGATTTAAGCGGCGTGCCTCAGCAAAGTTACCCTGTGCTGCCAGCGCGCAAAGTTGCGCCATTTCACGCGCCGCCACGTTGGCCGTCACGGAAATCACCCCTTTGCCGCCCAGTTGCATGAAATCCAGACCGCTGGCGTCATCGCCGCTCAGCAAAATGAAATCTTCATCATCAACCAGCACTTGGATCTGACTTACACGACTTAAGTTCCCTGTTGCCTCTTTAACAGCAACAATATTCTTAATTTTTGCTAAACGCGCGATCACCGGCGGCAGCATGTCACACCCGGTGCGCGAAGGCACGTTATAGAGGATCTGTGGCAGCGCGGTGCTTTCGGCAATCGCCTTGAAGTGCTGATACAGCCCTTCCTGAGTCGGTTTATTGTAGTAAGGCGTGACCGTCAGACAACCCACTACGCCGGTATTTTCGAAGCGTTGGGTCAGCGAAATGGCTTCAGCGGTAGCGTTGGCGCCGGTACCGGCGATCACCGGAATGCGGCCAGCGGCCAGTTCCAGCGTCTGCAATACCACGTCAACGTGCTCGTCATGGGCAAGCGTTGCTGACTCGCCGGTAGTCCCTACGGAAACGATAGCCGCAGTTCCACTGGCTACATGATAATCAATCAATTTTTTTAGGCTCGCGCGATCGACAGCACCTGTGTCGTCCATCGGCGTAACCAGTGCAACAATACTTCCCGTAAACATTGGCCGTCCCCTCCACAAACAAGTCACTCATGGTACTTTTGCTGCCTATCCAAAAGCAAGCAAACAACGGTGTTGTAAGCGCTTGGCAGGCGGTTTTTTTTATGTTTACCATGGTAACCCCATTGTGCACGACAGGAAGCTCCATTTTGCCTAAGCCAGATGAACACTATCTCGTGATTACCGCGCTCGGTACCGACCGCCCCGGGATCGTCAATGCCATCACCCGCCACGTCAGCAGTTGCGGATGCAATATCGAAGATAGCCGTCTGGCCATGCTGGGTGAGGAGTTCACTTTCATCATGCTGCTTTCCGGCAGTTGGAACGCCATTACCCTGATCGAGTCCACCCTGCCGCAAAAAGGCGCGGAGCTGGAACTGCTGATTGTGATGAAGCGCACCAACTCGCACGAAAGGCCGCCGATGCCGGCCACGGTGTGGGTACAGGTTGAGGTGAAGGATTCACCGCACATCATTGAACGTTTTACCGACCTGTTTTACTCCAGCCAGATGAACATTGCCGAACTGGTGTCGCGCACCCAGCCGGCAGAAACTGACCTGCCACCCCAGCTCCATATCCAGATCACCGCACACAGCCCTGGCAATCATGATGCATCAAATATTGAGCAAGCCTTTCATCGCCTATGTACAGAATTGAAAGCACAAGGCAGTATTAGCGTTGTGAACTATCCACAGCATGATGAGAAAGATGGAGAGTAGTGATGACCCCATTGAAAGCCGGTGACACAGCGCCAAACTTTAGTTTGCCTGACCAGGACGGTGAGGAAATTAATCTGGCCGACTTCCAGGGACAACGAGTACTGGTTTATTTTTATCCCAAGGCGATGACGCCGGGCTGTACCGTACAGGCCTGCGGTTTGCGGGATAACATGGATGACTTGAAAAAAGCGGGTGTCGAAGTTCTGGGCATCAGCACGGATAAACCCGAAAAACTGTCGCGTTTTGCCGAGAAAGAGTTGTTAAACTTCACGTTGTTGTCTGATGAGGATCACCAGGTAGCACAGCAGTTTGGCGTTTGGGGTGAGAAAACCTTTATGGGTAAAACCTATGACGGCATTCACCGCATCAGCTTCTTGCTCGACGGCAAGGGCAAGGTTGAAAAAGTGTTTGATGATTTCAAAACCACCAATCATCACGACATCGTTCTGAGTTACCTGCAGCAATAATTTATACGAAGCGCAGCGGCCTGCTGCGCTTCGTTATTCCTGCCTATTCCTGTTCCGTTTCCACCCGCAGTTCGTCCGGCCAGGCGTGGATCACCGCCTTCACCAAAGTCGCCAGTGGGATAGCAAAGAACACGCCCCAGAAACCCCACAGCCCGCCGAAAATGATCACCGACAGAATAATCACCAACGGATGCAGGTTGACCGCCTCAGAGAACAGGATCGGCACCAGCAGATTACCATCCAGCGCCTGCACCACCAGATAAGCGACGATCAGCGTCCAGAAGTCGGCGCCGATACCCCATTGGAACATCGCCACCACCACCACAGGAATGGTTACCAGCACCGCACCGATATAGGGGATCAGCACCGAGACACCGACCAGCACCGCCAGCAGCAATGAATAGCGCATGTCCAGAACAACGAACACCAGATAGGTCGCTATGCCGACAATCACCATCTCCAGCACCTTGCCGCGAATATAGTTGGTGATTTGCTGATTCATCTCGATCCATACCTGCCCGGCCAGCCCGCGATTCCGTGGCAGCACGCGGCGCACCGCGTTGAGCATTTGCTCTTTGTCCTTCAGCAAGAAGAACATCATCATCGGCACCAGGATCAGGTAAATCGCCAGCGTCAACAGCCCAACCAGCGAAGCCAGTGAGAATTTCACCACCGACTCCCCCATGCCCGACAAACGCCCACGCAGGTTTTCCGCCATCATATCGATGATACCGGCATCCACCAGCGCCGGATAACGCTTCGGCAGCGTCGCGGCAAAGTTATAGAACTGATTGAGCATACCCGGCAGATCGGTCATCAGGTTGATACCCTGTTGCCAGGCGGTCGGCGCCACCACAAACACCAGCAGCATCGCAATACCGGCAAACATGATCATCATCATGCTCGCCGCCCAGTTACGCGAGCAACCAATACGCTGCAGCCGTGCGGTCGGCCACTCCAGCAGATATGCCAGTACGATGGCCACCAGCAGTGGAGTCAGAATGCCATGCAGAAAATAGAGAATGAGGAATCCGGCAACCAGGATCACCAACAGCGCGATGGCCTGCGGATCGGTAAAACGACGGCGGTACCACTGTAATAACATCTCCAGCATCAGAGAGTGCTCCTAGAGGTTTGACTGGCAGGCATTGCTGTTCCTGTGATGGAGTATTTTTTAACTTATTGCTCCCCCAGCACAAAGCGGGGGGCTTCAGGCGTATGGTTGTACCATGCCAGCCATCTGCCAGCCAGCGATTGTCAGTACAGACAAGGGGAAAGACAATTATCGATTTAATGCGGGGAAGGTAGAGCGGCGGTTTAACTGCGAGTCAAACCGCCGCTATGGCCTAAGGCCGGTGGTTATCAGAAATCGTAAGTTACGGAGACTTTAGCGGTACGCGGTTGCCCCTGGAACAGATAGGTGCCATAACTCTCTACACCAGACCAGTATTTCTCGTTAGTGACGTTATCCACGCCGACACGCCATACCATACTGTTTTTATCCTCGTTCAGGCGCATGCGGTAACGCAGACCGAGGTCCAGAGTCGTATAGCTGTCCAGTTTTTTGGTATTGGCCGCATCGGCGTACTGAGATCCCGTGTGTCTCACCTTGGCAGTGGCTGTCAGGCCATCAACCGGTTTGATGTCATACTCGGCACCCAACACCATGTAGAAACGCGCCACGCCAATCGCATCATTACCTTCATTCACGCCGCCCTGGGTTTTAGTCAACTCAGGTTGAAGCCAGGTCGCGCTGCCGTTCAGGCGCACACCAAACGTCGGTTCACCAAACACATTCAGCTCTACGCCACGATTACGTTGCTCACCATCCAGCACATAGTTGCCACTGTCGTTGAGGATGGCGGAAGGTTTCTTGATTTCAAACAGCGCCAGCGAGCCGCCTACGCGCTCGAAATCGACCTTCACCCCCACTTCATTTTGCTTGGAGCGGGCAATGCCGGTGCTCTGACCATAGTTGTTGGCCCCCTGCGGCGCGTTGTCACCAGGTTGCAGCGCCTCAGTATGGTTGGCGTACAGCGACACTTCTTCCCACGGCTTATACACCAGGCCAAATGTCGGCATCCAACGGCTTTGGGTATAGCGAGACGAAGTATCCTCCAGGCCGGTGGTGTTACTGTAGTTGCGCACGACCACTTTCTGATGGCGTGCCGCCGCGGTAAACAGCAATTGATCGTTGAAGAAGCCCAACGTATCGCTGAATAGCCAGCCCTGAGTCCGATTACGGGCGGTGGTTAACGGATCGGAGTAGTTGCCGCCAAAGTAGGCATTATCCGGCACCGGGACATCGTGATTGTCATAAATATTGGTCGTGGGATTGTTGGCCGACATACGCCAGGCGGTCTTGTCACTTTTGATCTGCGCCGAGTAACCGACGTTCACCTTATGCGACACGTCCCAGGTGTTGAATTCGCCGCTAATGCCTGCCATGCCGCTGAACGCGTCGATAATGCGGTTAGTATCCAGGCGCCCGACCGTGGCGTCACCATCGGCGTTAATCAACTTCGGTGCGCTGTAAAGACCGGTTTCATGGGCATGCTGTGCACCCAATCCCACGTAAGCCTTCCAGCTTTGCGTGAGGTCATATTCCGCTTTCGCCATACCGAACTCGTTTTCGATATCGCTGTAGCCCCATTTCTGGCTGTAGTTCTTGGTCGGGTCCGGCACGGCGGGAATAAAATCAACGCCGCTGACGTTGAGCCCCATGGTCCCGCCATGGAAAGTCTTTTTCTGATAGCCGAAGTCCAGTGAGGTGCGGAAACGATCGCCACGGTAATCCAACCCCACGGAGGCCAGGGTTGTGCGACGTTTATCGTCGTTAACCGCCGTTTCACCTTCGCGATGAACCAGGTTTACGCGAGCGCCGAACTGGTTGTTGTCACCAAAGCGGCGCCCCAGATCCAGCTTGCCGCCGACTTGCGAATCAGAAGTGTAATCAATGCCTACCTGGGTCGTTGGCGTATCTTCCGCACGTTTGGGTTCGAGGTTGATCATACCGCCTACTCCGCTGCTGGCTACGCCATTCAGCAGGGCATTGGCGCCTTTGAATACTTCCACGCGTTCCAGCATTTGGGTATCCATCACCTGGCGTGGAACCACTCCCGCCAGACCGCCCATGGTCATGTCGTCGCCATCGAGCATAAAACCGCGAATACGGTAGGTTTCGGCAAAGTTACCGTAGCCCTGTACCGCCTGAACGCCCGCGTCATTGCTGATGACATCGGCAATGGTTTTCGCCTGCTGATCTTGTATCAGCTTCGCGGTATAGCCAACGACGTTAAACGGCACGTCCATGGCTTTTTGCTCGCCGAGCATCCCCAACCGCCCGCCATGCGCAATTTGCCCATCCAGATAAGCGGGCACCAGGTCATCACCGCCGGCTTTAAAATCGCTGTCTTTGCTGGCTTCAACCACCAGGGTTTCTTCCTGACTTTTTTTACTGCTCTCTGTGGGTGCGGCCAGCGCCCCCTGACTAATCGCGCCGATAGCCAGCGCCAATAGCGTCAAGCGCTGCGGAAAAGATGTTGAACTGGTGTTATGCATAATTCACTCATAGATGAGGATAAGTGGAACAAAAATGGCCCGTTACCGAGCCGGTGTGGCTTATTTATTCAAATCAATGCGAACAACGCTGTCCGGGCCTTTGGTCGAATGATCTTTATTAAATACCTGCTTAACGGTGACATACAGGGTCTGGCCGTCTGCAGAGAGCGACAGGCTGTTTGGATTCGGCGGCAACGCCCAGCTCTGTTTCACCGCATAGGTGGTGGCGTTGAGACTCAACACCTTGCCGGATTCGCGCTGCGAGATATAAATTTCGTTACGTTTCGCATTGAACAACACCGCCAGCGAATCGCCGACATCGAGCTGTTTCAACAAATTGCCGCTATGAATATCCAATACCAGCGTGGTTTTAGCTTTTGAATTGTCGGTCACAAACAGTCGGCCGGTGTCGCTGTCTTCCGTGAGGTTAAGCAACAGCGCCGGCTTATCGCCAAGCGGCTTCCAACGTTTTTCGATGCGGTTGTTTTTCGGGTTAATCACCAGGATTTCCCCGCTGCCGTTCGCGGCATACAGGCGCTGGGTTTGTTGCGAGTAATGCAGGCCGGTCATCCATTTGCCGGTGTTTTTGATTCGCGCTTTTAATTTCAGCGTATTGGCATCAACCACCCAAATCATCGCCGGATCGGCCACTGCGCCCACATACAGCGTATTTTCGTGTAGCAAGATCTGGCGCGCGCCATACGGCAGCCCTTTCTCGTTGCGTTCGCTAAACAGCAGACGACCTTTCACTTTGCCGTCAGCAGTATTGATAGCGCTGATACCGCCATCCAGAGAATTAGTCACATAGAGAGTTTTGCCATCAGGGGATATCTGCATGGCAAAGTTTTTCAGATCTGTGTGGGTCAGGCTAATCGTTTTCAGCGTTTTCGCATCCAGCTTATAAACCACCCCACCCTGCACATCTTTAAAACCTTCGGAGCTGGCGACATATAACGCATCACCCGCCGGAGCCAGTGCGATCTCATACAGACCATTTGCCAGTTCACGTTGAACACTATTGGCGGGTTGAGTCACCGGTGCGGCAGGTTGGGCGATTGGAAAAGCAGAGGGTTGCTTTTGTGTAACGCAGCCACTCAGCGCCAGGCTCATCACCAGGGCGAGCGCGGAGACTTTCATTTTCATCAGGGAAATCCTTGGCCATATAAAGTTATTGAGTGGTGGCTCTGCGGATTATTTTTTGGCTTTCCCATGACGAGAAATGAGCCCCACCGTCTGTCTCAGTGTTCCCTGTGGAGGGTATTTCACTTTTATGCATGCGAATAACAAAGAGAATAATAATCATACTCATTACATTTTATGCAAGCAAGCGTAAATGGCTGTCCCAATAGCCGCGTAAAGCCGTATGAACCCTCAGCAACATCAGGTGAATGCTCACACAACTCTTGCTGGACAGTGGCAAATAAAACGAGAAATGGTCATGCTGTACGGCAAGTTCATTATCATGTCTGACCAAGGGGAATTTATGTCAGTATCAGCTCGTAACCAGTTATCCGGTACCGTGTCTGCGGTCGCAAAAGGCGCCGTTAATGATGAGGTAGAAATCACCCTGCCGGGTGGAGAGAAATTGGTCGCCATTGTGACAGTGCAGAGCCAGCAATCGCTTGGTCTGGTCACCGGCAAAGAAGCCGTAGCGCTAATCAAAGCACCTTGGGTGATCCTGGCGTCTGAAGATTGTGGGCTGCGTTTTTCCGCCCGTAATCAGTTTGCCGGAGAAGTGAGTGCGGTGGAACAAGGAGCCGTCAACAGCACCGTACATATCAAAACGGATGCGGGCTTTACCCTGACCTCGGTGATTACCAACGAAAGCCTGCAGGAAATGGCATTGAAAAACGGGTCTCGGGTGATTGCGCTGATCAAAGCCTCATCCGTGCTGCTTGCCGTCAGAGCCTGACGGCATCCCCCTTGATATATCCGCCATCATGTCGGCGGATATATCCTCTCTTATTTGAGCGCTTGCTCGGCTAACAAGGCGACGGCGATGATCACCATCGCGGCACCTGAGATACGGCTGACAACTCGCGCCGCCTGTGGGCGAGTCTGCAAGACAGACTGCGAGCCAAACCCCACCAGCAGATAAACCAGCCCACAACTGACCAGATGCAACAGGCCGAGTGCCAGGATCTGCGTCGGTATTGACCAAACGGCATGCGGATCGGTGAATTGCGGCAGCAGGGCCAGAAACAGCAGGAACACTTTGGGGTTCATGCCACTGATGCAAACTCCTTTACTCGCCCAGCGCATCCATGAGTCTGAGCTCTGTTTCTCCGCGGAATTGGGTACAGGCGGGCTCATCAGCAGATTGATGCCAATCCACAACAGGTAGGCCGCTCCCGCGACGGTGAGCACGGTCAGGATCAAGGGGTTACCTGCAACCAACACCCCCACGCCAGCCGCCACAACCACAATCGCCAGCAGGTGACCAAACAGCAAACCGGCGACGGCGGGGACCACGACCCTGCCACGTATACCTGCCGATATGACGTATGCCCAGTCCATGCCCGGCGTGATGACAAACAGCATAGAGACCGCCCAAAAGGCCGCAAAAATGGCGAGTGTCATGATGGTTTAAGCCCCTGCCGAGATTGCTGTGTTATCCGTATGTTCACCTGACTTTCCTCATTATAAGACCCTGAGCGCCGCTGCAAAAACGCGCAGTCCCGAGCGGTTAATTATTGGAAAGAATATCTTTAGGGCGTTAAAATGTGCTGCCAATTACTTGCCTGAAAACCACGAGTTCGGGGAAATTCTTCTAAATGGATAAGATTGACCACAAAATTCTTGCTGAACTACAGACCGATGGGCGACTTTCGGTCACCGACCTGGCCGAACGGATCGGGCTCAGCGTTTCCCCCTGCCATCGTCGGGTCCGGGCTTTGGAAGAGTCGGGAGTGATCCGGGGTTATCGCGCCCAGCTTGATCCCACCAGCCTGGGGTATAACTTTTCCGCGCTGGTTTTCGTCACCATGAGGGAAGGCGATCGCCACGCCGTGGCGGCCTTTGAGGATGCGATGGTGGATATTCCTCAGGTGGTGCAGGCGCAAAGACTGTTCGGTGATCCAGACTATTTGCTGCACGTGATCTCGCGCGATCTACCCGCATTCCAGCAGCTGTATGACGAGAAGCTTTCCGCACTGCCCGGCGTTCAACGCCTCAGTTCGACACTGGTGATGAAAACCGTGGTGCCTGAGCGCTCTTTTTTGCCGATGGGGAAATAACAACGGGAGCGTTTCCGCTCCCGTTGGTGACTTAAGTCTTAAGGGACAATCACAAAGTCTGGATTGGCGACGGCGAACAGCGCATCGCGATCCGCTGCCGGTGGGTAAATCCACTGGGTGTTGATTTCCTGTTTGATCTTTTTTCCCTCCTCACGTGTGAAGCGCACCTGACGGTCCCAGCCTTCGGTGTAGAGCGCTCCCCAGGAACCGAGATCGAGGCAGGTCACGTACTTGGGCTGACTGTAAGGATAAAGAGGCAGCCCGACCAGTTCCGCCGCGGCATTGTGCCCGGCTACGCGCCCCAGGCTCATCGCATGCTGGCAGGTCATCAGGTTATGATTTCCCTGCCCGTCGGTCGCGGCTTTGACCGTATCCCCGGTAACAAACACGCCATCCACCGCCGGTGCATGCAGGAAGGCATCACCGACAATGCGACCGGAGCCGTCACGCTCACCCGGAATTTGTGCAACCAACGGATGCGCCCGCACGCCGGCGGCCAATATCACCGTGTCGGTTGCAATGCGTTCGCCGCTCGACAACGTAACGCTGCCGGCATCAATCGCCGTAACGCGCAGCCCGGCCCGTGACTCAACGCCACATTCATCCAGCGCTTGTCGGATCACCACGCCAGGTTCAGCCCCCATACCCGCCCCCACTTCTTCTGCGGTATCAACAATCACCACCCGGATTTTCGCTTCGCTGCCCAGAATGGCACGCAGGCGCATTGGCATTTCGGCCGCGCTTTCCAGCCCGGTTAACCCACCGCCAACTACCACCACGGTGTTACGCGCCGGAGTTTCTGGCTGATCGGACAATGCTTTTAGATGGGCGTCCAGTCGTTGTGCACTTTGCAGCGTATCCACGTTGAAGCCGTGCTCGGCAAAACCAGCCACCGGAGGAATAAACAATTGGCTGCCGGTCGCCAATACCAGGCGATCATAATCCAGTTGTAGTCTTTGTCCTTCTGCACGCTCCACCACCAGCGTCTGGTTTTCGCTGTCTATCTGCGCAACCAAACCGGCCAAATGACGAACGCCAATAGCGGCAAGCTGTGCCGAGATATCCGGACTCATGTTTTCCAACACCGCTTCATACAGCCGTGGGCGAATGGTGACGTTCGGCGTCGGCGAAACCATCGTCACTTCGATGTCCTCTTCCTTGCCGGCCAGCGAGATTGCCCGCATGGCGGAAACGGCAGCCCAAAAACCAGCAAAACCAGAACCGGCGATCACTATTTTCTGCGTCATGGAATAACTCCTTCATACACGTTTATCGGGTTGCCCGTACTGTTTTCCAGGCGAGTGGCGCCGTTCCGCTCCCGGATAAAAGGGTGCAGAAGGGCTACCGCCTGTGGCACACAGGCGGGAAAAAATAGTCAGAGAAAATACTGAGGCGTTATTGAGGCTTGGTGCGGGCCGGTTTGCCGCTGCGCGTGGTGCGCTCGCTCATGCGCTCATCCATCCAGATGTTGACCTCACCGAAGAACCCTTCTGGTGCCTTGCGCCCGAAGCGAGTAGCGACAGCCCCCAGAGTTTGTACCGCCAGCGCATCACGCATGGCCTTTTCGGCCTGCAGCATCACCGCATGGATCGCACACTTGCCCGACACCGCCCAGTCTGGCGGGCTGTCATCAAACACCGCACAGCGGCCACGCACCTCCTGGCAATCGAACAGCGGTTTGTGACCTTCAATGGCATCAATGATCTCCAGAAAAGTGATCTCATCTGCCGGGCGGGCCAACCGATAACCACCGCGCACGCCTTCGCTCGCGGCAACGATCCCCGCTTTTTCCAGCTTGGGAAAGATTTTGGCCAGGAAGCTGGGGGAAATACCCTGCAGCTCGGCAAGTTCGCGGCTGCTAAGAGCACGCTGGTTATCGCCGACGAGCCAAAGCAGACAGTGGATGCCGTATTCAACGCTGGTAGTGATGTAAGCCATATGGGGTTTGCGGTGCACCTGTGAATTCAATAACACAGACTATATTAGTCCACGTTTAACCTGTCAATTAAAACGCGGACAAACTTTGTCTTTGTTTTTAGTCGATGGCCTGAAAGCGTCACTCCGTCGATCGCCATGGTGGTATTCAGAAATGAAAAATAAAGCCTTTCTGTCCGATTATTGCCGAACATAAGTTTCATTGTCGCTTTTGGCTGACTATGATGTGATCTGCCAACAGGCCGCCACAACGCGTGCATTTTTGTGAGCCAACACGCTTTCGCACTGATTGTTTTGGCGAGTCCGGCAGGGAACAAGAACTCTTAGGTGATGCTGACGTCTTAGAAATGACTATTTAAGGGAAAAGCCTGACTATGACCACCCGGTTGACCAAAACAGCGATTGCAGTACTGTTGCTTGGCACGCTCAACGCCACGGCGATGGCGCCGGTGCAGGCGGAAACCCAGGATCAACTGCCGGATATGGGCACCTCTGCGGGCGGCACCCTGAGCATTGGCCAGGAAATGGCCATGGGGGATTTCTATGTGCGTCAGCTTCGCGCCAGCGCACCGCTGATCAACGACCCACTGCTGACTCAATACATTAACCAGTTGGGTAACCGACTGGTGGCAAGCGCCTATTCAGTGCGCACGCCATTCCATTTTTATCTGGTGCGTAACGACGAAATTAACGCCTTTGCCTTCTTCGGCGGCAACGTGGTGTTGCACTCTGCCCTGTTTCGCGAAACCGACAACGAAAGCCAGCTCGCCTCGGTGCTGGCGCATGAAATCTCGCACGTGACCCAACGCCACCTGGCACGAGCGATGGAAGACCAGCAACGCAATGCTCCCCTGACCTGGGTTGGCGCCCTCGGCTCCATCCTGCTGGCGATGGCCAACCCGACCATGGGCATGGCGGCGCTGAGCGGTACCCTGGCCGGTACGCAACAGGGCATGATCAGCTTTACCCAATCCAACGAACAGGAAGCCGACCGCATCGGTATTCAGGTATTACAACGCGCCGGGTTTGATCCGGAAGCCATGCCTGACTTCTTGCAGAAGCTGTCTGACCAGTCGCGCTACGCCTCGAAACCGCCAGAAATGCTGCTGACCCACCCATTACCCGACAGTCGTCTGTCTGACGCACGCAACCGCGCCAACCAGATGCCCAAGCATTTGGTGCAGTCCACCCAGGATTACCTGATGGCCAAGGTGCGTTCTTTGGGGATGTACAGTTCCGAAGGTTACGGCCTGCGCGAAGAACTGCTCGATACTTACAGCAAAGGCAATATACGTGAACAGACCGCCGCCAAGTATGGCCGCGCCATTCTGTTCTATGAGGCGAAAAAATACGATGACGCCCGTAACATCATTCAGCCGTTGCTGACGCAAGATCCGAAAAACGTCTGGCTGCTCGATTTGATGACCGACATCGATCTCGGTCAGAAACGTGCGCCGCAGGCCATCGCCCGCCTGCAGGCGGCCAATGCCGCCCAAAGCAACAACCCGGTGCTGCAGCTCAACCTGGCCAATGCCTATGTTGAAGGCAACCAGCCGGCCCAGGCATCCAAAATACTTAACCGTTATACCTTCGCCCATCCGGACGATCCCAACGCCTGGGATCTGCTGGCCCAGGCCAGTGCCGCTCAGGGACTGCGCGATGAAGAGCTTTCTGCCCGTGCCGAAAGCCTGGCACTGACCGGCCGTCTCGATCAGGCCATTGGCTTGCTCAGCAATGCCAGTTCGCTGCAAAAACTCGGCAGCCTGAAACAGGCGCGCTATGATGCGCGCATCGACCAGTTGCGCCAGTTGCAAGAGCGTTTCCGCCAGTACCAGCGCAGCTGATTTTGATAAGGATGATTTAAATGAAGAACGTCACGATTTACCACAACCCGCGCTGCTCCAAGAGCCGTGAAACCCTGGCACTGTTGGAACAGCATGGCGTAACACCTGAAGTGGTGCTGTATCTGGAGACGCCGCCGTCGGTGGAGCAACTGAAAAAACTGCTGAAGGAGCTGGGCTTCACCTCGGCACGCGAACTGATGCGTAAGAAAGAAGATCTGTACAAAGAATTGAAGTTGGCGGATGAAAACCTGAGCGAAGCCCAGTTGTTAGCGGCGATGGTGGCAAATCCGAAGCTGATCGAGCGCCCTATTGTGGTCAACGGCAACAAAGCGCGTATCGGCCGACCGCCGGAGCAGGTGCTGGAGATTTTGTAAACGTGATATTGATATTGGGCACTGATTATGGTGCCCAAAATTTTCGAAGTGAAGCTGTTACAGCCCCAGGATCTCTTTCACAAACGGGATGGTCAGCTTGCGCTGGGCGGTGATCGAAGCGTGATCGAGTTGATCCAGCGTCATAAACAGCGTGCGCATTTCGCGATCCAGGCGTTTGAGCAGGAAACGCCCCACGTCTTCCGGTAATTCAAATCCGCGCAGTTTGCCACGCAATTGCAGCGCCAGCAGTTTCTCTTCATCCGACAGCGGTTGCAGCTTGTAGATTTGCCCCCAGTCCAGGCGTGAGGCCAGGTCGGGCAGGTGAAGATTGAGTTGGCGTGGCGGACGATCCCCGGTAATAAACAGGCGCGTACGGCCGGTTTCCAGGATGCGGTTATAGAGATTAAAGATGGCCATTTCCCAGGCTTCGTCACCGGCGATGCACTCGATATTATCGATACACACCAGCGCCAACTGCTCCATGCCATCCAGGACCTCAGGCACGAAATAGGCTCGCTTATCCAGCGGCACATAGCCTACGGCTTCGCCGCGCTGCGAAAGCTCTGCGCAGGCCGCATGTAACAAGTGACTGCGCCCACCGCCCTCGCGTGACCAGAAATAGATATAGTTGCCGTGTTCCTGACGAACGGCGGACTGGATCGCGCTCAATAGGGATGGGTTCTCCCCCGGATAAAAACTGGCAAAAGTTTCATCATCGGGAAGATAAAGTGGCAGTGAAAGCTGTGCCGGCGTATTCAGAAAAGCACCTCAACCAAAACTGGCAGGAAAACGCGGTAAGTCTACCACAGAAAACGGGCTCTGTTGAACCGGCAGGATTTTATGCCGCAATAGTGTACAACTGTGGCCAACGCGGTCAAATTAACCGACGGCCCTGGTCAGTGAAATTTGTATTTCAGCTAAGTCTTATCCTAGTATAGATAAGCGAAACGCAATCACCATAAACAAGGTTCTACAAGGATATAGACAATGAAAGTATGGAATAAAGTGCTTTTGGCCTCACTCATTGGGCTAGTACTTGCCGGCTGTGATGACTCATCCAAAGTCGACGCCAATCTTGAAAAGGCCAAAGACAGCGCAGAGCAGATGAAAGACGCCGCCCAGAAAAAAGCGGACGATCTGACCGATAAAGCCGCCGCCGTGGCCAAGGACATCAAGAAAGAGGCCACCACTCAGGCCGACCAGCTTAAAGACAAGGCTTCGGCGATTAAAGACGATGCCAGCAAGCAGGCAGAAGCCATCACCAATGATGCGAAGGCCAAAGCCGATGCCATCAAAGATGACGCCAACAAACAAAGCCAGCAGTTGGTCGACCAGGCTAAAACCATTAAGAACGACGCCATTAATGGCGCCAACGATTTGACCGAACAGGCCAAAGCGAAAACCGAAGCGATTAAAAACAGCGCTGAGAATAAAGCGGAAGAATTAAAAAGTGATGCTGATGCAGCAGGGAACAACAATACCCAGCCGGCAACACAACAATAATTTAGTTGATATCAAAGAAAGGAGCAGTCAATGGGAATTATTTCCTGGATCATTTTCGGCCTAATCGCCGGTATTTTAGCCAAGTGGATCATGCCAGGTAAAGACGGCGGCGGTTTTATCCTGACCATCGTATTGGGTATTGTCGGTGCCGTGGTCGGGGGTTATATCAGCACCTTCTTTGGCTACGGCAGAGTGGACGGTTTCAACTTCGGCAGCTTCGTGGTGGCGGTGATTGGTGCCATCGTGGTGCTGTTTGTTTACCGTAAAATCCGCAGCTAATTTATTGCGTATTAATAAAACGGGCAGCTTATCGGCTGCCCGTTTTCATTCATCACTTCTGTTCGGCCGACTCATCCGGCGCTTCGATCACTTCCTCTTCCTTACGGTACAGGCTAATGACCTTGAACAGCAGGCTGAGGCCGATGCCCACGATGGTTGCCAGCGCCATGCCTTTCAGCTCGGCAGCACCAATATGCACCTTGGCACCGCTGACGCCGATAATCAGGATCACCGAAGTCAGAATCAAGTTTTGCGCCTTGTTGTAATCCACTTTGGATTCAATCAGCACGCGAATACCGGACGCGCCGATCACCCCGTACAGCAGCAGGGATACGCCGCCCATCACCGGTACCGGCACCGCCTGAATGGCCGCTGCCAACTTACCGACGCAGGAAAGCAGGATCGCCAGAACCGCCGCACCGCCGATCACCCAGGTACTGTAAACCTTGGTGATGGCCATCACGCCGATATTCTCACCGTAAGTGGTGTTTGGCGTTGAGCCAAAGAAGCCGGAGATCACCGTCGAGATGCCGTTGGCAAACATGGAACGGTGCAGACCCGGGTCACGCAGCAGGTCTTTTTTCACGATATTGGCCGTCACTACCAGGTGGCCGACGTGCTCGGCGATCACTACCAGCGCCGCTGGCAGGATGGTGAAGATGGCAAACCATTCAAAACGTGGGGTGTAGAAAGTCGGCAGTGCGAACCAGTGCGCCTCACGGATAGGGGTTAAATCCACCACACCCATAAAGAACGACAGCGCATACCCCACCAGTACGCCGACCAGAATTGGGATAATCGCCAGAAAACCGCGGAACAACACGGAGCCCAGAATCGTCACACCCAGCGTTACCAGCGAAATGGTCACGGTAGTGGTGTCTGCACTGACGCCGTCGGCCGGCAACAGCCCCGCCATATTGGCCGCCACACCCGCCAGTTCCAGACCGATGACCGCGACAATCGCCCCCATCGCCGCCGGTGGGAAGATGACGTCCAGCCAGCCGGTACCGGCTTTTTTGACAATCAGCCCCACCAGGCAGAACAACACCCCGCACATGATAAAACCGCCCAACGCAACTTCATAACCCAATGGCAGTAACAACAAGACCGGTGAGATAAAAGCAAAGCTGGAACCGAGATAAGCCGGGATCTTGCCCTTGCAAATAAACAGATACAGCAGCGTCCCTATGCCGTTAAACAGCAACACCGTCGCCGGGTTAATCTTGAACAGGATAGGCACCAGCACGGTAGCGCCAAACATGGCGAACAGATGCTGGAAGCTGAGTGGAATGGTCTGCAGTAGCGGCGGGCGTTCACTGACGCCGATGACGCGACGGGTCATGTTTTTTTCCTTAATCATTTTCCGGTCAAAAAAAAGCCGACTCACGTCGGCTTCAATTTTTATTTGGTACCAAATATCTTATCGCCCGCATCACCCAGGCCCGGCACGATGTAGCCCTTGTCATTCAGGCATTGATCGATAGAAGCGGTGTACAGCTCGACGTCCGGGTGCGCTTTCTCCAGTGCGGCGATACCTTCCGGTGCCGCTACCAGTACCAGCACCTTGATGCTGTTGCAGCCGGCTTTCTTCAGCAGATCGATAGTGGCGATCATCGAGCCACCGGTCGCCAGCATCGGGTCAACAACCAGGGCCAAACGCTCTTCGATATTGGAAACCAACTTTTGGAAATAAGGTACCGGCTCCAGGGTTTCTTCGTCACGGTAAACGCCAACCACGCTGATGCGTGCGCTAGGGACGTTTTCCAGCACCCCTTCCATCATGCCCAGACCGGCACGCAGGATAGGCACAACGGTAATTTTTTTCCCTTTAATCTGGTCTATTTCAACCGGACCACACCAGCCATCGATGGTCACTTTCTCTGTTTCCAGATCGGCGGTCGCTTCATAGGTCAGCAAACTACCCACTTCCGAAGCCAGCTCACGGAAGCGTTTGGTGCTGATGTCATTTTCACGCATCAGACCAAGCTTGTGTTTCACCAGCGGGTGTTTCACCTCAACGATCTTCATCATTTTTCTCCTATTAAGGTGGTTGACGGCCAAAAAAATCGCCGGATTATACCTCCTTTTGCCGACTGCGCCACCCACTATAGCCCGATCGGGATCAACAAAAGATTGAATAACAGTATAGATGACGAAAAAGCGGAGCTGGTTCACAAGCCACTCGCAAACGTTTGCCTGCGCTGTTAGAATTGCCGCGCCTTAGTCCGGAATCAATGCCGGATGCACAGTTTTCAAACCGCAAACCGTCGTGGGGATCGCGCAGTGACCGACAAAACCTCTCTCAGCTATAAAGACGCAGGTGTCGATATCGATGCTGGCAATGCATTGGTAGACCGCATCAAAGGTGTAGTTAAACAGACCCGCCGCCCTGAAGTGATGGGTGGTCTGGGCGGTTTTGGCGCCCTGTGTGCGTTGCCGCAGAAATACCGCGAGCCGATTCTGGTGTCCGGTACCGACGGCGTAGGCACCAAGCTGCGTCTGGCGATGGACCTGAAACGACACGACACCATCGGCATCGATCTGGTTGCAATGTGTGTGAACGATTTGGTGGTACAGGGCGCCGAGCCGCTGTTCTTCCTGGATTACTTCGCGACCGGCAAACTGGACGTGGACACCGCGGCCAGCGTGATTACCGGTATCGCCGAGGGCTGCAAGCAGTCTGGTTGTGCGCTGGTTGGGGGTGAAACCGCCGAAATGCCGGGCATGTACCATGGTGAAGATTACGACGTGGCCGGCTTCTGCGTCG
The DNA here is from genome assembly GCF_002607755.1 of Serratia sp. BW106. Lineage (NCBI taxonomy): Bacteria > Pseudomonadati > Pseudomonadota > Gammaproteobacteria > Enterobacterales > Yersiniaceae > Serratia > Serratia sp. BW106. The sequence continues at coordinate 56,907 of NZ_MCGS01000008.1, forward strand.
GCGTGGTCGAGAAATCCGAAATCATCGACGGCAGCAAGGTTCAGTCCGGCGATGCCTTGATCGCCCTGGGCGCTTCCGGCCCGCACTCCAACGGCTACTCGCTGGTGCGCAAAATCCTGGAAGTCAGCAACACCGACCCAACCACCACCGATCTGGAAAGCCAAACGCTGGCTGACCATCTGCTGGCACCGACCAAGATTTATGTGAAATCCGTGCTGGAGCTGATCGAGAAAATCGACGTCCATGCTATCGCTCACCTGACCGGTGGCGGCTTCTGGGAAAACATCCCGCGCGTGCTGCCAGAAGGTATGCAGGCGGTGATCGACGAATCCAGCTGGCAGTGGCCGGCCGTCTTCACCTGGCTGCAGCAGACCGGTAATGTTAGCCGTCATGAAATGTACCGCACCTTTAACTGTGGCGTGGGCATGGTGATCGCACTGCCGGAAGAATTGGTTGAATCCGCCATCGCATTGTTGACTGCCGCCGGTGAAAAAGCCTGGAAGATCGGTAAACTGACCGCTTCTTCTGACGAACAACAAGTGGTCATCAACTGATGAAAAAGATCGTGGTGTTGGTCTCCGGCCAGGGGAGTAATCTCCAGGCGCTGATTGACGCCTGCCAGCAGGGCCGAATTGCCGCCGAAATTGTGGCGGTATTCAGCAACCGGGCACAGGCTTATGGCCTGCAACGTGCAGAAGCGGCAGGCATTGCCGCCCATGCGCTGGATGCCAAGGCCTTTGCCGACCGTGCGGCGTTTGACGTCGCACTGGCGGAAGCCATCGACCAATACCAACCCGATCTGGTGGTACTGGCCGGCTACATGCGTATTCTCAGCCCGCAGTTCGTACAGCGCTTTACCGGGCGCATGCTGAACATTCACCCTTCCCTGCTACCGAAATACCCGGGATTGCATACCCATCGGCAAGCCATAGACAACGGCGACAGCGAACACGGCACCTCGGTGCATTTCGTGACCGAACAGCTCGACGGCGGCCCGGTGATTTTGCAGGCCAAGGTGCCGATCTTCCCCGGTGACGAGGAAGATGAGGTGGTTGAACGGGTACAAGTGCAGGAACACCAGATTTATCCGCTGGTGGTGAACTGGTTTGCCGAAGGTCGGTTGGCAATGCGTGATAACGCTGCCTGGCTGGACGGCGAACGCTTGCCCGAACAGGGGCATGCGGCGGACTAAAGTGCATCTTGAGTTTCTTCAACCCCTGGCTTTCAGCCGGGGTTTTTTATTCAGGGATATTCACGTTTGGCATGAATAACACTCAGAACTTCTATATGTCCGATGACTCTATAAACAACCAGATAGTTGGGATGGACGACAATTTCTCGCGTATTATCCACCTTACCCAAGCGGTACATTAAAGGGTTTAACGGCAGGGTAAGGACCACCTCTTCGATTTCCCGGTGCAATTTTCGCGCCGCCTGCGGGTTTCTGTCATCGATATAATCAATAATGCTCCATAGCTCTTCCTGAGCCTCACTGCTCCATTCTATCCGCATTGATCATCCCATTTTGCGCAATTTTTTCTTTGCCGCTAGACGAGTTTGCATTTCAGTCATCACTTGTTCGTGTGAAATTCTCGGTTGTTCACTGTTAATTGCGCTCTCAACCTTGGCCCGGTACCAACGATCGTAACTCTCTGTTTGCTCAGCCGAGCCCAGCACCGGCAAAGTGGAGAGTGGAGGTTTTATCGCCATGGAATACGTCCTCTCTGGGTTGTCTATATTTCAGGCAGTATAACGGCTTTGTTTACGAAAAAATACGCGACTCAGAGCTTCATCCTGACCATAATGTATTGTCCGGTATTATCATTGGTACCCATCCACGACATTAAGGAACCCCCATGTCCAGCCCTACCAACGTCAAGCTACGCCCACTGGAACGGGATGATTTGACGTTCGTCCACCAGATGGACAACAACGCCAGCGTGATGCGCTATTGGTTCGAAGAACCCTACGAGGCCTTCGTGGAGCTTTCCGACCTGTACGACAAGCACATCCACGACCAGAGCGAACGCCGCTTTATTATCGAACACCAGGGCGCCAAAGTCGGACTGGTGGAACTGGTTGAGATCGACCATATCCACCGCCGTGCAGAGTTCCAGATCATTATCGATCCGACCCATCAGGGTAAAGGCTACGCCACTATCGCCGCCAAGCTGGCGATGGAATACGGCTTCTCGGTGCTGAACCTGTATAAGCTGTATCTGATCGTCGACAAAGAGAACCCGAAGGCAATCCACATTTACAGCAAGCTGGGCTTCGAGGTAGAAGGCGAGTTGATCGACGAGTTCTTCGTTTACGGTGAATACCGCACCGTGCTGCGCATGTGTATTTTCCAGCCGCAGTACATGGCGAAGTTCAAAACGGCGGCCAGCGATAAGCCCCTGGTGAAGTAAACAAAAAACCCGCGAAAGCGGGTTTTTGCATGCTAAAGACCGGAGTTCTGTTTCGCCGGCAGAAAGCGATGCGGCGCCTTAACCATAGCGCCCGGTAATGTAATCCTCAGTACGGCGCTGGCGCGGCGAGGTGAAGATGTCGTCGGTGTCGTTGTACTCCACCAATCGGCCCTGGTGAATAAACGCCGTGTAGTCGGATACTCGCGCCGCCTGCTGCATGTTGTGTGTCACCAGCACCACGCTGTAGTGCTGTTTCAGCGCGGAAATCAGCTCTTCGATGGTGAGCGTAGAGATTGGATCCAGCGCCGAGGTCGGCTCATCCAGCAACAGAACTTCCGGCTCGATGGCGATCGCCCGCGCAATCACCAACCGCTGCTGCTGACCGCTGGAAAGGCGAAACGCGTTCTCACGCAGCCGATCTTTCACCTCGTGCCAAAGCGCTGCCGCACGTAGCGAGCGCTCTACCGCTTCGTCCAGGATCCGTCGGTCACGCACGCCCTGCAGACGCAGGCCATACACCACATTTTCATAAATCGACTTGGGGAAGGGGTTCGGGCGCTGGAACACCATACCGACCCGCCGTCTCAGTGCCGCGACATCGATTTGTGCCCCACTGATGCCCTGGCCGTTAAGCTGCAGATCGCCTTCAATCCGGCAGTTATCCACCAAATCATTCATCCGGTTGAAACAACGCAACAGCGTCGATTTACCGCAGCCGGAGGGGCCGATCAGCGCCGTCACCCGGTGTTTCGGAATTCGCAGTGAAATATCGTGCAGCACCTGCTTCTCACCATAAAACAGGTTGAGGTCGGTTACCGACAGCGCGGTATCTTCATCACCAAGATGCTGGACATCCAGCCGGGGCAAACTGCCTGGCGTCATCAAACTCATTAGGCACTCCCCAGAAATAGCTTCATTGTTACTGCGACCATGCTCGGTACCGCTCCCTTAGCGAATGTCGAATGCCCATCGCCGCCAGATTCAACCCCACCACAATCGCCACCAGCAGGAAGGCGGTGGCAAAGACCAGCGGCCGGGCGGCTTCCACGCTCGGGCTCTGGAAGGCCATATCGTAAATCTGGAAGCTCAGGTGCATAAACTTCCGCTCCAGATGCAGATACGGGAAAATATCATCCACCGGCAGTACCGGTACGGATTTCACCACGCCCACCAGCATCAGCGGCGCGGTCTCTCCCGCGGCGCGCGCTACCGCCAGGATCAGGCCGGTCATCATTGCCGGTGCGGCCATGGGCAAAACAATGCGCCACAGCGTTTCCGCCCGGCTGGCCCCCAGGGCCAACGACCCTTGACGCAGGGAGGCAGGAATACGCGACAGCCCCTCTTCGGTAGCAACGATCACCACCGGCAGCGTCAACAGCGCCAGCGTCAATGCCGCCCATAGCACACCCGGCGTACCAAAGGTCGGGTTGGGCAGTGATTCCGGATAGAACAACTGATCGAGCGTGCCGCCAATCATATAAACAAAGAAGCCGAGGCCAAACACCCCGTAGACGATCGAGGGCACGCCGGCCAGATTCACCACCGCAATACGGATCAGCCGCGTCAGCAGATTATTCCCGGCGTATTCGTGCAGATAGACGGCGGCAATGACGCCAAACGGCATCACCACGATCGACATCAGGATCACCATCAATACCGTACCGAAAATGGCCGGGAATACGCCGCCCTCGGTGTTGGCCTCACGTGGGCTGTCACTGAGGAATTTCTTCACCTGCTCGCCCCAGTGCACCAGCTTCTGCGTGCTATTCATCGCATTGGGATACCAGGCATCGCGCACCTGGCTGAGCGAGATAGTATGGACCTGGCCATGCATATCACGCAGCAGCAGCGCATCACGCTGGCGATCGCGGTTCAAGCCTTCCAGTCGGTCAGACAGCAAGCGATACTGGCGCTGCAACTCCAGCCTCTCGGCCTTGATGGACGCCTGCGCACGGGCGTCGAGCTGGTCGTCATGCTGCAGGCTTTTCTCCCGCAGCCGCAACGCGTCAAACCGTTGGTTGATGCGCGCCATATCGCGGAACTGAATATCGTGCGCCTGCCGCGAAAGCGCGGCAATTTGCGGCAAACGCTGTAGCAACGCCTGGCTGAGGTTACGCCCGGTCAACGGCTGGCCGTCCTCCAGCATGCCCGCCAGATAACCATAGGCGGTGCCATTGCTGTTGCGTTCCAGTACCAGCAAATTGCGCGGCGTGCTTTGGCTTAAAATGTCACCGGCCAGCAGCGTGCGGAAGTCCTGCCCTTCGCTCTCTCGGTTGCCCACCTTGATCAGATAACGTTCGAAACTCTGCGCATTCCCCGGCGGCAGCGCAACGCCGGACTCCTGCAACTGACGGCGCGGAATACTCTGCTGTTGGTACAGTTCGCCGATCATCGTCACCGGCCCGGCAGCGCTCTGATTAAGCTCAAACTGGTAGACCGGGCTGGGCCAGAAATAGCGCATCCCCTGCCCGGCCAGCAACAGCATAATGCCGATCAACGCCAGCAGGCTGACGGCCACCGACCCGGCTGTCAGCCAGATCCACGGCGAACCGCTCTTTGCCCAAAGCCTCATGGCGCCTCCTGATTCAGGGTATAGCGTTTACGCAGGCGCAGACGGATCGCCTCTGCCAGCGTGTTGAAAAAAAAGGTGAAAATAAACAGCACCAGCGCGGTCAGGAACAGCACCCGGTAATGGCTGCTGTCGGCCACCGCTTCCGGCATCTCGATAGCGATATTGGCCGCCAGGGCGCGCAGCCCCTGGAACAGGCTGCCGTCAATTACCGGCGTATTGCCGGTCGCCATCAGCACAATCATGGTTTCACCCACCGCTCGGCCAAAACCGATCATCAGCGCCGAGAAAATACCGGCGCTGGCCGAAGGCAAGACCACCCGCATCACGGTTTGCCACTGGGTCGCGCCCAGCGCCAACGAGCCCTGGCTCAGCGTCGCCGGCACGCTGAACAAGGCGTCTTCCGCCAACGAGAAGATGATCGGCACCAGTGCAAAGCCCATCGCCACGCCGACCACCAACGCATTACGCTGGTCATAGTCATCGCCCAGCCAGAAATGCAGCGGTTCGCCAAACAGTTTGACCTCCAGCCACGGCCCCACGCTGAACGCCAGCCAAACGGTGGCTATCATCAGCGGCAGCAGGATCAGCAGATCCATGCCCGGCGGCAAGCGGCGCGGTGCCAGCTTGTTCACCAGAGCACCGCAGGCCAGCACCACTACCGCCAACAGCAGCGGCAGCGACAGCACTGCCAACAGATAATGTTCAATCACCGGTGCCAGCCAGATACCGGCCACCAGCCCAATCACCACCGTCGGTAACGCGCCCATCACCTCGATCGCCGGTTTAATCACCCTTCGCAGCCCGGCCGACATGAAATAGGCAGTATAAATCGCCCCGGCCAATGCCAGCGGGATGGCGAACAGCATGGCGTAAGCCGCTGCCTTAAAGGTGCCAAAAATGACCGGCATCAGGCTAAATTTGGCCTGATAGCTGTCCTCACCGGAAGTAGATTGCCAAACATAGGCCGGTTCGGGGTAATTCTCATACCACACCTTGTGCCACAGCGAGCGCCAGGTGACGTCGGGATAAGGGTTATCGATTGGATAATGCTGCCAGCCCTGCGCCGTTTCCAGCAGCAGACCGTCACCGCGTGGGGCGAATGCCATTTGCTGTACGCCGGTGCTCAACCTGCCGTTCAGCAGCGGCTGCGGCTGAATGCTGGAGAACAGAGAGAAGCCGCCGTCAGGTCTCAGGGTGGCGAACACCCGACGATAAGGCTCGGCCACCAGCAGATCCTGCGGTTCGGACTGGTGGGCGAAATGCTGCACCGGGGTCAGTTGCCAGCGCTGATCCTTTTCAACATCGAACCATTCGCGTATGCCACCGTCAGCCGCTTCGATCAATAACGCGCTGCCACCGGGCAAGGCGGTCAGTTGATAAGGCGTGTGATCGCCTAAGATGCGCGTTTCTTTAAGCTGTAACTGGGTGTCGTTAATTTGATAGCGCGCCAGTCGGTTGCCCGACAGCAGATACAACTGACGGCCGTCCGGCGTCAGCACCAACTGCTGCACCGCGCTCTCCAGCGGGCTTTCGCTTAACTGCGGCGCTTGGTCGCTGCCAAAACGGCCAAACACCAAACGGTGGTCATCAGTGACACCAGCCAGCAGATAGTGACCCTGTCGCACCTCTGACAGTGCCAGCAGCGCCAACGGCCGTCCCTGCTTATCCAGCGCTAGCGGCCGTTGTCCCAGCGGAAATAGCCACTGTGGTACAGAAGTGCTCGCGGCAGCAAAATCCGCGCTGGCAACGATAAAGCGGCCATCGGCCTGCGCCAAAGCAAACAGATCGCGTTCACCGGCGGCCTGGGTCAATAACGTCGGTTTGGTCAGCAATGGTTGCTGCGACAACGGCGTGCCCGCTGCGGCGGTGTCCTGCGGTACCAATCGGTAGAACTGCCCCAGCCCCTGCGCATCAATGCGGTACCCGATACGCTGCTGCACATCCATGCCCAGCGCCAACGCAGGCGCAGTGGCGCTGATCGGCAAAGGCTTTGCCTGCCCCATCGTTGCCGGTTTAAACAGCGGCAGCACCGCAAACAGCAGGTAAACGAAGATCAGCATTAGCGTCATCAGCACCAGTAGCCCGCTGACGGTCACGGCCGCCTGCACGCTACGGTCGATGCGCGCACGCAGCCGATCCCGGGGATGTTGGTTTACCGTAGTCTGTGCCATGTCTCTCGCTGTCGCTGATGTAAGCAGGCTTGCGCCATAGAATAACCGGGCATCTTATGTCAGTTTTATGACGTTTGCATGACAAAGTTACCCGCCAGGCGCAGCGAACTTTGCGCTACCCATCAGCATTATTAATGCTATATATTGCTGAAAAATGATGATAAACCCGATCACATCTATAAATATAAAGCATGAAATACGCCATTTTATGCCAGTTGGTGATGGCCAACAGTTCCCACGCCGCAGAAAATATATTTACCGCTTAAAATGCCTCACGCCAAGGTAATGGATGTGTTGGACTTTACTGTCAATCTCTCGCAATAATGATGAAGGACACTAGAGCGGCATCCGGGCTGCGTCCCGGATCCTTTTCTAAAATTGAACTGGAGTGGCAATGGGTCAGGAAAAGCTCTACATCGAAAAAGAACTAAGCTGGTTATCCTTTAATGAACGCGTATTGCAGGAAGCCGCAGATAAGAGCAATCCCCTGATTGAGCGCATGCGTTTTCTGGGCATTTACTCCAATAACCTGGATGAGTTCTATAAGGTCCGCTTTGCCGATCTCAAACGACGTATCCTGATCAGCGAAGAACAGGGTTCCGGTGGCGCGTCACGTCATCTGCTGAAAAAGATCCAGGCCAAGGTATTAAAAACCGATCAAGAATTCGACAGCCTGTATAACGATTTGCTGCTGGAAATGGCGCGTAATCAAATCTTCCTGATTAACGAACGTCAGGTGTCGGAGAACCAGCAAATCTGGCTGCGACAATACTTCAAGCAGCATCTGCGTCAGCACATCACCCCCATCCTGATCAACCACGAAACCAATCTGGTGCAGTTCCTGAAAGACGATTACACCTATCTGGCAGTGGAGATTATTCGCGGCACACGCATCGATTATGCGCTGCTGGAGATCCCGTCCGACAAGGTGCCACGCTTCGTTAACCTGCCACCGGAAGCACCACGCCGCCGCAAGCCCATGATCCTGCTGGATAACATTCTGCGCTACTGCCTGGATGATATCTTCAAGGGCTTCTTCGACTACGACGTGCTCAACGCCTATTCGATGAAAATGACCCGCGACGCGGAATACGATCTGGTCACAGAAATGGAATCCAGCCTGCTGGAACTGATGTCCTCCAGCCTGAAACAGCGTCTGACCGCCGAACCGGTGCGCTTTGTTTACCAGCGCGACATGCCGAATGAAATGGTGGAATTGCTGCGCGGCAAGCTGGGTATCTCCAACTACGACTCGGTGATCGCCGGCGGCCGTTATCATAACTTCAAAGACTTTATTGGCTTCCCGAACGTCGGCAAGGCCAATCTGGTCAACAAACCGCTGCCCCGCCTGCGCCATATCTGGTTCGAAAAGTTCCGCAACGGCTTTGACGCCATCCGCGAACATGACGTGCTGCTTTACTACCCATACCACACCTTTGAGCACGTGCTGGAGCTGGTGCGCCAGGCGTCGTTTGACCCCAGCGTACTGGCGATAAAAATCAATATTTACCGCGTAGCAAAAGACTCACGCATTATCGAATCGATGATCCACGCCGCCCACAACGGCAAGAAAGTGACGGTGGTGGTGGAGCTACAGGCACGCTTTGACGAAGAGGCCAACATCCACTGGGCCAAGCGTCTGACGGAAGCCGGAGTGCATGTTATCTTCTCTGCGCCGGGGCTGAAAATTCACGCCAAACTGTTCCTGATCTCGCGCCGTGAAGGCGACGAAATTGTGCGCTATGCTCATATCGGTACCGGTAACTTTAACGAGAAAACCGCGCGTATTTATACCGACTATTCGCTGTTGACCGCCGACTCACGCATCACTAACGAAGTGCGCCGAGTGTTCAACTTTATCGAAAATCCGTACCGGCCAGTCACCTTCGACAACCTGATGGTGTCGCCACAAAACTCGCGCCTGAAGCTGTATGAGTTGATCGATAAGGAAATTGCCAACGCTCAGGCCGGTCTTCCGGCTGGCATTATGCTGAAAATCAACAATCTGGTGGATAAAGGGCTGGTAGATCGGTTATATACGGCATCCGGCGCCGGCGTAAAAATCCGCCTGTTGGTGCGGGGTATGTGTTCTTTGATTCCCAACCTGCCGGGGATCAGTGACAATATTCAAGTAATCAGCATCGTCGACCGCTATCTGGAACACGATCGGGTTTACGTTTTCGAAAATAAAGGTGACAAACTGGTTTATCTGTCCTCTGCCGACTGGATGACCCGTAACATAGATTACCGCATCGAAGTCGCGGTCTCGCTGCTGGATCCAACACTGAAACAACGGGTTCTGGATATTCTGGAAATCCTGTTCAACGACACGGTCAAGGCGCGCTACCTCGATAAAGAACTGAGCAACCAGTACGTCCCGCGCGGCAATCGCCGTAAAGTGCGTTCTCAGGTTGCCATTTATGAGTATTTAAAAGCTCTGGAACAACCAGGACAGTAGGCCAGCCACTATGCCGCTAAAAAGCACTGCAACAAACAAACCGCAGGAAATCGCTGCCATCGACCTCGGGTCGAACAGCTTCCACATGGTGATTGCCCGCGTCGTCAACGGCGCCTTACAGGTGTTGGGCCGTTTAAAACAACGGGTCCACCTCGCCGATGGATTGGACAGCAACAATGTGCTCAGTGAAGAGGCAATAGAACGCGGCCTGGCCTGCCTGGCGCTGTTTGCCGAACGGCTGCAGGGCTTCCCGGCGGATAACGTCACCATCGTCGGGACCCATACCCTGCGCCAGGCGGTTAACGCCGAAGTGTTCCTCAAGCGTGCGGCCAAAGTGATCCCCTACCCGATCGAAATCATCGCCGGGCAGGAAGAAGCGCGTCTGATCTTTATGGGTGTGGAACACACCCAACCGGAAAAAGGCCGCAAGCTGGTGATCGACATCGGTGGCGGTTCCACCGAACTGGTGATCGGCGAAGACTTTGAACCGCTGCTGGCAGAAAGCCGCCGTATGGGCTGCGTCAGTTTCGCCCAACAGTTTTTCCCTGGCGGTGAAATCAGCAAAAGCAATTTCAAACGTGCGCGCCTGGCGGCGGCACAGAAGTTGGAAACCCTGGCCTGGCAATACCGTATTCAGGGCTGGCAGTATGCCCTGGGCGCGTCAGGCACCATCAAGGCCGCACACGAAGTGCTGGTAGAGATGGGCGAAAAAGACGGCCTGATCACCCTGGAACGTCTGGAGATGCTGGCGGAGCAGGTGTTGCAGTTTAAAAGCTTCAGCTCCCTGAGTCTGCCGGGGCTGTCGGAAGACCGTCAGTCGGTCTTTGTACCGGGTCTGGCGATCCTGTGCGGCGTATTCGATGCATTGGCGATCCGCGATTTGCGCCTTTCCGACGGCGCGCTGCGCGAAGGCGTGCTGTACGAAATGGAAGGCCGTTTCCGCCATCAGGACATCCGCAGCCGTACCGCCAAAAGCCTGGCCGATCACTACAATATCGACCGTGAACAGGCCAAACGGGTGCTGGAAACCACCGAATTGCTGTACGCGCAGTGGATGGCGCAAAACACCAAACTGGCGAATCCTCAGTTGGAAGCGCTGCTGAAATGGGCCGCGATGCTGCATGAAGTGGGGCTGAGCATCAACCACAGCGGCATGCACCGCCACTCAGCCTATATTCTGCAAAACACCAACCTGCCTGGCTTCAACCAGGAGCAGCAGTTGCTGCTGGCGGCGCTGGTGCGCTTCCACCGCAAGGGCATCAAGCTGGAAGAACTGCCACGCCTGAACCTGTTCAAGAAGAAGCATTATCTGCCGCTGATCCAATTGTTACGTCTGAGTACCCTACTCAACAACCAGCGCCAGTCGACTACCACGCCAGAGACCCTGCGCCTGAGCACCGACGATAATCACTGGACGCTGCGCTTCCCAGCCGGTTATCTGGCACAGAACAATCTGGTGCAACTGGATCTCGAACGCGAACAGGCCTACTGGAACGACGTAGTAGGCTGGAAACTGATTTGCGAAGAAGAAGATTCACAGAACGAGCAACGCTCGGCCTGAGTCTGTGCCCCCTGCCAGCCGGGGGGCACAATTCAATCTTGTACCGGTAACAGCGCCGCCAAGGGTTGTGGCTCGCCGATGAAATAGCCCTGCATATAGTCAACACCGACCCCTTTCAACGCGAGCAACTGCTCCATACTCTCGACGTATTCCGCCACAATGGTCAATCGCTTCATCCGTGCCACCTTGCAGATAGACGCAATCACCTGGAAATCTACCGGATTGGTCAGCATGTCGCGGACAAACCCACCGTCAATTTTCAACATGTCGACCGGCAGTATCTTCAGCCGATCGTAGCTGGCATAGCCGGTGCCGAAATCGTCCAACGCAATGCGGCAACCCATTTCACGCAGTGCTTGCAGGTTTGCTCTGGCGTAATCGGTATCCTGCAGCAAGTGCGATTCGGTTACCTCCAGCGTCAGCTGATAAGGCTCAATCCGGTGCTGCTGCAACAGGTTGTCCACATCATGGCACAGCATCGGTCGGCACAGCGAAGAAGGTGATAGATTAACCGCAAAGCGCGCACTGGGCAGTTCGGTCCGATGTCGGTCCATAAATTTCAACGTATTGCGCAATACCCAAATGTCCACCCGATAAGAAAGGCCGAACTCGTGCGCCACCGGTAGAAAATCATTCGGCGAGATGATCTCCCCCCGAGCGTCGCGCATACGCAGCAAAATTTCATGATATCGATCACCACGCAGGCCAACGATCGGCTGCGCCATCAGGATAAACCCGTCGTTATCCAGCGAATGTTGTACGCCATGCAGCAATGCCACCTTGCGTTTGACCTCCTCCTGAACCAGATGACCGCCGTTTTGCACACTCTCCGGCTTGCCGCTGGTCAGGGATACCTCTGCCAGTGAGCTAAGTTCCCCCAACAACAGGTAGAGATGTTCAAAATCGGACACCACGCTGCAAAATCCTAACCCCAGCGGGGGATGGAGCGGCAAGCCGTTCCATACCAGGCGAAATTTCTCCAGCGCGCGGTAAATCTCTGCGACCTTTGCTTCGCTGTCTTCAGCACCCACTCGCAGCAGCAGATCATAACCCGGCAGGTGGTAAACCCCCTCGCCAGGTGCCAACACCTGATGCAATAGCCCCGCCAGTTGTTGTTTGAAGCGAATGCGTAACTGCATGCCGTAGTTACGGGTCAGCAAATCCAACTCGCTGACCCGCAGGAAACACAGCGTTGAAGGAGGGGACTGGGCCAGATCGCGCTTGAGGGCACGCAGGTTAGGCAGGCCAATCACCGGATCCTGCAGCGAGGCGCTTTGTGCCCTGGCGTGGCTCAGGCGCTGACGGGTGTTGAGTGCCGACATCAGGTAAATGCACAGAGTAAACACCACCATCATCGAAGAGATCACCGCCAGATTCAGCAACAGATTCTCACGCTGGGTATAACCGGGATAATTGAAAAACAACACCAGCAGGGTGGCGGACCAGATAATACAAATGAATTGATAACCAAAACGCATCGCGCCGTACAACATCACCGGCAGCAGCAATATCAGGCCGTAGCCCCCCAGCAGCAAAGGGCTGGCGCTTTTGGCCTGATGACATAGCAGAGCCACCATGGTGCCCAGCACTGACAGCCACAACACCAGCTCTTTTTTATCGGCGTTTGGCGCCATTTCGCGGCCAAAACGCCGCCAAAGGGTCAGAACAAACCTGGGCTTGTTCAATATGCGCAACATAAAGTAGAACAACGGCATGGCCGAAAGGCTGCCCAGCAGCAGAGCCTGAAAATTAACCAAGGCCAGCAGATGACTGCTCTCGCCAGACATCATCCCCAGCTCATCAGGCAATTGAGCGAGGCCGACCAACAGCTTCAGGCCGAAGACAAACAGCAACGCCGGCAACACCACCAGCCAGATCAACCGCGCCTTGACCAGCGCCGGTACCCCCGGGGCCGCACACCAACGCCGCTGGGTCTGGCTGCGGTACCCCAACCAGCACAGGCTCAGGCAAAACAGGTACAGCAACATCACCAACATGCCGCTTTCCAGCCCCAGTCGAAGACAGTAACGCAGCATGATGGCCAGGGTAATGCCCGGCAGCGCACGCCAGTCATAAACCATCAGCAGCGCCATGCAGGCTGTCAGTGGCAGATAGAGCAAATAGACTTTGCCCTCGGGCAGCATAATGCGCGGTGACAACCCACCGGCAAACGGGATCAAAAACAGGCCCCAGATGAGGGGATACCCCCACCAGCGCTCACGCAAATGCTTCCAGAATATTGGCTTAATCATAAAAATAACGAGTCCTTCAGAGCGTAATTCCATTCACGCGTTCAGGTAATAAGGCAGGTTCCTTTACGTACCTCTCTCCATTCATGAGGCAAAGTGAAAATAACATATGCGACAGGGGAATGGGGGGAATTTTAGGCGCTGGGGTCAGCGGAGGCTTGACTGCGATCAATCAAAAAAGAAAAGTTGGGTAATAATGTGTAAAGCCATATTTTGTATTGCCTTAACCCGCTGATCCCAGTGACAAACTCAAACCCGAGTTAAACACCGGTGAAATACCTGGTTTTGCCGTCCGGAAATAAATAGACAATATTTGTCATCGATAGCTAAAATTCCGGTTACAATTTATCGGCTTTAATCACCCGCAATCCCCAGACAGGATCGAGGAAAATGTAATCGCCCTCTCCCGCTGGCAAGGCGCGCGGGTATAACACAGGAAACCGGCATGGCCGGGTGATATATGCGTAAAAAAACCACCGGACAGATGACGAAAATAGTGCTGCTTATCAGCTTTATCATTTTGGTCGGCCGTCTGTTGTATGCTGCGGTTGTCGCGGTGCCCCATCATCAGGAAAAAAAGCTCGCCCCTTATCAAAGCACCACCGAGATTGGCGGCGAAAACCAGGACACAACCCCCTGAACCCACAGACTCGAGCTTCTCTGCAGGGCTTGCGAATAGTTAAGCAGCCTGCCGGCGTATCGGCATGCCAGGCCCCTTACTTATTCCTCAGCTTCTGCACCCATTTCATAAAAATGACGCCTGCATTCACTATGCTCTATGTTGTTCAGAGTCCGTCTGTAAGGATCACCGAGTGCCAGTAAGGAATACCATGTCAGCCGCAACGCATAACGTTCAAAAAGTCGCTGAGTATCGCCAGCGCATTCTTTCTCTGCTGTTAAACAACAAAGACCTGGTCGACGGCATTCTCGGTCGCCCAGGGGATGGAAATGCCCTCAGCAAAAGTGAACTGCTAAACCAGACTGCTGAAATCACCGGCCTGCTGGACGATATGCACGCCGCTGACCTGGCAGACTTGCTGGAAGCCCTGCCGCAGGACGAGCGCCTGGCAGTATGGCGATTGATCGGCAACGCCAAACGCGGCCAGACGCTGGTGGAAGTGGCCGAACCGGTGTGGGACAGCCTGATCGAAGAGATGAGCGACAAAGACCTGCTCAAAGCGATCAAAACGCTGGACGTCGATGAACAGGCCTATCTGGCGCAATACCTGCCGCGTAACCTGATGGGTCGCCTGCTGACCTCGATGGATCCGGAGCAACGCGCTCAGGTACGGGAGATGATCCACTACGGTAAAGACACCGTCGGTTGGATGATGGATTTTGAACTGGTCACGGTGCGCCCGGACGTCACCCTGGGGGCGGTGCATCGCTTCCTGCGCCTGCGCAAAACCATTCCGGCAGCCACCGATAAACTCTTTGTCACCGATCGTAAAAATACCCTGTTGGGCGAATTGCCGCTCACCGCCGTGCTGCTAAATGATCCGGAAACGCTGGTGCAGACGGTAATGGACAGCGATCCCACCCGTTTTTTGCCGGAAGATAAAGCCGAGGCCGCCGCCAGCGCGTTTGAACGTTATGACCTGATTAGCGCCCCGGTGGTCGATGCCAAAGGCAAGCTGATGGGCCGCCTGACCATTGAAGAGATCGTTGACGTGGTCAACGAAGAAAGCGACAGCAACCTGCGCCGCATGGGGGGCTTAAGCCCGGAAGAAGACGTGTTTGCCCCGGTCAGCAAAGCGGTGAAAACCCGTTGGGCCTGGCTGGCGATCAACCTGTGTACCGCGTTTATTGCCTCACGCGTTATCGGCCTGTTCGAACACACGATTTCACAACTGGTGGCGCTGGCCGCGTTGATGCCGATCGTCGCGGGTATCGGCGGTAACACCGGCAACCAGACCATCACCATGATCGTTCGTGCGCTGGCACTGCATCAGATTGAGGTCGGCAATATTTCCCGTCTGATGTTCAGAGAGCTGGGGGTCGCCATCATCAACGGCGTGGTCTGGGGCGGGATCATGGGGATAGTCACCTGGTTGCTGTATGGCGACTGGGCAATGGGCGGCGTGATGACGCTGGCGATGATCCTCAACCTGCTGGTGGCGGCGCTGATGGGGGTGGTGATCCCAATGACCATGTTAAAAATGGGGCGCGATCCGGCGGTCGGTTCCAGCGTATTGATCACCGCACTGACCGACACCGGCGGCTTCTTTATTTTCCTCGGTCTGGCCACCATTTTCCTGCTCTGAATCCTGACGGCCGGCGGCAACGCCGGCTTTTGCCACCGCTCACTAAAACCACCTGATTCAGTAGGCTTTCTTGCCGCGCTGTACTACCCTTTGGCAATGAACTCTCCACCTCATCCGCGTCATGACGTCGTTCAGTGACAGATGCCAGCGTTAAGGTTGTTTATGGATATCAGCGCACCGAATCATCTCACCACGCGCAAAGGCGCACTGCTGATGCATACCCTGCTGGCGGCCGCCGTGGTTTTCCTGTTGGCGCTGCTGTGCCTGACGTTGTCCAACGAATCCAGTCACTTTACCCCGCTGTGGTTCCCGACCGCCGCTATCATCACGGTGCTATACCGCCACTCACCGCACCAGTGGGGTTTGCCCTTGCTGGCCAGCGGTGTCGCCATTGTCACCGCCAGCACGCTCCTGTACGGCTTTAGCTGGCTGCCGGTCAAACTGTCGCTGATCAACCTGCTGGAGGCCGCGGTCTGTACTCTGTTACTGCGTCGCATGCTGTTACCGGACGATCCGCTGAACAGCCTGGCCAGTTGGCTGAAATTTGTGGTCTGTGCGGTGATCTTCACCCCGTTGTTCAGCGCCTTGCTGGCCGCCTGGTGGGCGCCGGCTCCCGAGCAAAGCTTCTGGCAGTCGTTTAACACCTGGTTTATTTCGGAAGCCATTGGCGTGCTGTCGCTGGCCCCCATCGGGTTGGTGTACCGCCGCCGCATGCTGGAACAGCTGAACCCGTTCCCGCTGTTATTGGCACTGATAGCGTCGCTGGTTTTTGGTTATCTGGCGCTGGCCCACCTGCCCTTTCCGTTTACCTTCGTCATCCTGCCGCTGCTGTGGGCGGCGATCGCCCTGCCACGGTTGGAAGCCTTCACTATCTGCTTTTGCACCACGGTAATGATCACCGTGATGATTTCATTCGGGTTATTGCATTTCCGTATCCCCACGACGCCGCTCAGCGACATTGAAATCTACCTGCCGATCCTGCTGATTCTGATCCCGGCGCATGCGATGGCGATGGTGATGCACGCTTTCCGGGTAGAGAAGCAGCATATCGTCGAGAGCGAAATCCGTTTTCGTAATGCGCTGGAATATTCCGCCATCGGCATGGCGTTGGTATCGCCGCAGGGACAGTGGCTGCAGGTCAACCAGGCGTTATGCAAACTGCTGGGCTACACCCCGGAGGCCTTGCGACGCCTGACGTTTCAGGAAATCACCCACCCGGACGATCTTAATGCCGACCTGGTGCAATTGCGCGACCTGCTCGACGGCCATATCAGCAGCTACACCCTGGAAAAGCGCTATATCCGCAGCGACGGTGAGCACGTCTGGACGCTGCTGGCGGTATCGATGGTGCGCGATGCCGAAGGCCTGCCGCTGTATTTTATTTCTCAGGTGGAAGACATCAGCGAGTTGAAACGCACCTCAGCAGAAAATCACCGACTGATGGAGCGCATTACCCTGGCCAATCAGGTCGGGGGGATCGGCGTTTGGGAGTGGGTGATGGACGGCGAAGAACTCACCTGGGACAAGCGCATGTTTGAGCTTTATGATCTCAGCCCGGACCAGAAGCCAACGATGTCGCTGTGGCGGACGCTGCTGCTGCCGGAAGATCGTGAACGTACCGACCTTGAGATGTCCTCTTTGCTGGACCAGCCGCGGCCGTTTATCCTGGAATTCCGACTGCTCACCCGCGAAGGAAAAGTGCGCCATATCCGCGGTCAGGGCAACGTCATTTTGGATGCACAGGGCAAGGCACTGCGCATGATCGGCACCAACATCGACATGACGGAAGTGCGCAACCTGACCGAAGCGCTTCACCAGGAAAAAGAGCGTCTGCACATCACCCTCGATGCCATCGGCGAAGGTGTGATCTCCACCAACGATGCGATGCAGATTACCTTTATGAACCCGGTGGCCGAGCAGATGTGTGGCTGGCCACTGAGCCTGGCGGTTGGCATGCCGATCGCCGGGGTAGTACGTTTGACCAACGGCAAAGACGGCGCAGAAGTCGAAAGCCCGGTTCAGTGCTGCCTGCAGGAGAACCGCCAGCTTTCGGCAGATTATGCCCTGGTGTTGCACAGCCGCGATGGCCGCCATTTCGACATTCAGCAATCGGTATCACCGCTGAAAACCCTCAATGATGAAGTGATGGGGGCAGTGATGGTGCTGCAAGATGTTACCGTCTCACGCGAATTGATGCGCAAGCTGAGTTACAGCGCGTCTCACGATGCCCTGACCACCCTGCCCAATCGCACCAGTTTTGAAAAACGACTGAAAAACGCCATCGCCGGTGCCGTTGAACACCAACGTCAGCATGCGTTGGTGTTCCTCGATCTCGATCGTTTTAAAGCGGTCAATGACAGTGCCGGCCATGCGGCAGGCGACGCGTTGCTGAGAGATATCGCGCAACTGATGCAGCACCATCTGCGCCACAGCGACTGTCTGGCCCGGCTGGGAGGTGATGAGTTCGGCCTGATCCTGTTTGACTGCTCATCCGAGCAGGCCAAATCCCTGATGCAACAACTGGTGAACTACATCGGCCAGCATCCGTTCTATTGGGAAGACAAGGTTTATCACGTCGGTGCCAGCGCGGGTATCGCCTGCATCACTGCAGATAGCGGCAAGAGCAGTGAACTGCTGGCTAAGGCCGATCTCGCCTGCTACACCGCCAAGCATCAGGGTCGCGGGAAGGTCTATCTGTACGAAGCACGACAAAAAAAGATACTGACTCCAGGCGCACCACACCACAAAAGTTAGCCACAGGGACCTGAAACAAGCGCTGACCGCACGACGCCGCGGCGGTGACCGTGGCGTTCGCTCCCCCCATTCCCCTTCATTCTGCCCCACTCTCCCGTTTTTCGGGCTGTGGCGTCATTGGGTCACAGCCCCCCGATCACGTTTTTTTTGCTTAGCCAACCTGAGGTTAATGGTATAACTAACGGGTCAAAGTTAATCGTTTAAACAATACCTCGATACGGAAATCAGCACGCGCGTTAATTTCCACCCCATCTTTAAACGTGATTGCTCAGGGATAATGGCTATGAAAAACGAGTGGTTTGCCGCCAGAGAGCTAACCGGCATTGCAGGACTGCCCTCCTCGCCACAGGGCATCAATTTGATGGCCCGCCGCGAAGGTTGGATCAGCCGCCGCCGAAAAGGCGTACAGGGCAAAGCGGTGGAATACCACATTGACAGCCTGCCGATCGGCGCACGCAGCCTGTTGATACTGCAAGAAGATCCCGCAGAATATCAGGTTGAACGTAAGGATCCGCTGGCGGTATGGGTTGAGTATTACTATCACCTTAGCGAAAGCGAACGCGAGAAAGTCCTGACGTTCCTGATGCGTGAAGGGATCGACAGCCTGCTGGCGCGCATTGCCGCCGAAGAGTAGCGCGGCTAGCCGTCAGTGTCCGTTGAGGGTACCCAGCCATCGTTATGCCACAGATGCAGCGTGGCGTAAGAGCGCCATGGCCGCCAGCGTTCGGCATAGTTTTCAATCTGGCGTGGCGTCATCTCCGGAAAGCGCTGTTTGATCAGATAATCTCCCGCCAAAAAGACGTCCGGCCATGACCAGGCACGCATAGCGATATAACTGGCCGTCCAACTGCCAATTCCCGGCAACGCGGTCAATGCCTTGATCCCCTGCTCAATATCCAGCACGTTATCCAACTGCAACCGCCCTTCGGTGACCGCCCGTGCAATGGCGATCAGCGCCGCTGCGCGTTTTAATTGCACCCCCAGCGGACGCAGTTCCTCAGGTTGCAATTGTGCCACCTGCTCAGCATTGGGGAACACATGGGTAATGCCGGCGTAGGGCTGTTCCAACGGCGTTCCCCAGCGTTCCGCCATGCGCCCGGCAAAGGTCGCCGCCATCTTGACGCTGACCAACTGCCCGAGCACTGCCCGGGTCGCCTGTTCAAAACTGTTGACGCAGCCGGGCAGCCGCAGGCCCGGCGCATCGGCGGCCAGGGCTCCCAGGGCCTGGGTGATCAGATCCGGTGCGGCATCCAGATCGAACAGTTGGCGGATACGGCGTAACACCTCCGTGGTTACCCGGCTGAGCGCCGGAGCGATCTCTACCCGCACCCGATTGCGGGCCTCCTCCGGCTGCACGCTGACCCAGCCGTGATAGTCAATGCCGCCCTGAGTAATGGCGATCGCCCGCAAATATTGTTGCCCCTCAACCCGTTCCACCCCGCTCACCGCACGGGTTTGCAAAAAGCTCAGCATGCGCGGCCAGTCATAGGGTGGCCGGTAGCCCAAATGAAACACCAACCCGCTGGCGACGGTACGCTCATTACGGCCGCTGCTGCTACGCAGCGCCGAGGGGATCAGCCGGTAGCGCGCCTTGAACAACTCGTTAAAGCGTCGCAGGCTGCCAAAACCGGCGGCAAACGCCACTTCACTCAGCGGCATATCGGTATCCGCCAACAGCCGTTTGGCCTGTAACAGCCGGTGCGACTGGGCATAATCAATCGGCGAGGCGCCAAACTGATCGGCAAAAATGCGCCGCAGGTGGCGATCGGAAATCCCCAGCCGCGCGGCCAGTTGCTCGCAGCTGTGCTCCGACAGATAGCCTTGTTCAATCAACTGTACCGCCACCTGGGCGTAGCGATTGCCGAGGTCGATCAACGCCAGCCCCGGTGCCAACTCCGGCCGGCACTTCAGACAGGGGCGAAAACCCGCCAGCTCCGCCGCCGCCGCGCTCGGGTAAAAAGTACAGTTCTCGATCTTCGGCGTGCGGGCACTGCACACCGGGCGGCAATAAATGCCGGTCGAAGAAACGCCGACGAAGAAGCGGCCATCGAACTTGCGATCGCGCGCACTCAGTGCCTGATACAACGCCTGCTGTTGGTTTTTCATGGCCACGCTCGGGGTCAGTTTTTTGTTCATTATGCGACTCGGCTGATGCGCTGACGTGCGGGATTCGGACATTAAGTTAAGCATGCACTCCCGTTCGCCGCTAAAATTTTCGTCAGTTACGCGCTCACACATTGCCCGGGGGGCAAGTCTCGGGTAAAGTCGCCCCCCTTCATCGGCATGGGGAGTGAGAAAAGACATGTTTATTGGATTCGATTACGGAACGGCCAACTGTTCCGTCGCAGTGATGCGTGATAACGGCCCCGAGCTGCTGACGTTGGAAAACAACGAACCCTATTTACCGTCGATGCTGTGTGCGCCGACGCGGGAAGCCGTGAGCGAGTGCTTGCACCGTCACTGGCAGGTGCCGACCGGCAGCGAAGAGAACCAGCAACTGCTGCGCCGGGCGATCAACTACAATCGCGAGGAAGACATTCCGGTCGCGAATAACAGCGTGCTGTTTGGCCTGCAGGCATTGGCGCACTACGTTGAAGATCCGGAAGAGGTGTATTTTGTTCGCTCACCGAAATCCTTCCTGGGTGCCAACGGCCTGAAGCCGCAGCAGATCGCGCTGTTTGAAGATCTGGTGTGCGCCATGATGTTCCACATCAAGCGCCAGGCGGAAAACGTTCTGCAGGACAGCATCAGCCAGGCGGTCATCGGTCGCCCGATCAACTTCCAGGGCATGGGTGGTGAAGAGGCCAACCAGCAGGCGCAGGGCATTTTGCAGCGCGCAGCCGAACGTGCCGGGTTCAGGGACATTGAATTCCAGTTTGAGCCGGTCGCGGCAGGGCTGGACTTCGAAGCGACGCTGACCGAAGAGAAAACCGTGCTGGTGGTAGACATCGGCGGCGGGACTACCGACTGTTCAGTGTTGCTGATGGGGCCGCAATGGCGTGACCGCGCCGATCGCCAGCAAAGCCTGCTGGGCCACAGCGGTTGCCGCGTAGGCGGTAACGATCTGGATATCATGCTGGCATTCAAACAGCTGATGCCGCTGTTCGGCATGGGCGGCGAAACCGGAAAGGGTATCGCCCTGCCCGCGCTGCCCTACTGGAACGCCGTCGCCACCAACGACGTGCCGGCGCAGAACGACTTTTACAGCGTCGCCAATGGCCGCATGCTGCAAGATTTGATCCGCGATGCCGCCGAGCCGGAAAAGGTCAAACGCCTGCTGAAAGTCCACCAGCAACGTCTGAGCTACCGTTTGGTGCGCGCGGCAGAGGAGAGTAAAATCGCCCTGTCTGCGCAGCAAAACATCAGCGCACCGCTGGCTTTCGTCCAGGCTGATTTGGCGGAAACCATCAGCCAGGATCAGCTTGCCGAGGCTATTTCGCAGCCGCTGTTGCGCATTCAGGAACAGGTCAGCGCCGCGCTGGCCAGCAGCCAGACCGCACCACAGGTGATTTATCTCACCGGCGGCAGCGCACGTTCACCGCTGCTGCGCGCCGCGCTGCAACAGCAGTTGCCGGGCATTCCTATCGTCGGTGGCAACGACTTCGGCTCGGTCACCGCCGGGCTGGCACGCTGGGCGCAAACGCTGTTCCGTTAATGACCAGAAGGCGCGGCTTGCCGCGCCTTTGTTCACTGGAGGAAAGTCGATGAGTGAAATACTTCCCCTCGAAAGCGACCGGTTGCTGTTACGTGCCTGGCGCGACCAAGACCTGCCGGCATTCGCCGCACTCAATGCCGATCCACAGGTGATGCGTTATTTCCCTGCCCCGCTGACAGCCGAGCAAAGCTACGCGCAGGCTGACAAAATCCGCCAGTTTATGCAGCAAAACGGTTGGGGTTTGTGGGCGGTGGAAGAAAAAGATGGCGCGCCTTTTATCGGCTTTGTCGGGTTGGCGATCCCGGCGGACGATCTGCCCTGCTCACCCTGCGTAGAAATCGGCTGGCGGTTAGCGGCAGCGTACTGGGGCAAAGGTTATGCCTCTGAGGCTGCCCAGGCGGCACTGCGCTACGCTTTCGAACAGCTGGATTTGGCTGAAGTGGTGTCTTTTACCGCCGAAAGCAACGAGCCATCACGCCGCGTAATGGAACGCATTGGCATGATGTCTCATGGCGAAAGTTTCCTGCATCCCCGACTGCCGCAAGGCCATCCGTTGCAAAAACACGTCCTGTATCGGCTGGCACAACAAACCTGGCGGGAAAAACGCCACGGCTAATCCCGCCGCTGATTGTTAGAAATATTACCAGGCGCTGGCCTGGTTCAGTGCGCTGATATCTTCAGCCTCCAACCGCAGTCGGGTGGCACTAATCAGCTCATCCAACTGTTTCAGCGAAGTGGCGCTGACGATCGGTGCGGTGATGCCCGGTCTTGCCATCAACCAGGCCAGCGAAACCTGCGCCGGTGAAGTGTGATGTTTCGCCGCAACGCTATCCAACGCCGCCAGGATTTTAAAACCACGCGGATTAAGATACTGCTCAATCACTCTGTCACCACGCTGGCTCTTGCCAATATCCTGCTCGCTGCGATATTTACCGGTCAGGAAACCGCTGGCCAACGAGAAGAAGTTAATCACCCCCAGACCATGGCGCTGCGCAACCGCTTCCAAGCCTTGCTCATAACCTTCGCGCGCATACAGGTTATATTCCGGTTGCAGGGTTTCGTAACGCGCCAGCCCTTCCTGCTCACTGACTTTCAGCGCTTCTTCCAGACGATCGGCCTGATAGTTGGAGGCACCGATCACCCGTACCTTACCGGCCTTGATTAACGCATCGAACGCCGCCAGGGTTTCCGCCAGCGGCGTATCCCGATCATCATCATGCGACTGATAAAGGTCGATATAGTCGGTCTGCAGACGGCGCAGTGAATCCTCGACCGCCTGCTGGATATAGCGCGGCGACAACCCCTGTTTCCCTTCCCCCATCGGCTTGCCGACCTTGGTGGCAATGATCACCTGATCACGCTTGCCGCTTTTTTTCAGCCACTGGCCAATCGTGCTTTCGGACTCGCCGCCCTGGTTGCCCGGTGCCCAGCTCGAATACACGTCGGCGGTATCAATAAAATTAAGCTGATTTTCCACCAGTGCATCCAGCAGGCTGAAGGAAGTTTCGCGATCCGCCGTCCAGCCGAACACGTTACCGCCGAAGGTTAATGCCGGCACTTTGATGCCCGAACGGCCCAGTTCTCTGTTGCTCATTGCATGCTCCATGGGGTTAATGATTTGCAGGTTAATTATTAGCGCAAAATCGGAAGGCAGGCTAAAACGCATTGGCTATAAGCCCGTTTAACTCTCTTATAAACCTGGCATGATCAAATCTACAACTTATTCGGACGATGCTGACGATTCCTCCATATTTCCTTCATCTTTATGCCGTCTTTGCTGGCTAAACTAGTATCCTGTAAGGAGTGTAACTTTTGAGGCAATGAGTGCCCGCACGCCTGCCCTTTTGGAGATATTTTCGCCGCCATGAATGCAAAAAACCCACGTCGTTCACTGATACTGCGCCTGCTGGTGGTGGTCATTGTGGCTATTGCCGCCGTGCTGATTTGGCGTCACTTCAGCGCTTCGCAACCGGCTGCGGATGCCGCGTCGGGTGCACGCCATGCAGGTAGCGGCAAGGCTGCCGGTGGCCGACGCGGAGCACCTATGTCACCGGTGCAGGCCGCGACCGTTACGCAGCAGACGGTACCGCGCTATCTTTCCGGGCTGGGCACCGCCACCGCCGCCAACACCGTGACCGTCACCAGCCGGGTTGACGGCCAACTGATGGCAGTCCACTTTACCGAAGGCCAACAGGTCAAGGCCGGCGATCTGCTGGTTGAAATCGACCCACGCCCGTTTGAAGTACAACTGACCCAGGCGCTGGGGCAACTGGCCAAAGATCAGGCCACGCTCGCCAACGCCCGGCGTGATTTGGCGCGTTATCAGCAACTGGCGAAAACCAATCTGGTCTCGCGCCAGGATCTGGATACCCAACTTTCCTTGGTGCAACAGACAGAAGGGGCGATCAAGGCCGATCAGGGCACGGTCGACAGCGCCAAACTGCAAATCACCTACAGCCGTATCACCGCACCGATCGACGGCCGCGTCGGCCTGAAGCTGGTGGATGTCGGTAATTACATCACCAGCGGCAGCACTACCGGCATTGTGGTGATCACCCAGACTCACCCTATCGACGTGGTGTTCACCCTGCCGGAAGCCAATATCAGCGATTTGATCAAGGCGCAAAAAGCCGGCCCGGTCAGCGTCGAAGCCTGGGATCGCACCAACCAAAGCCAATTGGCGAGCGGTTCGCTGCTGAGTCTGGATAACCAGATCGACACCACTACCGGCACCATCAAACTGAAGGCGCGTTTTACCAACGAGGACGACGCACTGTTCCCCAATCAGTTTGTTAACGCCCGGCTGAAAGTGGCAACCTTGCATGATGCGACCGTTATCCCAACCGCGGCGCTGCAAATGGGCAACGAAGGCAACTTCGTCTGGACCCTGAGTGAAGAGAACAAAGTCAACAAACACCTGGTCACTACCGGCATGCAGGACAGCCAACAGGTGGTGATCAACGCCGGTCTGAACGTGGGCGATCGGGTGGTTACCGACGGTATCGATCGCCTGACTGAAGGCATGCAGGTAGAAGTAGTCACGCCGCAGGCGGCTGCGACCACCACCAAACCCAGCCATCCACCGCGCGCTCAGGGGAAATCCTGATGCAGGTGATGCCACCTAACCCCGGCGGCGGCCCATCCCGCCTGTTTATTCTGCGCCCGGTCGCCACCACATTATTGATGGTAGCGATCCTGCTGGCAGGGATTATCGGCTATCGCGCCCTGCCGGTTTCCGCCCTGCCGGAAGTCGACTATCCGACCATTCAGGTGGTTACGCTGTACCCTGGCGCCAGCCCGGACGTGGTCACTTCTGCCATCACCGCCCCACTGGAACGCCAGTTTGGTCAGATGTCCGGCCTGAAACAGATGGCGTCGCAAAGCTCCGGCGGTGCCTCGGTAGTGACGCTGCAATTCCAGCTTGAGTTGCCGCTCGACGTCGCAGAACAGGAAGTGCAGGCGGCGATCAACTCCGCCACCAACCTGTTGCCGAGCGATCTGCCCTACCCGCCGATTTACAGCAAGGTTAACCCCGCCGATCCACCGATCCTGACGCTGGCCGTAACCTCATCCGCCATACCGATGACCCAGGTGGAAGACATGGTGGAAACCCGCGTGGCGCAGAAAATATCGCAGGTCACCGGCGTTGGGCTGGTCACGATTTCCGGCGGTCAGCGACCGGCGGTACGCGTGAAGCTTAATGCGGCAGCCGTCGCCGCCTACGGCCTGGACAGCGAAACCATCCGCACCGCCATCAGCAATGCCAACGTCAACTCCGCCAAAGGCAGCCTGGATGGCCCAACCCGTTCGGTCACGCTGTCCGCCAACGATCAGATGAAGTCCGCCGACGATTACCGCCAACTGATTGTCGCCTACCAAAACGGCGCGGCGATCCGCCTGCAGGATATCGCCACCATCGAACAGGGCGCAGAAAATACCCGGCTGGCGGCGTGGGCCAACAAGCAACCGGCCATTGTGTTGAATATTCAGCGTCAGCCGGGGGTGAACGTGATCACCACCGCCGACAGCATCCGCGAAATGCTGCCAACGCTGATTAAAAGCCTGCCGAAGTCGGTCGACGTCAAGGTACTGACCGATCGCACCACCACCATTCGTGCCTCGGTCAGCGACGTACAGTTCGAACTGCTGCTGGCGGTAGCGCTGGTGGTGATGGTGATTTACGTGTTCCTGCGCAACGTGCCTGCCACCATTATTCCGAGCGTCGCGGTACCGCTGTCGCTGATCGGTACCTTCGCCGCCATGTACTTTCTGAATTTTTCGATCAACAACCTGACGCTGATGGCGCTGACCATTGCCACCGGGTTTGTGGTCGATGACGCCATCGTGGTGATCGAGAACATCTCGCGCTACATCGAAAAGGGGGAGAAACCGCTCGACGCGGCGTTGAAAGGCGCCGGTGAAATCGGCTTCACCATTATCTCACTGACCTTCTCGTTGGTGGCGGTACTGATCCCACTGCTGTTTATGGGCGATATCGTCGGCCGACTGTTCCGTGAGTTTGCCGTGACGCTGGCGGTGGCGATTTTGATTTCAGCCGTGGTTTCGCTGACGCTAACGCCGATGATGTGCGCACGCATGCTGAGCCACGAATCGCTGCGTAAACAGAACCGTTTTTCCGCGGCCTCCGAGCGTTTCTTTGATCGGGTCATCGCCCGCTACGGCAAATGGCTGAAAACGGTGCTGAATCATCCCTGGCTGACCCTGGGTGTGGCGTTCAGCACGCTGGTGCTCACCGTGTTGCTGTACCTGATCATCCCAAAAGGCTTCTTCCCGGTACAGGACAACGGCATTATTCAGGGCACGCTGGAAGCGCCGCAATCCGTGTCGTTCAGCAATATGGCCGAACGCCAACAGCAGGTGGCGGCAGAAATTCTCAAGGACCCGGCAGTGGAAAGCCTGACGTCGTTTGTCGGCGTTGACGGCACCAACGCCACGCTCAACAGTGGCCGGTTGCAGATCAACCTCAAGCCCTTAAGCGAACGCGCAGACCGCATTCCGGCCATCATCACCCGCCTGCAGCAGCAAAGCGCGCAGTTCCCCGGCGTGAAGCTGTATCTGCAGCCGGTGCAGGATCTGACCATCGATACCCAGGTCAGCCGTACCCAATACCAGTTTACTTTGCAGGCAATGTCGCTGGACGATCTGAGCCTGTGGGTACCGCAACTGATGGCGGAGCTGAAACAAACCCCGCAGTTGGCGGACGTGACCAGTAACTGGCAGGATCAGGGACTGGTCGCCTATGTCAATGTCGATCGCGATTCGGCTTCCCGCCTCGGCATCAGCATGAGCGACGTGGATAATGCGTTGTATAACGCCTTTGGCCAGCGGTTAATTTCCACCATTTACACCCAGGCCAACCAGTACCGCGTAGTGCTGGAACATGACGTCAGCAGCACGCCAGGGCTGGCGGCGCTGAATGATATCCGCCTGACCAGCAGCAACGGCACCATAGTACCGCTGAGCACCATTGCCAAAATTGAGCAGCGCTTCGGGCCGCTGTCGGTTAACCACCTGGATCAGTTCCCGGCGGCCACCATCTCCTTTAACGTGGCGGGCAATTATTCGCTCGGTGAAGCGGTCGATGCCATCACCCTGGCGGAAAAAAACCTCAATATGCCAAAAGACATCACCACCCAGTTCCAGGGTGCGACACTGGCGTTCCAGGCAGCGCTGGGCGGCACCCTGTGGCTGATCCTGGCGGCGGTGGTGGCGATGTATATCGTGCTGGGCGTGCTGTATGAGAGTTTTATCCACCCGGTGACCATTCTGTCTACTCTGCCCACCGCCGGGGTCGGTGCCTTGCTGGCGCTGATGCTGGCCGGCAGTGAACTGGACGTGATCGCCATTATCGGCATCATCCTGCTGATCGGCATCGTGAAGAAAAACGCCATCATGATGATCGACTTCGCCCTGGCCGCCGAGCGTGAGCAGGGGATGACGCCGTATGACGCGATTTATCAGGCCTGCCTGCTGCGTTTCCGGCCGATCCTGATGACCACGCTGGCCGCGTTGCTCGGCGCACTGCCGCTGATGCTCAGTACCGGCGTCGGTGCGGAACTGCGTCACCCGCTCGGGGTTTGTATGGTCGGCGGACTGGTGATGAGCCAAATCCTGACGCTGTTCACCACCCCGGTGATCTACCTGCTGTTTGACAAGCTGGCGCGTAACACTCGCCACCAGCCGGATGCGCAGGAGCTGCCGTGAAATTCTTTGCCCTGTTCATCTACCGGCCAGTCGCCACCACGCTGCTGACATTGGCCATCGCCATCAGCGGCGTGATTAGCTTCAGCCTGCTGCCGGTTTCCCCGCTGCCGCAGGTCGACTATCCGGTGATTTCGATCAGCGCTTCGCTGCCGGGTGCCGATCCAGAGACCATGGCCTCATCGGTGGCGACGCCGCTGGAACGCGCACTGGGCCGAATTGCCGGGGTCAATGAAATGACCTCGATGAGTTCACTGGGCAGCACGCGAGTGATCCTGCAGTTTGATCTCGACCGTGATATCAACGGGGCCGCACGTGACGTACAGGCGGCAATCAATGCGGCGCAAAGCCTGCTGCCTACCGGCATGCCAAGCCGCCCCAGCTACCGTAAGGTCAACCCCTCCGACGCGCCGATCATGATCCTGACGCTGACCTCGGATACTTACAGCCAGGGCCAGCTTTACGACTTTGCCTCTACCCAGTTGGCGCAGAAAATCGCCCAGACTGAAGGAGTGGGTGACGTTTCGGTCGGCGGAAGTTCGCTGCCTGCGGTGCGGGTCGAACTCAACCCGAGCGCCCTGTTCAATCAGGGCATATCGCTCGATGCGGTGCGTCAGACCATCAGCAATGCCAACGTGCGCAGGCCGCAGGGCGCGGTGGAAGATCCTCAGCAGCGCTGGCAGCTCCAGGCCAACGACGAGTTGAAAACTGCCGAGGCTTATCGCCCACTGATTATTCACTATAACAACGGCTCGGCGGTGCGCCTGAGTGATGTGGCTGCGGTCAACGACTCGGTACAGGACGTGCGCAACGCCGGGATGACCGATGCCAAACCGGCGATTATTCTGGCCATCAGCCGGGCACCAGATGCCAACATCATTGAAACCGTCGATCGTATTCGCGCCGAATTGCCCGCGCTGCAAGACAACATTCCGGCGTCAATCCAACTGAATATCGCCCAGGACCGCTCGCCGACCATTCGCGCCTCGCTGGCCGAGGTAGAACAGTCGCTGGTGATTGCCATTGGGCTGGTGATCCTGGTGGTGTTTATCTTCCTGCGTTCCGGCCGCGCTACGCTGATCCCGGCGGTCGCCGTACCGGTATCGCTGATCGGTTCCTTCACCGCCATGTATCTGTGCGGCTTCAGCCTGAATAACCTGTCGCTGATGGCATTGACCATCGCTACCGGCTTCGTGGTCGACGACGCCATCGTGGTGCTGGAGAACATTTCCCGCCACATTGAGGCCGGCATGAAGCCGGTCAACGCGGCGCTGGTCGGGGTGCGTGAAGTCGGCTTTACCGTGCTGTCGATGAGCGTGTCGCTGGTGGCGGTGTTTATTCCGCTGCTGCTGATGGAAGGCCTGCCGGGCCGTCTGTTCCGCGAGTTTGCCGTGACCCTGTCGGTGTCGATCGGTTTGTCGTTGATTATCTCACTGACGCTAACCCCGATGATGTGTGCCTACCTGCTGCGCCACCAGCCGCCGCGCTCGCAGAGGCGAGTACGCGGCTTCGGTAAAATGCTGTTGGCGTTGCAACAGGGCTACGGTCGCTCGCTGAGCTGGGTGCTTGGCCATTCGCGCTGGGTGCTGGCGGTGTTTTTGGCCACCATCGCGCTCAACGTGTGGCTGTATGTCAGCATTCCAAAAACCTTTTTCCCGGAGCAGGATACCGGTCGGCTGATGGGCTTTATCCAGGCTGACCAGAGCATTTCCTTCCAGGCGATGCGCGTGAAGCTGGAAGATTTTATGAAGATTGTGCGTGAAGATCCGGATGTGGAAAACGTCACCGGCTTTACCGGGGGGTCACGCACCAACAGCGGCTCGATGTTTATTTCGTTGAAACCCCTGTCGGTACGCAGCGATGATGCACAAAAAGTGATCGCCCGGCTGCGCGCCAAATTAGCCAAAGAGCCGGGAGCCAGCCTGTTCCTGATGGCGGTACAGGATATCCGCGTCGGCGGTCGGCAGGCTAACGCCAGCTACCAGTACACGCTGCTGGCAGATGACCTCGCCGCGTTACGTGAATGGGAACCGAAGATCCGTACCGCACTGGCCGCCTTGCCAGAGCTGGCAGACGTCAACTCCGATCAGCAGGACAAAGGGTCGGAGATGGATCTGGTTTACGATCGCGAGACCATGGCCCGGCTGGGTATTTCGGTCTCTGACGCCAACAACCTGCTGAACAACGCCTTCGGTCAGCGCCAGATTTCGACCATCTATCAGCCGCTCAATCAGTACAAAGTGGTGATGGAAGTGGCGCCGCCCTATACCCAGGACGTCAGTTCGCTGGACAAGATGTTCGTGATCAACAAGGACGGCAAGGCTATTCCCCTGTCCTACTTCGCCCGTTGGCAACCGGCCAATGCACCGCTGTCGGTTAACCATCAGGGGCTGTCGGCCGCCTCGACCATCTCGTTTAACCTGCCGGATGGCGGCAGCCTGTCCGATGCCACCGCCGCCGTGGAACGTACCATAACGGCACTCGGCGTCCCCGCCACCGTACGCGGTGCCTTCGCCGGTACCGCACAGGTGTTCCAGGAAACGCTGAAATCCCAGTTGCTGCTGATCGCCGCCGCCATCGCCACGGTGTATATCGTGCTTGGCATTCTCTACGAAAGCTATATTCACCCGCTGACCATTCTGTCCACCCTGCCCTCTGCCGGCGTGGGGGCGCTGCTGGCGCTGGAGCTGTTTGGCGCGCCGTTCAGCCTGATTGCGCTGATTGGCATTATGTTGTTGATCGGTATTGTGAAGAAAAACGCCATCATGATGGTCGACTTTGCCCTGGATGCGCAGCGCAACGGCGGCATTAGTGCGCGAGACGCCATTTTCCAGGCATGCCTGCTGCGCTTCAGACCTATCATGATGACCACGCTGGCGGCGCTGTTCGGTGCATTGCCGTTGGTACTGACCCACGGTGACGGCGCCGAACTGCGCCAGCCGCTCGGTATCACCATCGCAGGCGGCCTGATCGTCAGCCAACTGTTGACGCTGTACACCACCCCGGTGATTTACCTGTATTTTGACCGGCTGCAGATGAAGTTCCGTCGCGGCAAGAAACTGGATCCTTTGCCCCAATAATGGCTGATTGATGCTTATAAAACACACTGCTTCAGTACAGTGGCAACTCTGGATTGTGGCGTTCGGCTTCTTTATGCAGACGCTGGACACCACCATCGTCAACACCGCCCTGCCATCGATGGCTGTCAGCCTGGGGGAGAATCCGCTGCGCATGCAATCGGTGATCGTCTCCTACGTACTGACGGTGGCGGTGATGCTGCCGGCCAGCGGCTGGCTGGCGGATCGGGTTGGCGTGCAGCGGGTATTCTTCAGCGCCATCGTGCTGTTCACTCTGGGATCGATCCTCTGTGCCCGCTCCGAAACCCTGAATGAGCTGATTGCCTCACGCGTGGTGCAGGGCATCGGCGGCGCGATGATGGTGCCGGTCGGTCGGCTGACGGTGATGAAAATCGTCCCGCGCGAACAGTATATGGCGGCGATGACCTTTGTTACCCTGCCCGGCCAAATCGGCCCGCTAATGGGGCCGGCACTGGGCGGCTTTTTGGTGCAGTACGCCAGTTGGCACTGGATTTTCCTGATCAATATTCCGGTGGGGATTGCCGGGGCCATCGCCACGCTGCTGCTGATGCCCAACTACCGCATGCAGACCCGGCGCTTCGACATCAGCGGTTTTATCATGCTGGCGATCGGTATGGCGACGTTGACGCTGGCGCTTGACGGCCACAAGGGAATGGGGTTGTCGGCCACCGCCATCGGCGGCCTGGTGGTAGCCGGCGTAGCGGCGCTGGCCGGTTACTGGTGGCATGCTCACGGCAACAGCCGGGCGCTGTTCTCGCTGCGGTTGTTCAAAACCCAGACCTATAAAGTTGGGCTGACGGCCAGCCTGCTGGGCCGTATCGGCAGCGGCATGTTGCCGTTTATGACGCCGCTGTTTATGCAGGTCGGCATGGGGTTTTCTCCGTTCCACGCCGGGTTGATGATGATCCCGATGATTATTGGCAGTATGGGGATGAAGCGCATCGTGGTGCGAGTGGTTAACCGTTTCGGTTACCGCAACGTGCTGGTGGCCGCAACGCTGATGCTGGCGTTGATCAGCCTGAGTTTCCCGCTGGTCGCCATGCTCGGCTGGATCTGGCTGTTGCCGGTGGTGCTGTTCTTCCAGGGCATGGTCAACTCGCTGCGCTTCTCGGCCATGAATACCCTGACGCTGAAAGATTTGCCTGACCGGCTGGCCAGCAGCGGCAACAGCCTGCTGTCGA
Organism: Serratia sp. BW106; assembly: GCF_002607755.1. Lineage (NCBI taxonomy): Bacteria > Pseudomonadati > Pseudomonadota > Gammaproteobacteria > Enterobacterales > Yersiniaceae > Serratia > Serratia sp. BW106. The sequence goes on from NZ_MCGS01000008.1 coordinate 89,503, forward strand.
TGGTGATGCAACTGTCGATGAGTCTTGGCGTCAGCATCGCCGGTATTCTGATCGGCAGCTTTGCCCATCAGCAGGTGATCACCGGCAGCCCGGCGATTCACAGCGCCTTTATTTACAGCTACTGCTGCATGGCGTTAATCATCGCCCTGCCTGCGCTGGCCTTCGCCCGTGTCCCGGCCGATACCACGACTAACCGTACGCTGACCAAAGAGCCGGGCACCGGCTCCACGAGGTTGCAATGAAAATAGGCATTACCGGTAAACTGTTCATGGCGATCTTCGCCACCTGCATGCTGGTGCTCATCACCATGCATTGGGGTGTGCGTGTCAGCTTCGAGCGCGGTTTTATCGACTACATCAAGAACAGCAACGAGCAGCGTATCAATATGCTGGGTGAAGCGCTGGAAGAACAGTACAGCCGCCACGGCAACTGGGTCTTTCTGCGCAATAACGATCAGGTGGTTTACCAGATCATGCGTTCGTTCGAACAGAACAGCGACAGCAGCCACAATCTGCCGCCCAAGGGCTGGCGTACCCAGTTCTGGGTGGTAGACAGCCAGTTTAACCGGCTGGTCGGGCATTCCGGCCCGCTGCCGAAGGAAGGCCCGCGCCATCCGATCCGCTACAACAATGAAATTGTCGGCTGGGTGATCACCACCCCGGTTGAGAGGTTGACGCGCAATACCGACATCAACTTCGACCAACAGCAAAGGCGCACCAGTTGGATGATTGTCGCCCTCTCCACGCTGTTGGCAGCGGCGGTGACCTGGCTGATGTCGCGCGGATTACTGGCGCCGGTCAAACGCCTGGTAGCAGGTACTCATCGGCTGGCGGCCGGGGATTTCGGCACCCGCGTGGCCGTCAGCAGCCAGGATGAACTGGGGCGACTGGCGCAGGACTTTAACCAACTCGCCACCTCACTGGAAAAAAATGAACAGATGCGGCGCGCCGTGATGGCCGACGTCTCGCACGAATTACGTACCCCGCTGGCGGTGTTGCGCGGCGAACTTGAAGCCTTGCAAGACGGCGTGCGCCAACCTACCCCGGCCTCACTCAGCTCATTGCTGGCGGAAGTCACCACCCTGACCAAGCTGGTAGATGACCTGCACCAACTGTCGTTATCCGATCTCGGCGCGCTCGCTTACCGTAAATCACCAGTCGACTGTGTGCACTTGCTGCAAATTGCAGTCGCCAGCTTCCGCGACCGGTTCCGCGCCAAAGGGCTGGAAATCGTGACTCTGTTGCCTGAACAGGCATCGCTGTTTGGCGATCCGGACAGGCTTAATCAGCTGTTTAACAACCTGTTGGAAAACAGTCTGCGTTATACCGACGCCGGCGGTAAGCTGGAAATCGGTGCAGAGCCGTTGCCGGGCCGCCTGCGGATTTACTGGCAGGACAGCGCGCCGGGCGTCAATGATGAGCAACTGGCGCGCATTTTCGAACGCTTCTACCGTACCGAAGGTTCGCGTAATCGTGCCAGCGGCGGCTCCGGACTGGGGCTGTCGATCTGTCAAAACATAGTGGAAGCACACAACGGGACGATCTACGCACAGCACTCGCCTTTGGGCGGCGTGCGGATTACAGTAGAATTCGCCGTCCCGGTAATGAATAAGGCGTCATGATGGAAACCCAGAACCAGCCGTTGCAAATTATGATTGTTGAAGACGAACCTAAACTTGGCCAACTGCTGGTGGACTACCTGCAGGCCGCAGGGTACGCCACGCGCTGGCTGACCAATGGCAGCGAAGTCGTGCCGGCAGTGCATGAACGTGCCCCCGCACTGATCCTGCTGGATCTGATGCTGCCGGGCGCTGATGGGCTGACCGTCTGCCGCGAACTACGCCGCTTTACCGACATCCCTGTGGTGATGGTGACAGCGAAAATTGAAGAAATTGATCGCCTGCTGGGGCTGGAGATCGGCGCAGATGATTACATCTGCAAACCTTACAGCCCACGTGAAGTGGTCGCCCGGGTGAAAACCATTCTGCGCCGTTGCTACCGCCCGCTGGATAATACGCAGGAAGAAACCCAGCTTCATATTGATGAACCGCGCTTTCAGGCCAGCTATCAGGGCCATATGCTGGATCTCACCCCGGCGGAATTCCGCCTGCTGAAAACGCTGGCCAGCCAGCCGGGCAACGTGTTCTCACGCGAGCAACTGCTGAATAATCTGTATGATGACTACCGGGTGGTGACCGACCGCACTATTGACAGCCATATCAAAAACCTGCGGCGCAAGCTGGAGCTGATCGACGGCGAAAAATCCTTTATCCGCTCGGTGTATGGCGTGGGTTACCGCTGGGAAGCCGAAGCCTGTCGGCTGGTGAATGGGCTGTAACCGGTTCTAGGTCCAGTCTTCGACCCTCAGCCCCGGCACCATGGCGAACGCCTTATCGTTAGTCACTATTGTCGCACCACGGCTCTGCGCGTGTGCGGCAATAAGCTGATCCAAAGCCCCCATTACTCGCCCCTTTTTCGCCATATCCGCCCGCATCGTTCCGTAGCAATGCGCGGCTTCCCGGTCCCAGGCATACACCGTCACGGAATCCAGGAATGCCGCCACGGTCGCTTTTAGCGCCAAACTTTGCCGCTTGGCTACGCCATACAACAATTCCGCCTCCGTGATACTGGAAATGCAGACCGCAGACGGCGGGATCTTTTCCATTACGCGCAATAAGCGGGGATGCCGACGGAACAGTTGGCTGACCGTATTGGTATCAAACATGTACATGCCTACTCTTCCTCGCCGAACGGATCGCGGATGGCGATCCCCTGTTGACGATCCTCAGCCACCAGGAAGTCCTGCGGTACCTGAGCTTGCTCGATCATTTGCAGCAGTGGAGCCCAACTGTCAGGTTTTTCCGGATACTTTGATAAAATCACGTTTCCCTCCCGATCGCGGCGGATATACACACGATCTGTATCAAATTCGAATTCCACGGGTAATCTCACCGCCTGATTTCTGCCGTTTTTAAACAGCTTCGCGACTCTTTCCATTTTCATCTCCTCTGACAGGCATAGGCCTAAGCATATGCCTGTTGAGCTTCGATGCCAAGATGCTGTGCTTGTTTTTTGAACGCCAATGACGCAGCGAGCCAACCTTAACGTGGCGTGACCGTCGGTGAAATACTGCCCTGGCAAAAATGCGGCCAGCTGCGCAGACTTTCTGCGCATCACAATCCCCCATTAGCTTCTCGTGCTACAGCACTATCCGCTGGTTAAAACTCAACGCCAGCGCAAAAAAATCGCCTGTTTTTTGCGCTATGGTGCGCAAGTCATGTTTATTAGCCGCCCAATTTCAAGCTATTGGCTACACTTACATCACTTATCGGAACCCACAGGAGAGGAACCATGGCAATCGGTCACTATGAGCTGAAAAAAGCAAAGAATGGACAGTACCACTTCAACCTGAAAGCCAGTAATGGTGAAATTATTCTGGCCAGTGAGATGTACGCCAGCAAGGCCTCGGCGGAAAATGGCATTGCCTCAGTGCAAACCAATTCCCCTCACGAAGCGCAGTACGAACTGAAACACAGCACCAGCAATCAGCCTTACTTTGTACTGAAAGCCAAGAACCATCAGGTGATCGGCGTCAGTGAAATGTACAGCTCTGAAACAGCAGCAAAAAACGGTATTCAGTCGGTGATCAAGAACGGCCCGAGCACCGATGTACGCGATTTGAGCGCATAACTTCATCTGGGCGACGCGCGATGGCTGCCATCGCGCGTTTTTCTTATGACCAGGATCAATCTCCCTGTAATAAATCCGGTTACCTGCTGATTTCTTGTCACGCTGCCGCTACAATCCCCCGCTTTTACTGCGCCATTTGGTGGTGCGGTACTGACCTGAAATCAGACCGAGACTCATTATGTTTACACCGGAACTCCTCTCCCCGGCCGGCACGCTGAAAAACATGCGTTACGCCTTTGCCTATGGTGCCGACGCCGTTTATGCCGGCCAACCGCGTTACAGCCTGCGGGTGCGCAACAACGAATTCAATCATGAGAACCTGGCGCAGGGGATCAACGAAGCCCACGCACTGGGCAAAAGATTCTACGTAGTGGTGAATATCGCCCCGCACAACGCCAAGCTGAAAACCTTCCTGCGCGATCTTAAACCGGTGATCGACATGGGCCCGGATGCGCTGATCATGTCCGATCCCGGCCTGATCATGATGGTGCGTGAAGCCTTCCCGCAGATGGACATTCATTTGTCAGTACAGGCGAATGCGGTTAACTGGGCAACGGTGAAGTTCTGGCAGCAAATGGGGCTGACGCGAGTGATCCTGTCGCGCGAACTGTCACTGGAAGAGATCGCCGAGATCCGCGCCCAGGTACCTGAGATGGAGCTGGAAATCTTTGTTCACGGCGCGTTGTGCATGGCCTACTCCGGCCGCTGCCTGCTGTCCGGTTATATCAACAAGCGCGACCCTAATCAGGGTACCTGCACCAATGCCTGCCGCTGGCAGTACAAGGCGGAAGAAGGCAAAGAGGACGAGACCGGCAACATCGTGCATATGCATGAGCCGATCCCGGTGCAAACCGTCGAACCGACATTGGGTATCGGCGCGCCAACCGACAAAGTGTTCATGCTGTCCGAAGCGCAAAAGCCGGATGAATACATGAGCGCCTTTGAGGATGAACACGGCACCTACATCATGAACTCGAAGGATTTACGCGCCATCCAGCACGTAGAACGTCTGACTCAGCTCGGCGTGCATTCGCTGAAAATCGAAGGCCGTACCAAATCCTTCTACTACTGCGCACGCACTGCGCAAGTTTATCGCCGCGCCATTGATGACGCGGTCGCGGGCAAACCATTCGATCCCACCCTGCTCACCACACTGGAAGGTTTGGCGCACCGGGGTTACACCGAAGGTTTCCTGCGTCGCCATGTGCATGAAGCCCAGCAAAACTATGATTACGGTTCCTCACTGTCTGAACGCCAGCAGTTTGTCGGTGAATTCACCGGCGTCAGGCGTGACGGTTGGGCAGAAGTGGATGTGAAAAACAAGTTCATGGTCGGTGATGGCGTAGAGATGATGACTCCCGGTGGTAACGTGTTGTTTACCCTGGAGAGCATGCAGAATAAAAAAGGTGAAGCGATCGATGTGGCGCCAGGCAACGGGCATATCGTCTATTTGCCGATCCCGCATGATATCGATCTCAATTACGCGTTGCTGATCCGCAATTTGCCTGATACCAATACTCCTGCGGTGTGAAAATTCCGCTGGCTATCTTTAAGTGGTGATTTTTAGCAAATATTAGAATTGGATCACATCAATTAGTCCGCAGCTTGGTTAATATCAGGCTGCTTAAAACTAAGAACGAAAAATATTTGCATAGCAATACTAGGAACCACCTCCTTAGCCGGTCCAATCTCCCTTGGACTGGCTTTTTCTTTGGTTTCAACCGCCTATCCGCTCGGGTATCGCTAATATAACCAGCCATTTTTTTAACACATTATTTAAATCTATTTTTAAAAACACCTTCCCTCACAGCGATATAAATACCATGCTACAACGGTTAATTAATTCATTAACAAAAAACGCTAACTCATCTGCGGCGTATATCTCAGATTAAGTCAATTATGTAGGAATTATCTCTGCCCAACGGCATCTACCCAGAATTAACTGAATATTCTGATGGCCTGCCGCGGGTGGGTAGTTTATCGTTGCTCATTATCTGTTTACCGCAGGGAGAGACCGGGAATGCATCCACCAGCACCAGCGCTTCTTATCATTAATGGCAAAGGCGCCGGCAACGAAGAGGTTCGCCTTGCAGTCCAGAAGTTGCGGGATGAGGGCCAAACTCTGCACGTTCGCGTCACCTGGGAGCATGGAGATGCCGCACGGTATGTGCAGGAAGCCTGCCATCTGGGAATGGCCACGCTGATTGCCGGCGGCGGCGATGGCACCATCAACGAAGTGGCCGCAGCATTGGCAACCTTACCGGCCAAGGGTCGGCCGGTATTGGGCATTCTGCCGTTGGGCACGGCCAACGACTTCGCCGTAGCCTGCAATATCCCACTGCTGCCGGAGCAGGCACTGCGTTTAGCCGTGAAAGGCCGCGCAGTCCCGATAGACCTGGCCAAAGTGAATGATCATCGCTATTTCATCAATATGGCCACCGGCGGCTTTGGCACTCGTATCACGACCGAGACCCCGGAGAAACTGAAGGCCGTGTTAGGCGGTGTGTCCTACTTTATTCATGGCTTACTGCGCATGGATACGCTCAAGGCCGATCGCTGCGAGATCCGTGGGCCGGATTTCCATTGGTCCGGCGACGCGCTGGTGATTGGCATCGGTAACGGCAAACAAGCCGGTGGCGGGCAGCAGTTATGCCCGGACGCACTGATCAACGATGGCTTGCTGCAACTGCGTCTGTTGATCGCTGATGAGTTGCTGCCGGCGTTAGTGGCCAGCCTGTTTAGTGATGAAGAAAACAAAAACGTGATCAGCGCTGCACTGCCGTGGCTGGAAATCGATGCGCCCCATGAGATGGCTTTTAATCTCGACGGTGAACCGCTCAAGGGCACTCATTTCCGTATTGAAGTGCTGCCCAACGCCATCGAATGCCGCCTGCCACCCAACTGTGGATTACTGGGCCAACCTCAGTCCTCTAAATAGTCCCCCACAGCGCCCACCAGCACAGGTTGGGCGCGGTTTGCTATAAGGGCAACCCGTCCGCCTTTGCCTTGCCTCCGCTGCTCCCTTTTCTGCGACAAAATGTGATCCTCTCCGGCAAATTCATTAAATCATACTTGTATGGTAGTTAGTTCATGGCGTATTTTTCGTCCATTATGATGACCCGTGGGAACAGGATTAGACCTATGAAAATTATCAACGCAGAGGTTTTTGTGACCTGCCCAGGCAGGAACTTTGTCACGCTTAAGATCACCACTGACGAGGGGATTACCGGTATCGGCGACGCAACCCTTAACGGCCGCGAGTTGCCGGTGGCGTCCTACCTGAAAGATCACGTCTGTCCGCAATTGATCGGTCGTGATGCCCACCAGATCGAAGACATCTGGCAGTTCTTCTATAAAGGCGCTTACTGGCGGCGCGGCCCGGTGACCATGTCCGCCATTTCCGCCGTAGACATGGCGCTGTGGGATATCAAAGGCAAGGCCGCCAACATGCCGCTGTACCAGTTACTGGGCGGCGCATCACGTACTGGCGTGATGGTTTACTGCCACACCACCGGCCATTCTATCGACGAAGTGCTCGACGACTACGCCAAACATAAAGAGTTGGGCTTTAAAGCCATTCGCGCCCAGTGTGGCGTGCCGGGCATGAAAACCACCTACGGCATGGCCAAGGGCAAAGGGTTGGCTTATGAACCCGCCACCAAGGGCAACTGGCCGGAAGAACAGCTGTGGTCAACGGAGAAATACCTCGATTTCACCCCCAAACTGTTTGAAGCCGTGCGCAACCGCTTTGGTTTTGACGAGCACTTGCTGCACGACATGCACCACCGGCTGACCCCGATCGAGGCCGCACGCTTCGGCAAAAGCGTTGAGCAATACCGCCTGTTCTGGATGGAAGACCCCACGCCTGCGGAGAATCAGGAATGTTTCCGCCTGATCCGCCAGCACACCGTCACGCCAATCGCCGTCGGCGAGGTGTTTAACAGCATCTGGGATTGCAAACAGCTGATTGAAGAGCAGCTGATTGACTATATCCGCACCACCCTGACCCACGCCGGTGGCATTACCGGCATGCGCCGTATTGCCGACTTTGCCTCGCTGTATCAGGTGCGCACCGGGTCGCACGGCCCCTCCGATCTTTCGCCTATCTGCATGGCGGCGGCGCTGCATTTCGATCTGTGGGTGCCGAACTTTGGCGTGCAGGAATACATGGGTTACTCCGAACAAATGCTCGAGGTATTCCCCCATAGCTGGAGCTTTAACGACGGCTATATGCACCCGGGCAATAAACCGGGGCTGGGCATTGAGTTCAACGAAAAACTGGCCGCCCGTTATCCGTACGAACCGGCTTACCTGCCGGTCGCACGCCTGGAGGATGGCACCCTATGGAACTGGTAACAGGAGAACGCACCATGCAAAGCGTGGTCATTGAACAGCCCGGCCTGCTGGCTATCCAGCAGCGCCCTCTGCCGCAGCCGGCCGCTAATGAAGTGCGGGTAAAGGTTAAATTTGCCGGTATCTGCGGTTCTGACGTGCATATTTATCATGGTCATAATCCGTTTGCCCGCTACCCGCGCGTGATCGGTCATGAGTTTTTTGGCGTGATTGATCAGGTCGGCAGCGATGTCGACCCGCAGCGGCTCGGCGAACGCGTTTCGGTCGATCCGGTGGTCAGTTGCGGCCATTGCTACCCTTGCTCTATAGGCCGCCCCAACGTCTGTACCGAACTGCAGGTGATAGGTGTGCACCGCGACGGTGGCTTCAGTGACTATGCCTGTGCCCCGGCGCGTAACGCCTACCGCATTCCGGACAGTATCAGCGATCGCCACGCCGCCATGGTCGAACCCTTCACCATTGCCGCCAATATCACCGCCCATCTGCAGCCCAATGCCGCTGATATCGCGCTTGTCTACGGCGCGGGGCCGATGGGGCTGACGGTGATCCAAACGCTGAAAGGCGTCTACGGTGTGAAGCAGGTGATCGTCACCGATCGCATCAAGGAACGACTGGAGATGGCGCAGGAAAACGGGGCCGACTGGACATTCAACAATGCCGAAGCGTCGCTGCCCGCCGAACTGGAACGACGCGGCATCCGCCCGACGCTGATCGTCGACGCCGCCTGCCATCCGGCCATTTTGCAGGAGGCGATCAACCTGGCGTCCCCAGCGGCACGCATCGGCATCATGGGGTTCTCCGGCGAGGCCTGCACCGTGACTCAACAAAGCATCACCAGTAAAGAGCTGTCGATTTTCTCCTCACGCCTCAACAGCGCGCGCTTCCCGCAGGTCATCGAGTGGATGGCCAGCGGGAAAATCGCCCCACAGAAGTTAATTACTCACTGCGTGCCGGCCGCCGAGGTTGAACAGGCGATGTTAATGTTCGAAAAAGATCAGCGCACCTGCTGCAAGGTGTTGTTGCAATTCGATTGATTACTCTACCAGGGCCAGGGGCTGCAGGAAGCGGCCCTCTCCAACCATGAAGCATCGCGATTAAAACAACATCAAGTGGAGTGCTTTTATGTTTAAAAACCTGCGTTGGACCATCGTATTCCTGCTGTTTATGGTTTACATGATCAACTACCTCGACCGCGTCGCGCTGTCGATTACCGTACCTATGATCGAAAAGGATCTGATGTTGAATGCCGAGCAGTTCGGCATCATCTTCGGCAGCTTCTTCTTCGGCTACGCCATCTTTAACTTTATCGGCGGGCTGGCGGTAGACAAATTCGGCCCGACGTTAGTGCTCGGCATTGCCGTCGGCCTGTGGTCGATTTTCTGCGGCATGACGGCATTAGCTACCGGTTTCTATTCCATGCTGATCCTGCGCGTACTGTTCGGCATGGCCGAAGGGCCAATCTGCGCCTCCGCCAATAAAATGATCAACGGCTGGTTCCCGAAGAAACAGGCGGCGACTGCCATGGGCCTGCTCAGTGCCGGTTCCCCTTTGGGCGGTGCCGTCGCCGGGCCGATCGTCGGCTATCTGGCATTGGCATTTGGCTGGCGACCGGCGTTTATGGTCATCTGTTCGATCGGTATCATCTGGATGCTGGTGTGGTTCTTCGTGGTGGCGGATAACCCGGCGAAAAGCAAACGCATCGGCGATGAAGAGCTGGCGCTGATTAACCAGATGAAGGAAGAGACTCACAGCGCCGAAGAAGAGCTGAGCAATGCCGCGCACGGGCTGGGTTACTATCTGAAGCAGCCGATCATCCTGGTCACCGCGTTCGCCTTCTTCTGCTACAACTACATCCTGTTCTTCTTCCTGAGCTGGTTCCCGTCCTATCTGGTGCAGGCGCATAACCTGAACATCAAGGAAATGAGCCTCACCACCATGATCCCGTGGATTGTCGGCTTTGTCGGCCTGGCGCTCGGCGGCTATATCTCCGACAAAATTTTCAATATCACCGGCAAACTGCTGCTGTCGCGCAAGATTGTGCTGGTCACCAGCCTGCTGGCGGCGGCCATCTGTGTGGCACTGGCGGGCACCGTCAGCAGCGTAGTACCGGCGGTGATGCTGATGTCGGTATCGATCTTCTTCCTGTACATCACCGGGGCGATTTACTGGGCGATTATCCAGGACGTGGTGCATAAATCCCGGGTTGGTGGCGCCAGTGGCTTTATCCATCTGGTGGGCAGCGTTTCCGGCATCATTGGCCCGGTGGTAACCGGCTACATCGTGCAAAACACCGGCAAGTTCGACAGCGCCTTTATGCTGGCGGGTGGCGTGGCCGCGCTCGGGGCCGTGTTGGTACTGCTGGTGATCAAGGCACCGCGCAATACCGCACAACCGCAAATATCAAAACCCTAATCTGCCCGGGGCGGCCAACGTCGCCCCGCTTTCAGTCCCCACATTCAGGAACTTCAGCATGACACTTTCCAGCAACAGCGTGCTGCCGACGGCGGTTGCGCAGCCGGGTTACGCTCGCGAAAGGATTAAACCGCGCATCGTGCATCTGGGTTTTGGCGCATTTTTCCGCGCACATCAGGCGGTATATACCGAACAGTTGGCTAACGAGCACGCCAGCGACTGGGGTTACTGCGTGATCAGCATGCACAACGGCCAGCAAAAAATCGCCGACCTACAACGGCAGGATTTGCTGTATACGGTCGCAGAAATGGACGGCGACGGCTGGCATGGTCAGACGATCGGCGTCATCAGGCAGGCGCTGCACCTGCAGGTCGACGGGCTGGAAGCCGTGCTTGAAGCCATGGCACAGCCGGAGATTGCCATCGTTTCATTGACCATCAGCGAGAAAGGCTACTGCTATCAGCCCGCCAGCGGCCAGTTGTTGGCAGAGCATCCGGATATTCAGCATGACATCGCCCACCCACTGCATCCGCGATCGGCCCCCGGCCTGATCCTGGCCGCACTGCGGCTACGCCGGGCACGGGGCCTGCCGGCGTTTGCCGTAATGTCCTGCGACAACATGCCGGCCAACGGTCAGGTAACCCGCAACGTACTCAGCCAACTGGCACAGCGACAGGATGCGGATCTGGCGGCGTGGGTCACACAGCAGGTCGCCTTTCCATCAACCATGGTCGACCGCATTGTTCCGGCAGTCACCGCGGAAACGCTGCAACACATTGAGGATTTACTGGGTGGCATCGCCGATCCGGTCGCTGTCGCCTGCGAACCCTTCCGCCAATGGGTGATCGAAGATCACTTTCCGCAGGGACGCCCGGCATGGGAAAAGGCCGGTGCTGAGCTGGTCAGCGACGTACTGCCATACGAGGAAATGAAGCTGCGGATGCTCAACGGCAGCCATTCGTTTCTCGCTTATCTGGGCTATTTGGCCGGTTATGCGCATATCAGCGACTGCATGCAGGATGCGTATTTCGTTAAAGCCGCACGCCACCTGATGCTGGCGGAGCAAGCACCGACGCTGCAGGTTCGTGAGCTGGATCTGACGCACTACGCCGACTCGCTACTGGCCCGTTACCGCAATACGGCGCTAAAGCACCGTACCTGGCAGATCGCCATGGACGGCACGCAAAAACTGCCGCAGCGCATGTTGGACTCCATTCGTTGGCATCTGGCGCACGGCAGCGATTTTAGCTGTCTGGCTTTAGGCGTCGCCGGTTGGATGCGTTACGTCGGCGGCAAGGATGAACAGGGTCAGCCTATTGAGATCAGCGATCCTTTAAGTGAACGCCTCGCCAACTTGGTCGGCAACAGTCGCGAAGGCCCGGAACGGGTGTTGGCCCTGTTGCAGCTCGATGCGGTCTTTGGTCAGGATCTGCCGGCCAATCACAGCTTCGTCGATACCGTCACCCATGCCTATCAGGCGCTGTTAGCGCAGGGTGCCAAGACCACCGTGGCCGCTCTGCCCATCAACGGATACTAACCGGGAGAATTCTGATGTCTGCAACCCCACATGAAGCCGTTACCAACGACAATCAACCGTTATTACGGCGTGTCGCCAGCGCTTCGGCGATAGGCACGGCAGCCGAGTACTACGACTTTTTCGCTTATGGCACCGCTGCGGTGCTGTTCTTCGGACAACTGTTTTTCCCCAGCGCTGATCCGCTGATCAGTACACTGGCAGCCTTCGCCACCTATGCGGTCGGTTTCCTGGCCCGCCCACTGGGCGGTATCGTATTCGGCCACATCGGTGACAAAGTTGGCCGCAAGAAAGCGTTGGTGATCACCATTTTGATTGTCGGCCTCGGCACCTTTTGCATCGGTCTGCTGCCAACCTATGAAAAAATCGGCATCTGGGCGCCCATCGCCCTGATCCTGATCCGCGTACTGCAAGGTTTCGGCGTCGGTGGCGAACAGGCTGGCGCGGTGCTGATGACCGCAGAATACTCACCACCCCTGCGCCGTGGTTTCTACGCCAGTTGGGTGCAGATCGGCGCGCCGGCCGGTTTCCTGCTGCCCTCGGGGCTGTTCGCCCTGTTGACCGCGCTGCTGACGCCGGCACAAATGCTGGACTGGGGCTGGCGTATCCCGTTCCTGCTCAGCCTGCTGCTGGTGATCGTCGGGTTGTTCATTCGCCTGAAAATCGACGAATCGCCGGTATTTAACCAAATCCGCGCCACCAAGGCGGTTGAAAGCCGACCGGTGGTGGAAGTGGTTCGCACCTACCCTGGCCTGATCGGCAAAGGGGTGTGCGCCAAGCTGATTGAGGCCTGTGCCTTCGCCATGTTCACGGTGATCGTGCTGGCCTACGGCAAGGCCAATCATCTGAATGAAAGTATTCTGCTGGAAGCGATGATAGTCGCGGTGCTGCTGGAAATATTCGCCATCCCGCTGATGGGCCACCTTTCCGACCGACTGGGGCGTAAACCCGTGTATATCGCCGGTGCGCTGCTGCAGGTGATCTGCATAGTGCCGTTCTTTATGGCGATCAACCTCGACAGCTACTGGATAACCCAAATCGCCATGATTCTGGTGTTAACCCTCGGCCACAGCATGTGCTATGCCCCACAGGCCTCCTTCTTCCCTGAGCTGTTCCCGACTCGCGTACGCTGCAGCGGCATTGCGTTAATCTGGCAGATTGGTTCGCTGATCGGCAGCGGCATCCTCGGGTTACTGGCGGTGAAGATCCTGCAGATGACCGGTGGCCATTATTACGGCCTCGCGGGATACATGATGGTATTGGGGGTGATTTCGGCCATCGGCTTGAGCCTGATGCCTGAGACCGCACCGCAGCGGCGTCGACAGGAATACCAGGACTGGCATCATTGAGTTGTCCTATTCGGCGGGTGGATTTATCCACCCGCCATCAGACGATAATCTGCTAGTATGGTGGCATCCGAATCCCAGCCAGATGACCGATCGTCTCCATGTCTGAATCCTACAGCCTCACCAATAGCCTTCCGGTTAATCAGCAAATTTACCGTTTCCTGCGTAAGGATATCGTCGACTGCACTATTCCCCCCGGCACGCTGCTGTCAGAGAAAGAGATTTCCACCCGCTTTAGCGTTTCACGCCAACCGGTGCGCGAAGCCTTTATCAAGCTGGCGGAGGCCGGACTGGTGCAGATCCTGCCGCAGCGCGGGACTTTCGTGATGAAGATTTCGGCCAAACGGGTAGCCGATGGGCGTTTTATCCGCCAAGCCGTAGAATGCGCCATTGTACGTCGCGCGGCGGAACGCATCACACCGGAACAGCTGATGACGCTGGAGCATAATTTGCATCGTCAGGAGCTGGCCGCACAGAACAAGCAGACACGTGAATTCCTGGCGCTGGACGATGAGTTCCACCAGTTGCTCACCCAGTTTGCCGAATGCCCGCTGGCCTGGGAGACCATCGAAACTATCAAGGCCACCATGGACCGGGTGCGTTTTCTCAGCCTGAGCGAAGTCTCGCCACCGGAAAGCCTGCTCCAGCAGCATTACCGCATTTTTGCCGCACTGAAGGCGCAGGATGCCGATGCCGCCGAGCGCGCCATCCATGAGCACCTGCAAGAAATGATCTACTCTATTACCCCCATCGCTTTGCAGAATACCGAGTGGTTTGACGCCGAATAGTCAAGCACTGACCTTCAAGGGGGCGATCGTCCCCCGCTATTTGGCTTCCCAAATGGCATTTCCTCTCAATCGCATCTATTGTGTCTCCTTGCTATCAGGATTTCATTACTATCGTTTTTACAGCTTCAATCACCGCTTTTTACTACGCCGGTGAATAAATCTCCCCTATGGTTTTTATTGTCGGTGTATGAAGAAGCTAATCAGGAGACAATCATGACTGATATTGCGCAGTTGTTAGGAAAGGAAGCGGAAGACCTGTTGCAACACCGCTGTACTACCATCCCTGCTGAGAATCTGTACCTGCCGGGCGCCGACTTTGTCGACCGGATCATGATCGATAATAACCGTCCCAACACCGTTCTGCGTTCGATGCAAAGCCTGCTCAACCACGGCCGCCTGGCCGGTACCGGTTACCTGTCGATTCTGCCGGTCGATCAGGGTATTGAGCACTCCGCCGGCGCGTCTTTCGCCGCCAACCCGCTGTACTTTGATCCGAAAAACATCGTCGAACTGGCCATTGAGGCCGGCTGTAACTGCGTCGCCTCGACTTACGGCGTGCTGGCATCGGTATCGCGCCGCTATGCCCATAAAATTCCGTTCCTGGTCAAACTGAACCATAACGAAACCCTGAGTTATCCGACCCAATACGACCAGACCCTGTATGCCAGCGTCGAGCAGGCTTTCAACATGGGTGCCGTCGCGGTCGGCGCCACCATTTACTTTGGTTCCGAACAGTCACGCCGCCAGATTGAAGAGATCTCGAGCGCCTTCGAGCGCGCCCACGAACTGGGTATGGTCACCGTGCTGTGGGCTTACCTGCGTAATCCGGCGTTTACCAAAGACGGCGTGGATTATCATTCCAGCGCCGATCTCACCGGCCAGGCCAACCATATTGCCGCCACCATCGGTGCCGATATCGTTAAGCAGAAAATGGCGGAAAACAACGGCGGCTACCGCGCGGTGAAATTCGGTTATACCGACGACCGCGTCTACAGCAAGCTGACCACCGACCACCCGATCGATCTGGTGCGTTACCAGTTGGCCAACTGCTATATGGGCCGCGCCGGGTTGATTAACTCCGGTGGGGCCGCCGGTGAAAACGATCTGCAGGAATCGGTGCGCACCGCGGTCATCAACAAGCGCGCGGGCGGCATGGGGCTGATTCTGGGACGTAAAGCGTTCAAGAAATCGATGAAAGAAGGTGTCGCGCTGATCAATGCGGTTCAGGACACCTATCTGGATAAGAAAGTCACCATCGCCTGATCCCGTCACTCGCAAAATCTGTTACCTCCAGCCCGGTTCGCCGGGCTTTTTTATGCCCTTAATCTGCTGCCATCTTCCTCCTTGCCTAACGGCTACCGCGCTTTGATGTTATTTTTCTTTCATAATTAACTTTCACAATAAAATATTTATCTTTCAAATTGTGATCTATTTAAAACAAATTAATCCATAAAGTGATTAGTGTAAGGCCCATGGCGACAGAGCCGCCGTTCGCTCCAGGCCATACCTTCCATCTCAGGAGAACAATAATGATTGAGCTAATCACCCACGGTGCCGAATGGTTTATCGGCCTGTTTCAGAAAGGCGGTGAAGTGTTTGTCGGCATGGTGACCGGCATTTTACCTTTGTTAATCAGCCTGTTGGTCATTATGAACGCGCTGATCAAATTTGTTGGCCAGGAACGTATCGAACGCTTGGCGCAGCGCTGTGCGGGGAACCCGGTTTCACGCTATCTGCTGCTGCCGCTGATCGGCACCTTTGTGTTTTGCAACCCGATGACTCTCAGCCTCGGCCGCTTTATGCCCGAGAAATACAAACCCAGCTACTACGCGGCGGCGTCCTACAGCTGCCACTCGATGAATGGCCTGTTCCCGCATATCAACCCCGGCGAACTGTTCGTTTACCTCGGGATCGCCAGTGGACTAACTACCCTCGGCCTGCCGCTGGGGCCGCTGGCGGTGAGCTATTTCCTGGTCGGGCTGTTTACCAACTTTTTCCGCGGTTGGGTAACCGATCTCACCACCAGCCTGTTCGAACGCAAGATGGGCATCCGCCTGGACCGTCAGGTACAACTTTAATTCGTGGAGTACAGCATGAGTGCTTATATCCGTATTGAGAAAGGCGCCAGCGGCTGGGGTGGCCCGTTGCAGTTACCGATCGAGCCGGGAAAAAAAGTGGTGTACATCACTGCCGGTACCCGCCCGTCGATCGTCGATCGGCTTAGCGAACTGACCGGCTGGCCGGCCGTCGACGGCTTTAAGGAAGGCGAACCGCCGGCCGATGAAATTGGCGTCATGGTGATCGACTGTGGCGGCACCCTGCGCTGTGGCCTGTACCCTAAACGCCGTATTCCAACGGTCAATATCCACGCTACCGGCCAGTCCGGACCGCTGGCGAAATTTATCCTCGAGGATATTTACGTTTCCGGGGTACGTGATAGCAACATCAGCCGGGTGGAATCGGCAATGGAGACAGCGCAAGCAGCCCCCGCCCCGCAACCCAAGGGACGGGATTACGACACCAGCAAAAAAATCACCGAACAGAGCGACGGCCTGTTGGCGAAAGTCGGCATGGGTATGGGATCGGTGGTGGCGGTGTTCTTCCAGTCTGGCCGCGACACCATCGACACGGTACTGAAAACCATTCTGCCGTTTATGGCGTTCGTCTCGGCGCTGATCGGCATCATCATGGCCTCCGGCCTGGGGGATTTTATCGCCCACGGCCTGACGCCATTGGCCAGCAGCCCGATTGGCCTGGTGACGCTGGCGCTGATTTGTTCTTTCCCACTGCTGTCGCCATTCCTCGGCCCTGGCGCGGTGATCGCCCAGGTGATTGGCGTGCTGGTCGGGGTGCAAATCGGTCTGGGTCATATCCCACCGCAGCTGGCGCTGCCCGCCCTGTTCGCGATTAACGCGCAGGCCGCCTGTGACTTTATTCCGGTAGGTCTGTCATTGGCAGAAGCCAAGCAGGACACGGTGCGGGTCGGTGTGCCTTCGGTCTTGGTCGGGCGTTTCCTGACCGGCGCACCTACGGTGCTGATCGCCTGGGCCGCCTCGGCCTTCATCTACCAATAACTTTTACTTACTGCCAGGGGCTAGCTATGAACACCATTTTCCAAACCACCATCACCCAGATTGGCGACAGTGCCCGCGATGCATTGCTGGACGACATGCTGATCACCTTCCGTGAGGGGGCACCGGCAGACATCGAAGAGTTTTGCTTCATCCACCGGCACGGCAATACCCTCGGCGAACTGCAGACCGGCGGCTGGATGGAGCTGGCGGAGCAGCGTTATCCGATTACCGCCGTTGGCGAGGTCGCCAGCCAAAATCTGCGTGAACTGGGCCACCTTACCGTGCGTTTCGACGGGGAAAATCAGGCCGAATTCCCCGGTTCTATCCACGTAGCCGGTACCACACCGGTGGATATCCCGTTAGGCAGTACGCTGAAATTTATCGCATAAGGAGTAGACCATGTCTGAAGTAGCTGTAGTGATTGGCGGAGGCCAAACATTAGGTGCATTTTTGTGCCTGGGACTGGCGCAGGCGGGTTACCGCGTAGCGGTAGCCGATTTAAACGCGGATAACGCCCGACAGGTGGCGCAGCAGATTAACGACCAATACGGCGCAGGCTGCGCACAGGGTTTCCAGGCCGATGCCACCAATGAACAGAGCGTCATTGCCCTGGCGGCGGCAGTGGATAGCCAATTTGGCCAGGCCAATCTGCTGGTGTACAGCGCCGGTATCGCCAAGGCCGCGCCGATCACCGATTTTCCATTAGGGGATTTCGACCGTTCGTTGCAGGTCAATCTGGTGGGCTATTTCCTCTGCGCCCGCGAGTTTTCCCGCCTGATGATCCGCGACGGCGTTGCTGGGCGCATCATTCAGATCAACTCCAAGTCCGGCAAGGTCGGAAGCAAGCACAACTCGGGTTACAGCGCCGCCAAGTTCGGCGGGGTCGGGCTGACCCAGTCACTGGCGCTCGATCTGGCGGAGTACGGCATCACCGTGCATTCGCTGATGCTCGGTAACCTGCTGAAGTCGCCCATGTTCCAGTCACTGCTGCCGCAGTACGCACAAAAACTGGGGATTGCGCCGGATGAAGTTGAAAAATATTACACCGACAAGGTGCCGTTGAAACGCGGTTGTGATTACCAGGACGTGCTGAATACCCTGCTGTTTTACGCCAGCGATAAAGCGTCTTATTGCACGGGCCAGTCGATTAACATCACCGGCGGTCAGGTGATGTTCTGATTGGGTTACGCCTCCCTCTCCGTCTGGAGAGGGAAAATAAACAGGAGACACTATGACCCAGGCATTGATCATCTTCGCCGTACTGGCCTGGCTGCTGCAAATCGCGCTCGGTTGGTGGCAGCTCCAGCGTTTCAACCGTGCCTTCGACAGCCTGTGCCAACTGGGCCGCGTCGGTGTCGGACGTTCTGTCGGGCGCTTTCGGCCACGGGTGGTGCTGGCGTTGGCCTTCGACACCGAACAACGGGTCTGCGGCAGCTTGTTGATGCGCGGCCTGACCATTTTTGCCCAACCCCGTTCGATCGCCCGGCTGCATGGCCTGCACCAGCGGGATCTGCGCCCGGATGTGATCTTCCCCGAGGATCGCGCATGCCAGACTGCACTATCGTTAGCGATTGCCCCTAAATCATGATATTTTCACATTAAAAGACATTACCTTTCATGTTGAATTATTCACTGAAGGGAAATGCTCAACTCTTGTGAACAGGACGGGCTATGAAACCAAAGCAGCGACAGGCCGCTATCCTTGAATATCTGCAGCGACATGGCAAAACGGCAGTGGATGCCCTGGCGGCACATTTCGCCACCACCGGCACCACCATTCGTAAAGATCTTACCCTGCTGGAAGACGAAGGCGAGGTGATCCGCACCTACGGCGGCGTGGTGCTCAGCCGCGACGATGGCGACCAGCCCATCGACCGCAAAACTCACATCAATACCGAAAAGAAACGTCAGATCGCCTACGCCGCCATTAAGCTGATCAACGACGGCGACTCGCTGATTTTCGATGCCGGCAGCACGGTGCTGCAAATGGTGCCGCATCTGGCGCAGTTCAATAACATCACGGTGATGACCAACAGCCTGCATATCGTTAATGCGCTGGTGGAGCTGGATAACGACCAGACCATCCTGATGCCCGGCGGCACTTACCGCAAAAAATCGGCGTCCTTCCACGGCAGCCTGGCCGAATCGGCTTTCCAGCAGTTCAGCTTCGACAAACTTTTTATCGGTGCGGATGGCGTGGATCTTAACGCCGGTGTCACCACCTTTAACGAAGTGCATAACGTCAGCAAGGCGATGTGCGAAGCCGCCAGCCGTATTATCCTGCTGGTGGATTCGTCAAAATTTGGCCGCAAAAGCCCGAACGTGGTCTGCGACCTGAGCGCCGTAGACACGCTGATCACCGATAAAAACATCAACCCGGATTACCTCGCCGCGCTGCAAGCGAAAGGGATCAATATCATTCTGGTAGGAGATTTTGATGAGTAACGCCGCTGCCCTGCTGGCCTTTGCCCGCGAAACGCTGGAAATTGAGTTGACCGAAGCACAACGCCTGCTGGCACGACTGGACAACAACTTCGTCTGCGCCTGCGAACTGCTACTGAACTGTCGCGGCAAGGCGGTGATTTCCGGCATCGGTAAATCCGGTCATATTGGCAAAAAAATTGCCGCCTCGCTGGCCAGTACCGGCACCCCGTCCTTCTTCGTCCACCCGGCGGAGGCACTGCACGGCGATCTCGGCATGATCGGTGCCGACGACGTGGTGGTGTTTATCTCCTACTCCGGCCGCGCCAAAGAACTGGATCTGATCCTGCCGCTACTGGCGGAGAATAACATCCCGGTGATCGCTATTACCGGTGGCAAAGAGTCACCGCTGGCACAAGCGGCGGCCTGCATGCTGGACATCAGCGTTGAGCGTGAGGCTTGCCCGATGGGGCTGGCACCGACCTCCAGTGCGGTCAATACGCTGATGATGGGCGACGCGCTGGCAATGGCGCTGATGCGTCAACGCGGTTTCAACGCCGAAGACTTTGCCCGCTCGCATCCGGGCGGCAGCCTGGGCGCACGCCTGCTGAACCGGGTACATCACCTGATGCGCACCGGCGATCGCCTGCCGCAGGTCAGTGAAAATGCCAACGTGATGGAAGCAATGCTCGAACTGAGTCGCACCGGGCTGGGGTTAGTGCCGGTGTGCGACGCACAGCAGAAAGTGGTGGGGGTGTTTACCGACGGCGACCTGCGCCGCTGGCTGGTGAAAGGCAATAGCCTGCAGGATGCATTAAGCCCGGCGATCACCCGGCCCGGCTACCGTTTGCCGGAACAGTGGCGCGCCGGAGAAGCACTGGAAGCGTTGCACGAACAGCACATTAGCGCCGCGCCGGTGGTCAATCTGGATGGCGTACTGGTGGGCGCGATCAACCTGCACGACCTGCATCAGGCCGGTATCGGCTGACCGCATTAACTAATGCTTGCCCGTTTGTCCCCTCTCCTTTGGGTGAGGGGATACGTACGACGCTAAAGTCCGCTTATTTCCAGTCCGGATTATTCTCGAACTGTTGTTTGAGCAGCGCCTTCATGTCTTCATCCGGCTTGCCCAGCCATTGGTATTTGGCGTATTTCTTCGGATGATCAACCGCTTCCGGCTTATTCGCCACTTCAACGCGCACCGCCCAGGCCTGCGACTTGTCTTCTTTAAACGCCACCATCATAAAGTTGTTGGCACAGTCGTGGGGCTTGCACACATTGCCCACCAAATAATCCTGGCCCTTCCAGCTCAGGCTTTGCGCTGGGGTTGAAGTCCCTACCCCTTTGCGCGCCCAGCCCGGCAAACGGGCCTGCCCCTTCACCATGTTCTGCCAACTGGCCTGATAACCCGGCTGCTGGATCACGTCCGAAGTGGTGACAATCTGTTGGGCGAAGCTGCCCACGCTGAAGCTGAGTAACGCGCCGAAGATGGCGCCGCGAAGTGCGTTTTGTCCTGTCATGCCCTTCTCCCTTGATTGAATTCGATCGCACCCGGCCAAAACCGGGCCTGAATCTAGTCAGACCACAGCACGGCTAAAAAGTTGACTCACCACCAGGCGTGAAAATGATGCACCGGCCCGATGCCGTGCCCCACTTCCAGCGTATCGGCCTGCTGCAAGGCTTTTTGCAGATAATCCTTGGCGGCAGCGACCGTACCTGCCCAGTCGTCGTGGCGCGGACGCAGCGCGGCCAATGCAGCAGACAGCGTGCAGCCGGTGCCGTGCGTATGGCGGGTCGCTACGCGCGGTGCAGTAAAGCGTTGCTCCTGCCCCACACTGAACAGCCAGTCCGGACTTTCACTTTCGCTGAGATGGCCGCCCTTCATCAGTACCGCCTGGCAGCCCATCGCCAACAGTGCCCGTCCCTGTTCACGCATCTGGCTTTCGTTTTCCGCCGGGGCACATTCCAGCAGGGCCGCCGCTTCCGGCAGGTTCGGCGTGATGATCGACACCAGCGGCAACAGCTCGCGGCGAATCGACTCCACCGCCTCCGGTGCCAGCAAAGGATCACCGCTTTTCGCCAGCATCACCGTATCCAGCACCACAAACGACGGCTGATAGTGACGTAAACGCTCCGCCACCGCCTGCACAATGTCGGCGTTGGCCAGCATGCCAATCTTGGTACTGTCGATACGCAGATCGCTGAACACGGAATCAAGTTGAGCGGCGACAAAAGCCGGCTCGATATTATACACCGACTGCACGCCGCGGGTGTTTTGTGCCACCAGCGCGGTGATCACGGAGGCGCCATAGGCCCCCAGCGCAGAGAAAGCTTTCAGGTCGGCCTGGATACCGGCCCCCCCGCTCGGATCGGTCCCGGCGATGGTCAACGCGTTAATCCGTTTCATTGCAGATCCTCCGGACGCAGTTGATATAGGGCATCGAGAAACGCCGGGGTGAAACTGCCCGGCCCGGCCGCGCCGCGCGTCGCCCGCTCACCGCAAAGCGACATCACCCGGCAGGCGGTGGCAACGTTGTCCAGCCGATCGCCCGGCAGGCTGCAAAATGCCGCCACCACCGCCGAAAGCGCACAACCGGTGCCCACCACTCGCGTCATCAGCACGTCCCCTCCGGCGACCGCCCAGTCACGCTGGCCGTCGGTGATATAATCCACCACGCCGGTCACTGCTACTATCGCCCCGCTGAGCCGCGCCAGTTCACGCGCCGACGGTAACGCCGCCAGTGAATCGTCAGCGCTGTCGACGCCGCGACCGTTCGCCTGCATGCCACTCAGCGCCATGATCTCAGAGGCATTGCCGCGAATTGCCGCCGGCTTTTCCCCCAGCAAACGCTGGGCAAATGCAGTGCGGTACACCAGCCCGCCAACGGCGACCGGATCCAGCGTCCAGGGGGTGCCCGCCGCATTGGCAGCCTCTACCGCGGCCAGCATGGATTCGGCCCGCGAGGCATTGAGGGTGCCGATATTAACCAGCAAAGCATCCGCCAGCCGGCTGAACTGCGCCGCTTCGGTCGGTTCCACCACCATCGCCGGGGAAGCGCCGAGCGCCAGCAACACGTTAGCCGTCAGTTCCTGCACCACTTCGTTGGTCAGGCAATGAATCAAGGGGGGTTGGCGTTTAAATTGGGTCAAACAAGCCGCGGCGTGAGCGCCGGGTAAAGCATCAGGTCGAGCGAACATATTCCTCCCAACCGGCGTTCAAGAAGGCGGGTACCGGTGGGGGCACCGAGACTTCCCTACGCTGGCATAATCCAGATCAGGTAATACGGGTAAAATCTCAGCCCCTAGAGGCACCCCGAGTCAAGACGGCCATTATTGGGGTTGCCGCCGGTGAGGTCAATCGCGCTATAGTGTCAAAAAATAAAAAGGAGACGCCATGCAAATAAGAAAATACCAGGAAGCCGACCGTCCGTTCCTGCGCACCCTGTATCTGGCATCACGCAAAGCGGCGTTCCCCTGGCGTGATACCGAAGGTTACCGACTGGAAGATTTCGATCGTTCGACACTGGGCGAGGATATTTGGGTGGCGGAAGAAAAGGGGAAGCGACTGGGGTTTGTCTCGATTTATCGTCAGGATAACTTTATTCACAATCTGTATGTCGACCCTCACCTGCCGCCCCTGGGCGTCGGCAGCGCACTGCTGCAGGCAGCGGAGCAGACGTTTACCGCCACCGGCTCGCTGAAATGTCTGGTCAAGAATGAGAAGGCGCTGGCGTTTTACCATAAACACGGCTGGCGGACGATCACCACCGGCAATGACGGTGCAGAAGACTATTACCTGATGCACTCGCCGACCAAGTAAGGGCACGGCGTGTTGTACCGTGCCCATCCATAGTTCCCAAATCAGGCGACAGAAACCGCCGGGGTCAATTTGCCGCGTGCGCGGATATTTCTGACCAACAACCCTGACACAATGATCCCGGCGCAGGCAAACATGCCCATCAGGCCGAAGACAATCTTGTAGCCGGTTAGCCCGGGGAAAGCATCGAGAATGTGGCCGTACAGGCTGAAGCAAAACATTGCCGGGGCGTAACCGATAAAACTGCCTAGCGCCATCGCCGCACCGGTGTGTTCCTCATCAATCCCCGCCTCACCGATCGGTGCGAAGAACACCGCACGTTGGGTAAAGACCACCGCACCAAATCCCAGCGTACAGGCCATGCCCAGATAGACCGGCATTTGCTCATGCGGCAACAGGATCAATAATGCCAGCGCAATGGCGCTGATAATAAAGGTGTAGAATAAATACTTGCTGGGGGATTTTAATACTTTGTCCGCAATCAAACCGCCAATCGGTCCACCCACCATTTTTAGGCAATACTGATTAATGATCCCGTAGGCCCCAACCAGTGCAATCGGTAATGCATAGACATGGCTCAGGAAAGGAATAAAGAACGTCAGCCCACAATACACCGCATAAACACAGAAAACGCTGAAGGCAATCAGCCAGACCGTTTTATTTTTTAATACGCTACTCATGCCCGGTTTTTTATCGACTGACACTGCGCTTTTCGATGGTATTTTCTCCTCCGGGCTTTCCTTCATCACCAACAGAATAATAATCCCCACAATAATGGCGATCGCCGAATAAAACAGTATCCCCACTTTGAAACCAAGGTAGCCGCTGCCAAAGGCGCTAAACAATGCCAGTGCGGAAAACGCCACCACGGTATCCACCACGCCGCGCCCGGTTTCGAAAAAGCCGAACAGCCGTCCCTGCTGAGTATTATCCCCCAGCATACTCACCGATTTGAGCAGCACCGGCCAGTTCAGCATGTCGCAGGTGACGCCAAACAGGGCCCAGACAAACAGAATGCCCCAGTAGCCCGGCATGCTGGACAGGTAAATACCGAGTAAACCAGTGGCGATCAGTGAAAACGACATGGTAAAGCGGCGCGGCAGACGATCGGAGAAATAAATCGATAAGAAGAAGCCAATGGTGGTCACAATCGAGTTGACCGACATGGCGTTACCAATTTCGCCATTGCTCAGGTGGAAATATTCTTGCATCGGCACATAAAAAGCATCCTTAAGGGAGGGCAATTTATATATTGTCCCGCCACATAAGACCAACAAGCTAAATAGCGCCCATCTTTTTTTAGTCAGCATCATTCCCTCACAGCCAATAGATAATTAAGCGGTGTTGTGACCTCGGTGATGGGACGAGCACATCTCCACATCAGCGAGAATATGTAATTTATAAATTTCGTTATTATATTATGCCGGGGTTAGCCGTTCCCGGGCTTGCTGCGTCAAACTGTTAATAATGGTGCGAACATGGTGAATTTGATTTAAAGCATCCTGAGACTCTTTTTTCAGTCGTTCTTCCAACCCTTGCTCCGGTAACGCGGTTTCACTCATTTCGCGCCATGGAATAGGCGGGTTATCGCCCTCATCGGTGAAACGAAACGGCGGTGCGTAATAATCCACTTCTTCTTCCAACCCATAAGCGGTGACCTGCGGCCGCTCGTCGCCCAAACAAATTAGCCCCAGCAACAGTTCGCGGAAGGGTAAGTCCCCCTGCCCGGAAATGCAGGCCCGGTGCCCCATGCCCTTCTTCTCACGCACAATCAGTGCATCCTTGATATGCACCTGCGTGATTTCCCCGGCCATTGTCGCCAATGCCGACAGCGGCTCTTCGTTGGCGTTAATCATGTTGGCGAAATCGAACAACAGGGAAAGTTGAGGAAACTCCGCCGCCCGAACCAGGCTAACCAGTTCATGGCTCTTGAGATCTTCGTGCTGTTCCAGTGTAAAGCTCAGACCCGAGTGCTGATAACGCTGCTTGATGTACTGAATATCGGCCGCGATACGCGTCAACACCTCCTGCAATGGCCCCTGATAGCGCGGATAAAAGCGCACCGAACTGGCACCGGATTTAAGGGCAATATTCACCGCCTGATCGATAGTCTGCGAGTCGGAGGCGCTGGTTTCGATATGAATATCCAGCCCATAGCGCTGCGCCTGCTCACCAAACTCGCGCAGACGAGCGTCATCGGCGTGGCAAAGCGCCTGACTTTCTCCGTCTAACACGTGCACTTTCACGCCGCGCAACTGCTGCTGATGAGCAATGGTCAGCAGATCCTCAGGCAGGATTTTCTCCATGCGCATATTGAGATGAAAAGCGTAGGCATGCAGGTAAAGGGGCAAATTCTGCGCCCGCAGAAGGACTTTCTCCGCCGTTAAGCGATCCATGGTGTTCACCTATAAGTTAATGAAAAAATCCACCGACTCGAAGCGCCAGTATTCGATATCCACCTGTACGATGCGGCGTTGGGCATCGGCACGATGCTTCTCTACCAGAATCGACGGCGTGCTGGCGTTGCCGCCCATCACCTTGCAGGCATCGCCAGATAATCGGGTAGGTTTAAAGGCCAGGTGACGGGTACCAGTAGGGGTGCCGTAGGCGTTTTCCCACACTTCGGCAAATGAGTTCTCACCCAGGCGTTCGATAAAGTCGGGAGCCACCAGCGGATTGATAAAGGTTTCGTGATAAAACACGATGTGATTGTCCAGCGCCCCCCAGCCACAGATCTGGTAGATCTCTGCCCCTTCACTCACCTGCAGTAAATCGCCAATAGCCGCCGGTGCCGTCAAGACCCGCTCCTTGGTCATATAGCCCCAGGAAGGAAAACGCCCCTGCTCAATGGCTGCCTGTTTGAAGCTGGTAGACGAGTTGGGGTTGTAGTTAAACCGCGGCAGTGCCGCAAACCAGCCCCGGCGATCCTTGCGGAATATTCTCGACTCGCTTTCCAGGAACAGCAGCGCCTGACGTAGCGTCATGCGTTTAATGTTCAGCAATTCCCCCAGTTCTCGCTCCGAAGGAAGCTTATCGCCGGGTGCTATCGCACCCTGACTCAGCCAGTCATTAAGCCTTTGCTTGGCCAGTTCAACGGTGGAGTTGTTTTCCATAGCTCACTCAATTGGTTTAAACCAGATTGCACAACAGTATCGCGGTGAATTATGACAAACAATGGGGGTACTGAATTTTATATGTGACTCCTGTCCCAGAACCGAAAGGATGCCGGTTAATGCGTCGTGCCTGAGGCCGGCATCGCACGCAGCGTCAGCCCCCAGAACAACAGAGCGACCAGGCTGCCCCCCGCCCCCAGCCAGCACACGCCAGACCAGCCCGCCAGGGCAAATACGTGGGTGCTGGCAAAGGCACCCAGCCCACTGCCCACCGCGTAAAACAGCATATAGCAGCCAACTAACCGGCTGTGGGCCTGCGGATGTGCGCTGAAAATCAGGCTCTGATTCAGCACATGAATGGCCTGCCCCGCCAGATCGAGCAGCACTATGCCCACAATCAGCCACCCCAGACTGTTACTCAGCATGCCGAGTGGTAACCAGGCCAACACCAGCAACAGCAAGCAAACCCCACTCGCCACCTGCCCTAAACCGCGATCGGCCAGATGCCCAGCCCGTACCGCCGCCAGTGCGCCCACCGCCCCCACCAAACCAAACGCGCCAATCACCGAATGTGAAAAATTAAACGGCGCCTGACTGAGTGGCAGAACCAGTGCACTCCAGAAAATACTGAATGCTGCAAACATCAGCAGCGCCAGCATGCCGCGGATCTGTAGCGTACGGTCACGCCACAGCAGCGTCAGCATTGATCGCAACAGCGCCGGGTAACTGAGCGTTGATGGCGGCGTGCGCGGTGCAGGCAACAAACGCGCCAATATCGGCAACAGGATCAAGGTTACCGCCGCCGAGAAGAAGTAAACCGCTCGCCAGCCGCCCAAATCCGCCAGTGCGCCGGAAAGCGTACGCGCCAGCAACAGGCCGAGGACAACCCCAGCTTGTGCTGCCCCCACCACCCGCCCTCGCTCATGCGGCGCCGCCAACGTGGCAGCAAAGGCGATCAATCCCTGAGTCATGGCCGTGCCCAGCAGCCCGACCAACAGCATGCCGATCAGTAATAACAAACTGCTGTTCGCCCAGCCGACCGCACACAATGCGGCAATCAATAGCAGTTGCTGCACCGCCAGCAGCCGGTGGCGATTAACCCGATCGCCCAACGGCACCACCAGCAACAGTGCCAAAGCACAACCCAACTGGGTAACGGTGATCACCATGCCCACCGACGCCAGGCTGATATTAAAATCCTGGGCAATGGCGTCCAGCAGCGGCTGAGCGTAATAGACATTCGCCACGCTAAAAGCGCTGGCCCCCGCCAGCAACAGCACCAACGCCGCAGGCATCCGGCTCAGCGATCCCCCCGGCGATACACAAATCGGATCCAGCATTTTGTCACTCATCATTCGCCCCAAAGTGGTTTCATTATTAAACCCAATGAACTTTACGCATGATGGTTTTATAATGCAACTCGATCCCGCTGCAGGAATTGAAAACCGTGAAACGTAAAAGTCTGGAAGATGCACAGTGCCCGGTGGCACGTACGCTGGATGTGATTGGTGACTGGTGGTCGCTGTTGATTGTGCGCGATGCCTTCGACGGCGTGCGCCGTTTCAGCGAATTTCAAAAGGGACTGGGGATGGCGAAGAATATCCTCTCTACCCGGCTGCGCACCCTGGTGGCACACGGCATTTTGGAGATTGCACCCGCCTCGGACGGCAGCGCCTATCAGGAATATATTCTCACCGACAAAGGGCGCGCCCTGTTCCCGGTGATCGTCGGCCTGCGCCAGTGGGGTGAGGATTATCTGTTTGACGCGTCAGAGGCGAAATCAACGCTGGTCGAAAGCGACAGCGGCCAGCCGATACCGCGCATGACGCCGACCGGCAGCACCGGGCAAACTCTTACGCCGCTGAATACTTTGGTGGTGAAGGTCGGTGATGAATGAAATCGTGTGAATAAAGCACTGCAGCCGCTACGTCAGATGAGTGGCAAGAACGCGGCTTTGATGCCGCGGGTGAGCCAAAGCTTGCCATTCACTCGTTGGCCTGCGCTAGCAGTGCAGAAAAAACTAAAATGATTCACCTACTGCAGAACTCTCTTTTTTAAAACGGATGTTAACAATGACATCTTTCGTAGGTTTACCGCTTTCATAACGCCACTTCTGCATTGCTGTCCTCATCTCATTATCAAAAATACCGCTGGGATGAGACTCAAGAAGGCGAATGTTCTGGACACGCCCCTCTGCATCAACGTCAAATTTAACCCTGGCAAAATCGGTTTGTGGTTTCTGCCGGTCGGTTACTGAATTTGATGGCGATTTGGCGGCCTTTTCACTGCCGGTGCCGGTGCAAGCCGTCAGCGATAGCGAAAAAAGCACTAACAACATTATCTTGGCAGCAGGTTTTATCATTGTAACTCACTCCATAAGTTAGTTAATGCAACTGCCAGACTCTGGCAGTTTAGTGGCCGAAAAGCAGCTCGGTGTATTTCTTGGAAACGGCTCCGGTGCGTTTACCGCCTTCGCCGTAGTAGCGATCCTCACGGCACAGTCGCTCTTTGACATCGCAGAAAATGCCATTGGCAAAGGTGAACTCGGTCGAGTCGAAGTCACCTTGTGAATACAGCTTGGTGGCGGCTTTCTTGCCGAGATACTTTTCAGTCAATTCACGGGAAATACCATCGGTGCCATTCGCACAGGCGTAACGGTCACATAACACGCCTGATGCCGGTGACTTGAGGGATGAATTTTGCTTT
Source organism: Serratia sp. BW106 (assembly GCF_002607755.1). Taxonomy (NCBI): domain Bacteria; kingdom Pseudomonadati; phylum Pseudomonadota; class Gammaproteobacteria; order Enterobacterales; family Yersiniaceae; genus Serratia; species Serratia sp. BW106. The sequence goes on from NZ_MCGS01000008.1 coordinate 118,756, forward strand.
GCCTGCACAGGCATCACGGATGCGGCAAGCAGCAGAGTCAGTGAGAACGAAAGTGCTATTTTATTCAATGAGTCAGCCTCGTTTAATGGCAGAGCGCCCGTTATTTGGAACACCATACTGCCATAAAAAACAGGGCGTTGACGATGTGCAATTTTACAGATTAGTCACGGAAAACGATGCAAGAATACCTATAGTGCAGAGGTTAAGCCGAATACCAATGTCTATCTTCTGATTATCGTTAAATTGAAAGCCTGCTTGCTACGGGGAAGGTTCAAGCGCCATTAGCCTCTGCGACCTCAGGTAAGGTATAGTCCGCGTTTTACGGGGAAACCATGTTGACTCAATCATCCATTCGCCTGAACAAATACATTAGCGACAGCGGCATCTGTTCCCGTCGCCATGCCGATCGTCATATCAAGCAGGGCCTGGTTTTTATCAACGACTGCCTGGCCGACGTGGGCGCGCAGGTATTGGTCGGGGATCGGGTGAGTGTCAACGGTCAGCTGATTGAGCCACGCAATGCCGAAGATCTGTTGCTGATCGCGCTGAATAAACCGGTTGGCATCCTCACCAGCATGGGAAAACATGAGCGGGATAACATCGGCGATTTCGTTAACCACAGCCAGCGCACCTTCCCCGTCGGCCGCCTGGATAAAGCTTCTCAGGGGCTGATTTTCCTGACCAATAACGGCGAACTGGTCAATAAGATCCTCCGCGCCGGTAATAATCACGAAAAAGAGTATCTGGTCACCGTCAATAAACCCCTGACCGATGAGTTTATTCAGGGCATGGGGGCAGGCGTGCCGATACTGGATACGGTGACGAAACAATGCCGGGTGGAGAAAGAAACCGCGCAGGTATTTCGCATCACGCTGGTTCAGGGGCTTAACCGCCAAATCCGCCGCATGTGCAAACACTTTGGCTATGAAGTCACCAAACTTGAGCGCGTACGCATTATGAACATCACTCTGGAAGGGCTGCCGCTGGGCGAATGGCGGGACTTGACCGGGGATGAGCGAACCGAGTTATTCAAGCTGCTTGAGCACTCTTCGTCCGAGGACGGCGACCAGTTGCAGGGAGCCGAGATATCGCCAGGCAACAATGGCCTGTTGCCCAACGATACCCCGTTATAAAAACCTAATTCTTTAGAAAATCAGAATGACCATCTGATGTTGGCATTGACTGCATTTACCTGAGTATCAGAACCGTATTGCCCCTGATAGCCAAGATCCAAGCTGGTGGATCGCGACAACTTCACGCTCACCCCAATGTCCGCCACCATCAGGTTGTCATCAACCGCAGTACCTTGTGTGATAAACGCGTCACTGCCGGCAAAGGCCATGCGTGATGACGTGGTTTTATCGCCGTAGGCATGCTGCCAACCCAATGAGCCATAAAGGCTGACGTTCTGCGGCAGTTCAACCGTACCGCGCACGCCCAACGTGGAATAGAAGGTATTCATCGTTTCATTACGCACGCTCAGCGCTGCGGCACCGCCACTTTCCTCGAAGTTATCCGTATGCAGACGGATGTAACTCAGATTGACGAAGGGCTCAAGATTCGCGTCCGACTGCCCAAAACGGTAGCCCGCTTCGGTGAACGCCAGCAGCGAGTCAGCATCATAGTCTGCCTTGAGCCGATCCGAGTAATTACCGAAGTTAACGTTGCGTTCATTTTCCAGCCGGTGCCAGGTGTAACCCAACGCGCCACGTAACGAGAAGGCGCCTTGCTGCCCTGCGGCATACAGACCGAGGTGATAATTATCGCTGTCGGACTTGGAGCGGCGGCTATCGACATCATAATCACCGCGGCTATAACCAAAATACCCGCCAACGCGAACACTGCTATCCGCTAATTTATGGTCTGCACCCAGCAGGAAACCGCTGGTGTTGCCATCAAGTTTTCCGACGTTGTCGTTACCGCTGTTTCTTGCCCATGAGCCAAACGTCTGCCCCCACACGCCACTGTTTTCGGCCTGCGCCGGTTGAACCAGCGTCATCGCCAATGGTGGAACAGGCAACGTATCGTTATCAAAAGCGCGCAACATACGCTGATTGAGCACATTGAACAGCATGGTGCTGCCGGCAATCAGGTTAGACTGCATGGAAGGATAGACCTCGCCAGACAGTTGATTGAACGCCTCTCGCGCCTCCGGAGCACTCAATAACAACAGAGAGTTGTACAGGGCCAATGAAGGGCCGCCTTGTGCCAGAGTCGAGAGCGCGCCGGCGGTATTCCACTGATTGCCGGTTTGCGCCACCGTTTGGAAAATGCCGGGCTTGCCGCTGCCTTCTCCCGGATTTTCGCCACCAGGATTCTCACCTCCCGGGTTCTCACCTCCCGGGTTCTCACCTCCCGGGTTCTCACCTCCTGGATTTTCTCCGCCGGGATTCTCGCCTCCCGGGTTTTCACCGCCCGGATTCTCACCACCACCTTTCTGCGCAATGGTCAGATCCACGGCATTCGCACTGTGGTTGAGCGCCACGTCCAGAAACGCAGATTTTGAGACCGCTTCGGCGAACTGCCCATCGATCCCGCCTTCCGAGGTTAAAATACGGTAGCTTTGGCCGGTCTGATAGCTGGTTTGCGGGTCCAACGCAGTCACCTGCACCTTCGCCTGATCGCTGATAGTGGTTTTACCCGTGACCACCAGCTTGTCACTGCTGCCATCGCCGGCAATATCGACGTCGTAGAAAGATTCACCAATGAAATTCAGATAGCGTTTCAGCGTCAAAGTGCCGATGTTGCCATCACCGGGAGAAATATGGCCACCGGACTGAATTTCCGTCTGACCCAAAGTGCCATTGCCGCCCAAGGTACCGCCGGACTTGATCGATGCAGCACTGCTGTAACCCTGACCATTGTTGACGTCAGAACCGGCTGTCGCATTCAGGATCAACGTCCCGCCATTTTCGGCGCTGAGCGTCTGCACGTCGAAAGGGCTGTCTTCTTTCTGCGTATTGATATCGCTGCCAATGATGATTTTTCCGCCGCGAGCGCTCACGTTAGCCTTGAGTTGAGTCAGATCACCGCTCAGCGTCGTTTGCCCGGCGGTGTTGATAACCTCGCCTTCACCCATCATTTTGTTGCGGAAATCGTAGTTGTCAGAATTGTGATTAAAGTAAACGTAACTACCGAACAACCCACCGCGCAGATTGACGACCGTTTGGGCATCGACAGTCCCCGCACCTCCCGCCGCACCGAGCGTGGGTTCGGTCAAGCCGGTGCCAGTATCCATATTGCCGCGGCTGCCGATGATTAATGCGCCCCTGTTCGAGCCCGATCCTGTGTCACCCAACCGCAGTTCGTTAGCACCGGTGGAAAATACGCCGCCATCGACGACCGACACTACGCCGTTACCATAGTCCCCAACATTGACACTGCTGGCACTGGTAAAACGCGAGCCCTCGCCAGCGATATACAACTCGGCGGTTTTGCGTGAACCTGAAACACCGGCAATCTGCGCACTGCCAACATTGACCGCCCCACCGTTCAGCACGTCCACATCGCCGTTGGCGGTGAGCGCCTGAGTGATGTTCCACTGAGAGTTATTGCCGGTCACCGTAGCTTTGGGTCCCAGCTTGTCGGCCTCATCGGGTATGAATCCGCTGTCAATTCTGGCGGCGGCCACGGTGGTCACTACCCCGCCATCCTCAATCAACAGGGTCGAACGCGCGCCCTGCCCGAAACCGATGCCGAGCCTGTCGCTGATAACCCTGGAACCAGCGCCCTTAACATTAAGGTGGCTGTCGTACCCCCCAGTGGTACCAACGATTATTTCTTTCGCACTGGCCAGCGCGCCATCTTCAACCCGCAATGTGCCCTGGCCGAGATTTAAACTGCCGCGCAGAACATATTGATCGTTAATGGCGCTCAATACCGCGTTCGGTCCTCTGACCGTAACCAGACTTTCATAAATTTTGCCGTCTGAACGGGTGCCAATATTGATGTTATAGGCATTAACCTCGCCATTATCGATCAATAGGTTCCCACTTTGATTGCGGCCAACATAAACATTACCGGCGTAGGCTAAAGATTCTGTAACTTTGGATTCGCCATCAAAAATAGCATCATCGGCCCGGGCTATATCAGCAGGTCCAATCAATATCAGTGGTGCAGAAAACAGTGCGAGGTAAACTTTGGAAAGCGGTTTTCTTACCGCTAAGTGATGCGATATTTTATCTTTCATGTTCTCTCCGGCTCAATTATTCTGATGCCATCAAAGTTATTATTTATATGAAAAATTCAATGTATTAGAGGGTGTAGGTTACGTAATGTCTTGTGCACAAACTGATTGCCATCGAGACGCCAGCTTATTGCCCCCCAGCGCTAACGCCTCGATACCAAACTTATTGTGACTTCAGGCCAAATATCCCTGTAGGCGTTGGTGGATTATTTATGCGTGACAACCGGGGTGCAGCTTGGCGCGCTCAATGTGGCTGCCGATCCTAAAAACCCTGGCATCATCATCGAGGAGCAATCGAAGATCCGTCCTTTCTCAGTGGTGGCGCGGTAAGAAAGCTTTTGCCCGCCCAGCGCGTCGGGTTGAGCACCATTAACATTGGTCACGGTAATTTCGTCAGATGACCCCAAGCCGAGCATTTTTGCCGTCTCCGCCTGCAGCAAGGGTATTGCCTGATCGGTTTTCAATGTTGAACAACCGCTTACCAGTAAAGTAACGGCTAAAGCGATAAATGGTTTCTTCATAAATTATCCTTTTCAACCAAACAGATCCAAACACTGAATGGCTCTATGTTTTATCTTGTCCAAATCCCCACATAATATATTTCTCTTTCCTAAACGAAAAAACCCTCCTAAAGTAGGGAGGGTCAATAATAAAAATCGTCAGAACCATCTGATATGCTTAGGCGAAAGGAGATAGCTTTGGGGCAGGATTATGCACTGGTTGTTGATGACCATCCTTTGGTGGCAAGTGGCATTGCCAATTTCCTTAATTCGCATTGTCGATTCAAACATGTTTATGTGGCAACCAACGAAGATAATTGCTATCAACACATTCTTGAAAATGGTGCCCCGCGTTTAATCGTCATCGATTTTTGGTTATCCGATGGCACGGCATTAAAATTGCTGAAAGAGATAAAGCAGCTCTATCCTCAGGTACGTTTACTGGTGGTCAGTGGTGACGAGAATAATGAAATATGGCAAAAGGTGCGTGATGCCGGTGGTCACGGTTTTGTACTCAAAAACGAACCGCCTGAATCATTTGAAAAAGCCGTTTTTGCGCTGACCGACAATCGGCAATGGTTTCCTCTGGATAACTCCATGGATAGCGCCAGTGTCAAAAATAACTTCCATAATTTTAATTTAACCCCACGGCAAATTGACGTTTTAACCATGATGATGCGCGGCTTACCCAATAAGAGAATTGCCGCACAGCTCTCTATTTCCGAACCTACCGTCAAAGAACACATCAGTAATATCTTGAAAAAAATAGGCGTTAACAGCCGGGTGGAGGCGATTACTTTACTTCATGGCAGACAGGCTCCATCAGAATGAAAATAATTCAGTCTTTACAGGATGATGGGATCTCTCCGCGGGCGCAAATTCGCCTGCTGGACAATACCTTTCTACGCCTGGTGTTTAGCTTCAGTGCCGTGCCTCTTGTCGGCATCCCTTTCGCAATTTGGATTTATTTACTGGGGGAAAACCTGTGGCCCATTACTAGCTGGATAGTCTTGTATCTTTGCTGTGCCGTGGCTATCAGAGTATGGCACCGCAGCTATAAAAATGAAGCCAAGAAAAAAGACGCAGAGGCTATTCTCCGCCGCTGGCTACCGCATATTAATAAAGTCGCTTTCGTTCATGGCTTAGGCATTTCCTCATTATATGTAATCACACCGCAGACCGGGAATTTTGATTTCTTCTTATTATTGAACATCAGCATAGCGGCTATCGTCGCGGCAAATGCAACACATCTGACGCCAATCATTAGCACCTTTACCCTGTTTTTCTTTTCCTGCTGGGGCATGCTGAATATTGGTATCATCTGGCGATTAAACGATGTCATGTTTATTGTGTTGATGCTTAATCTGCTTTATGGGTTCGCCATCTACCGCCACGCGTTGAGCTCTCATAAATTCTTCATCCAGCAAGCCCGCCTCGAAGAGAACAGCTCCCGCCTTGCAGAACAATTTAGGCAGGCCAAAGAAGAAGCGGAACAGGCCCTGCTGGATAAAAACCAATTTCTTACCACCGCCAGCCATGACTTACGCCAACCGGTGCATGCCATGGGTTTTTTGATCGAAGCCATCATTCACAAAAACCGCGATACCACGCTCACCCCACAACTCATGGATCTGCAGCAAAGCGTGCGCTCCGTGCACCTGATGTTTAATTCTTTACTCGATCTCAGCAAGATTGAATCCGGCAACGTCAGCACAGCCACTACCCACGTGGATATTGGAACAGTGCTCGATTCGGTAATTACGCTGTTTCGTGAAGAAGCGAATAGCCGGAAATTATCACTGCGGACCTGGCGGCCCAAGCGACGAGTTCTCGTGGTGGGCGATCAATTACTCATCAGGCAATCACTGATTAACCTGATCCAAAATGCGCTGCGTTACACGCCAAAAGGCGGTGTATTGATAGCGATCCGCCCGCAAAGGGGTGAATGCCTGTTCGAGGTATGGGATACCGGCGTTGGTATTGCCGACGAAGAAAAAGGCAAAGTCTTTTCCCCCTATTATCGTCCCGAACTGGCGTGGAAAATTGATAGCGCCGGCCATGGATTGGGGTTGGCGGTAGTGGCACGCTGCGCCAAATTGATGAAGGTGAAATACGGCATGCACTCCGTTGAGGGTAAAGGATCCCGTTTCTGGATGCGCTTTGCCCTGTACACCGGAGAGGACAAAACACCCGAAATCGCAAGCACTTACTCAAACATCGTTACCCCTGCTCGCTATGCGCCGCTATACGGTTCCTGCCTGGTCGTGGACGATGATCCGCTGGTGACTTCTGCCTGGTCGAGTTTGATGAGCACTTGGGGCCTGACCGTGCGCTGCGCCGCTTCCGCAAAGGAGGCTTTTGCCATTATCGATGAAGGCTTCCGCCCTTTCGCCGTACTCTGCGATCAACGGCTTCGCTCTGGCGAGAGCGGCTTCGATATTTTGAAAGCCCTGTTTGACCGCCTGCCGGATACCAGCGGTGCCATGGTCAGCGGTGAATTTAACTCACCCACTTTGCAACAGGCCGAGCAGGAGGGCTATCTGGTATTAAGAAAACCATTGGAACCCGCAAAACTCTATGTGTTGCTGTCGCAGTGGGCATCTTGTTAGTGGGGAGGCTTTAAACCAGTGAACCCACACCGGAATTCCGTTTCCGTATGGGTTAGATTTCAGGGGGAAATCCCTTCTAGATCTCAAGCCCGCGCATCAGGCCTTCAAGGTTTCGCTCACCGTCGCGGGTCTGGGCACCCGCCTTAAGCCCACCCCGAATGAGTTTTTCTGCTGCCGGGCGTTCGAACAGCCCTGCCCAGGCATCGTGCTCGCGATAAAAGCCTTCCCGCAGATCTGGCGCTGGCATCGCCTTCTTGGCTGCCGCAATCACCCCTTCGGGCAAGGCCGCGATGTTTCGCGCCAACCGATCGACGAAGCCGTCAAGTTCAGCGGCAGGCAATGCGCGATTGATCCACCCATAACGTTCCGCCGTGGGCGCATCGATAAGCTCGGCGCCAAGCACTACTTCAAGAGCACGACCGCGCGTCATCCGGCTGGTCAGATACTGGGTAGCCCCGCCGCCGGGGGTGATACCCATCAGCGCTTCACATTGGGCGAGTCCCGCCAGCCCTTCTGCGGCAAACGCCATGTCGGCCGCCGCCACAAATTCGGCACCACCGCCGCGTGCCAGCCCGGCCAGCTTGACGATCGTGACCTGTGGCTGCGCGCGCAGAAGCTCACCGAACGCCTGGAACGGATTAAGCCCTTCCGGAGCATGGCGTGCGAGTTCATCGAAAGCATGGGGTTCATCAATTAAGGTCATGTCGACATGAGCAATAAAAAATTCAGGATTCGCGCTTTGGAATACCAGCACTCGCGTGTTCGGATCGTCACGAACAGAAATAAGAAAGCGGCTAAGCTCCGACATTAAGGGCACATCAAGAACATTTACCGGCGGATTGTCGATCCTAATCGTCGACACGCCAGCGTCATGGGAAATACTCAGTCTGCCGAAATCTTTATCAGTCATGTCAATTTCCTGGGTGGTTTGCGGGACATTGGCACCGGGTTTGGGTGCTGCTCACTGCATGGTATACTTTGCATACCTAGGGTCAATTACGCACTTTAAGCATCCCAGGGATGCTGGAGGATACCGATGAACCAGACCGATCCGATCTACCGCGCCGACTGCCCAAGCCGCATTATTCTCGACCAGATCGCGGATAAATGGTCAATGATGGTGCTGGAGGTGCTTCGCGAGCCACGGCGCTTCAACGCCATCAAGCGTCGCCTCGATGGCGTCACTCAACGCGTACTGACCCAGACATTACGTAAGCTTGAGCGCAACGGCATGGTAAAACGCAGGGTGTTGGATGGCCGAGTACTGGGCGTCGAATACTCACTGACACCGCTCGGCGAATCGTTGCAGGGGCCGTTCTCAATTTTATTTAATTGGACGCTGGGGAATATGGAGACGATACAGGACAGTCAACGCAGATATGATGAGCAAAACCAACCGGGTGAAAATTGAGGTTGGCTGGGCAAGGGTAACGCTATTGACCCTTTGGTGCTGGAAGCCTGTACCAAAGGCTCCCAACAACATAAATCTTGAGCAGTTAATTAAAATAAATGCCGTTTAACTCCGGCAGCCTTTAACAGATGATCCCGCGAGGCTTCTATTTTTACCAGCAGCGCAGCCTGATCAACCCCCAGCATTTTACCGTTCTGTTTGACCATCTTCCCGGCAACAATGACCGTATCAACATTGCTGGTGTCCATCAACGTGACAATAGTACCGACAGCATTATTGAGTGGCATAACGTTCAGTGTGTCGGCGCGTAGCATGACAATATCGGCCTCTTTTCCCGGCGTCAGGGAACCTGTGCGGCTGTCTAAATGCGCTGCTTTTGCACCTTCAATAGTGGCAAAACGCAAAACATCGTGACAACTGATCAACGCGGGAACATTTTGTTCACCGTTCAGGACTCGTTGATTAATCAGCCCCCTTTGCAAGGTATAGGAGGTACGCATTTGCGTAAAGAAATCAGCACTCATGGCGCACTCCACATCAGAACTCAGAGAAGGTTGAATAGCCAAATCCAACGCTTGCTGGAAGGGCGGCATACCCTGGCGCATCGTCAGTTCGGTAGCCGTGGCAATCGATAATTTGGCACCGGATTGCGCAATATACTGCCAGTTTTCTTTGCCAAGACCGGTGCAGTGGATCAACAGGTTATCCGGGCCTAACAGCTTCTCTGCACGGATTTCACCCATCACCTCTTCATGGCCAAACAGACCGACAACATGGCTGACAATTGGAATCCCCATTTCCCGTGCCAGTGCCCAATTTTGACGAAAACCAGGGAGAAGCTCGGCCCCCATAGCCAAAGACAGTAGCGGATTTTCCGCAGTGAAATAGCGTGCCTTTAACCGATGAATGTCTTGCGGGTAGCGTGCATCTGGCCCGGAGCCCGAAGAATAGGCCATTAGGGTACGGCGACCGCTATCAATAAACGCCTGGATAGCTGCATCGCTGTGTGAGGGGCTATTGGAGATTTGTGAAGTGTCAACAACGGTGGTCACACCCGCATTCAACTGACTGTAAGAAGAGATCAATAATGCCAGATAGACGTCTTCAGGCCTGAGTATCGGGTTCAATTTATTGATAACAATATTGCCATAAGTAAAATCGTTATCGGGTTGACCATCATTAATTAATATAGCTTCCGCCAACAAGCCTCGCATTGCCGTTTGATGCTGGTGATGATGCGTATCAATAAACCCTGGAATGATAATACAACCCTCAGCCTCTACCTCCCTAACACCTCTGTCTATTTTAAGGTCAGGGCCAATGGCAATGATTTTCTTACCTTCAATCAGCACATCCGCCCGTTCAAAGTTACCTACATTGGGATCCATACTGATCACAACGCCGTTTTTCAATACATAGCGGCCTGTTGGCGGAGGAAGGCTTGCATGCCCGGCGGGATCGGCGCTGGCAGTACCTGGTAGCAATACCGCTGCCGCTGCAGCGCCTAACACACCCGCCCCGCGGGTCAAAAATTGACGACGAGAAGTGGAACAACATCTGCCTGATTTGTCTTTCATTTCAGTATCCTTTCATAAATAGCAGTTAAACCAAATTTCCCATCCATATATATTCGTGACATCAATGAAACTGATTAACCATTCAATTAATAAATTACTTCCTTGTATATTAAATATTTTAACATCCAATTTAATTATAAATTTTAATGAAGGGTTAATTTACTTACGCGCACCATTAAAACTTATATTATTAATAACTCACATGTAGGGATAACGCTAATGGTTATTCATATGAAAATTTAAAATAATGACAGAGGGATTAACCAGTGGGTACGGTGAAAGATGATATACCGTTAAAAATTGAATATTCCCACAAAGAGCAATTGATAGTCAGAAAGAGCCCCTTCCCCGTACAGTCAACCTGCAGCGAGTTTTTTAAATAATCATTGATAGTCAGTAATTAGCTCTTTATCATTCCCATTCGATTGTAAATTGCATATTAATATTTTCAGTGCGTTAAGATAAAAATTAATTATAGCATCATAAAATACACCATGTCAGGCCGGAACAGCATCAATCAAAATTACAAGAACTACCGCAGTACTGATATATGCACTGCTAATCACACAACCACAGTGCCCATACGATCTAAATAGCTGTTCCTAATACCGCTACACTTTTGCCTGACCGTGTTTCCCGCCAGGGAATGGATTTGCCGTTTTCATAAAGTGGCGCACTTTGTTCAGTAATTGCCACATCGAACGACAACGGTGATTTCTGGTTATTGTGTCATCTAATGCCTGCCATAGTCGCTCAACGTGGTTGACCCATGGCGAGTAGACAGGTTGATAAATAATCCCGAGTTTTTACTGCCGCCTCCGATATAACTGACGTTTCCCGTGCCGCTCTGTACCAGACCAGTCCGGTAAAGGGAAACCAGCGACATACCGTTGAAGCATGTAAACGGAAAACTGTTATCTCATTGGTTTTTATTGCTAACAGTTCCGTACTCCAGCGAGAACGCTGATAACCAAAATCTCCCGGCGAGGCCTTAATCAACTGACGCAACAGTGCACAAACATGCTCAAACGGCCAGCGTCATCCGCGCCCTGAGGACAATTACTTCAGGCCTTCAGTACCATAAATTGTGAACCAGTTAATCCAACGGCCCAATGATGAACGCGCGCAGCAACGCATTTTTGCAACGTCGCTGACTTTGTCACCACGATGAAGCATCAGCATAGCTGTCCGTCTGCGGACATGGCCTTTGTCGCGTGTTTTATGAATAGTTTTCTGTATCCGGCGTCTTTTGTCGCGGGGTATCAGTGCTATGCTCGGCATAACTCAGTCCGATTGGTGATGTGTGATATTCAGCGATTGATCAGAACGCTTAAATCGGACTGAGTTCCCTTCGAGTGATCTACTATTCGAAACAGCTATTTAGGGCTTAACAACCGTAATTTTCACCACTTGTTTGTAGTTGTCATACTCCTCCGAAATCGGTATACCCCATTTAACTCCAATGTCAGCTGAGCCAACTTTCGCCCCTATAAACTCACATTGAAACTGTATTACCATGACACCACCTTCTACCTTTTTGTTTTTATCATGATAGGCTCCGTCACATAGTCCAGCGGGTTTCATGACGATTTCCTGGCCGGGGAAAGCTTCGTCCCAATGTTTGATCCCCACCTTAGCAAAACTTGGCATGCTGTTTGCCTCAGCCTCAAACTCGGACTCCTTAATTGTCGTGATCACCTTGGCGGTCAGGGTAAGGCTATCACTGCCATCAGCCTTCAACGTCTGTTGCGAAGGGGTCAGGGTAAAACGGTCAATCATTTTTCTCACCCGGGCCGTTCTTGACTCCCTGGCAACCCTCACATTCTTGAGGTCATAGATCTCATAAATCAGGTCAAACTCCCCGGCCATAGTCAAGTGAAAACCATTGGTGCTAACAAGGCCATTCGAATTCACGATGACATCCTGCGTTGTTTGGCCGTTGCCGAAGGCAACATTCATATTCCCCTTGGGAACGAGTTCTATATGAACACGGTATCCCTCAGCCGGACGTGGCTTGCCACTGCCATTATCGAGAAGGACGTAAGTGCCGCTACCGGCCACTCCCCCGTTATAATATTCAACCCACAGGTGCGCTAAATCATCCGTCGTAAACTTATAATCGACAAACGACACCTCTTCATTGACTGCCTTGCTCAGTTCACTACCGCTTTTATCCAGCAGTGTAACCGTAACATTGGCTAACCCTTTGGCACCGCTGGTCAGCGTATTTTTCGCCTTTCCATCAACCACAGGTGTCGTGCTTGCTTGCAATTGCCCAAGGCTGCTGCTCCACGCCAGAGAGTATCCCTCTGGCAGTTTGCGCTGCTGCCCCTCCGCAAGGCTAACCTGCCACTCCACCGGAGATTTCCCATCCGCACTCGCGGTCACCGTCGACGGGGTTAATGTCAGCGTGAGTTGCCCTTTATCAACAAAAGATACCGCCTGCCCGCTTTCCTCGCTGACCACCTTCCCACGCTTATTCAGCAGGCTGGCTTTCAGCACCACATTCCCCGCCACATCGCTGGTTAACGTGTTGACCGCCTTGCCGCTGCCATCAAGCACACTCTCCGTCGGGCGTTGCAGTTTCCCCTGCCCGCTGACAATGCCCCATTTCACCCGATACCCTTCGCCCAGTCCTTCACCCCGGCTGTTTTTAGCCTCGGCCGTCCAGACAATGCCTTCTCCCCCGACCACTGCCTGGGTTATCGCGGGCGTAAGCTGTAACCGGTAACCCAGGAAATTGCCTTTTCCCGTCGCCGTCGCCGACAGCTTATTGTCAGCATCAAAGACTTTGACCTTCACACCGGCTTCGCCACTGTCCTGGCTGGTTAATGTGGTTTGACTCTCTCCCCGGGCGTCCGTTTCACCTTCTATATCCACTAACGTCCCGAGCGTGGTTTCCCACTTGACGTGCGCCTTCGGGATAACCCGATCAGCTTTATCCCGTACCGTGACCGTCCAGGTTATCTTTTCCTCTCCGTCTGCCATGACCTCACTCGGCTCCGGGTGCAGCGTCACCTGATATTCTTGCCGGGTAAACTGGGCTGAGTCATCTTTCTCCTGGGTCAGTGAGCCCCCTTCGGCATCGACCAGGCTAACATTGACCGTGACATCACCCTCAATGGCATTAACCACCGTATTGGTGCTGTCGCCATTCGCGTCGGTTTTCGTGGTCGGGGTGGTAAACGCACCTGCATCACTGCTCCACTGCAAGGTATATCCCCCCAGCCCTTTATCGGCTTTACGGCCGGTGGCACTGTCATAAGCATGCACTTTCCAGTCGATTGCGTATTTCCCATCCGGTCGTTGATAGACTTTATCCGGCTGAACACGCAGAGCAGGGTGCCCCGGGGTCACGAAGCTTGCCGCTTTATTGGCGCTTTGCTCTCCAACACGCTGTTTCCCCGTGCTGTCCCACAGCGACACACTGAGCTTCACCTTGCCAACAGCAGTACTGAACAGGCTGTTTTGCATTTTGCCGTTCTTGTCCAACTGACCCACCGCTGTCGCCAATCTGGCGTTACCTTCGACGAGATCCCATTTTGCCGTGTAACCTTCCAGCGAGGCGCCCTTCTCGTCAGTGACCGCAAACGTCCAGACAATCGGGTCATTGCCGTTATTGTAGGCCGTTTGATTATTGCTGCTTAAAGAGAAGTGATACTGCGGTGAGGTTTGTGCGGAACTGATAATGTTCAGTGTCGAGGACTCGGACGCGTTGCCGTGCCGGTCATAAGCCACCGCCTGTACCGGATAAACCCCGGCAGCCGCAGGAAGCAAAATCCGATATTGCAACGGGCTCACCGTCTGAATATTTCCCCCGGCAGCAATTAATGCATCACTGCGCCATTGAATATGACTCAGCCCGTATTTCGCCTCCACGCCGACCGGTAATAGCTGGACGCTGCCCGCCACACCATCAATCTGGTTGGGCAACGTAAGCTTGATGACTTCACTCTTTTTATAGCGCATCACCATAGTATTATTACGCTCGACAAAATCCAGTCGCGACCCCAACAGGGTACGACGCTGCCGGACCGCTTCTGACGAAATCTGCTGCGACCAGGGAACACCGAAACGGTAATTGAACTGCATATTCAGTACCGTCTCATTGGTACCATTCTTACCCTGCTTGTAATCCACCCCGCTCGTTACCAGGGGGACCGGGGTGTAATTGACCCCCGCAGTCACGGCATAAGGATCACGTTGCCGCCGGTCACGACCAAATAAGGCCACCTCATCACCAAAATATTGTTCCCAAATCAGTTTGCCGCCCAGTTGCGGCCAGGCCGGCAAATACCCTTCACTGCGCATGTCATAACCCGACGCAGGGCGTTCCTGGTAATCAGTTAACGTCTTCGAGGCTTTCCAGCCGGTCAGCGCCAGGTACCCATTGGCCGATAACCTCACATAATCTCGCCAATATTCGATACCCCCACCCACGCGGGAATGATTATTACGCAGCTCCTGGTCGAGAAATACGTTATACCCCATCATCTGTTCCGCACCGAACCAGCGCTGACCAACCCCCAGGTTAGCCGTGGTATAATCGTCTTTATCGTGAATGCCCCATTGGGTAAAGATTAATCGCGACGGGGTGTCATTGAGCGGAAACAGCAGATCGGCGCTGCTGCCATAAAAATGGAAATGCTGATCAAACCCCAACCCGACTCGCGCGTTGCCATAGCCACTTAACCAGCGCTCGGCGCTGTCAGCTAACGCAGAAGAAGCACGTTGACCAACCCATTGTTGCGCGGCCTCATTCCGCTGTTGACTGGCGGCTACCGCTGCCACATCTGTCAGCCAACGTGCCGTTTTTTGCTCACCCTGAGGTTCGGCAGAGGAGGATGTGGAAGACGGCAGGGTAGGCAGTTCTGCGGCATAGGCAGGAAGAGCAAGGACTGGAAATAAACTGTGTATCACAACGCGGCAAATAAGCCGCCGGTATGATTTATGCAGAAGCATGCTCGGTAAGTCTTTCGATATACTCATCATTATTTTTAACTCTTTTTTTAATATACATAACATTCACACGAAGTTAACGCCGTCACCGTATTTACACATTGAGATTACACATTCAAGCACCAAATATATAACCTAGAAATAACATATAACAGCAGTAACAACCAATGAATACCTTTATATGTGACATGTCACCAACCGATAATTGACCAACATAACCTTTCTCTGAGAGTCATTTGCAATATCAAAATCAGAGGCACAGCCAAGCCATAGCAAATAATAAATGTATTATTTACTATATTACTTCAGATTTCAGACACTGACTTATTCTATTAAATTTTCGGCACTTACACTTAATTCATGGTGGCGGGAGAGTTTAGCACGAAATATTAATAGGGGATTTTCAGAAAACGCACATATTTTAGGTTGTCACGCACTAGCGTGAAATAATAAAAAACGGCAGTGAAAGTCTTTAGTTTTATGTTTGCGAAAACCTAAACTCAGACACTCACTGCCGCTGATATGACCTGACTTCCTGGCCGCTGGCTGCTGCTGCGAAATCCGGGAAATCTGCCAGAAGGACATGATGTAAAACTAGCAGAGCCGCTAAATAGCTGCGCCTAATACCGCTACACGTTTCCCGTGCCGCTATGCACGAAAGAATCTCTGGCACTTCTCGCAATAAGTATTATCACAACAATTACCATGAAGGCGGCAGAGCCGATGTTCGTCACAGAACTAGAGAAGCGCCATTTTGAAAACGCAAAGCATGCAGGCTCCATTATCCTGTTCGAAATAAAATTCAGATCCCGTGAGCCAGAAGAAACCTTCAACAAAAAGCATCAGTACGACATCGTAAAAAGAACCGGAGAAAAGGTGTTTACACTTACATTTCATGCCAACGAGAATTGAACGCAAAAGGCTGCGTAAAAGAATATGACCAAGGAAGTTTCAAAAAACACAGTATCAATATCACATACAAACTAATCTTCAAGTCATGGCATCAGTGTTTCCCCAACACATACCTTTCACATTCCATGCAAAATTCCATTAATGATACAAGAAGATCATTAATGGCTTATTTTTATATACTTAAATCAAATAATTGAAAATAAACCTCACCCCCACTCTATTATTAATATGAAAACAAATTCATTATAAAATAAACAATTCAGAAATTTAATAATTAAAAAACCATGACAAATACCATGCACAGTAAAAACGTTCAGGAAGTGTGATTAGACTCTCTAGTGTTAAAGGCGGCCTATATCAACCTCTTTAGGATTGCCAACACATCCGCATTACCATTATGAACAATCTTGGCCAGCAGCTCCACTGCATAAGACGGTTCGACCTAGAAAAGCTCTGTTATTTTCTCATCGTGGCTATGGTCTTTCATCAATCGCCACTAGTTCATGATAGAATAGCCTGCTCAGTCCATTACAAGACCGCCCTATAGTGGCCGATACTGCCTATAACAGCTGACAGAAATCGGCCATAGGCTAACAGTCATCCCATCAGATAAACTTGCCCTCTATTCCCCTCATCCAAAAAACTCAATACTCAACTGGTCCAAAATGCCCACGATAGCCAACTTGGGTAAGGATTAGACGATTGATACATTCGACACTGACCAAGCCTTTTTCCACAGGCCTACCAAATAGGGCAAGATTACGAATGGTAGTTGCTTCAACATATTGCTCCCTTTCCGGATGGAAACGTCGAAGCGACAAGCCATAAGCCGTCTCGAAAGGATGGATACCAGTACGAATAAGGCTGAAAAAGGACGGATAGCTTACTCCGTCAAAACCAGCCTCTTTAGCAGCAAGAGCTATGTCACGGGCGATTTCATATGAGTGAGACCGAGCAAGAAAAAGCATATGGATTGCCATATCCACGCTTTCAAACTCGGTCTCTGTTTCTTCCAAAGCATGAGTCAAGTCCAGTATCCGCAGATCCTGCTGATTCTTTAAAGTTGCGACAAAAAGCTCATCCTCCGTTGATGCCCTGCATTCATGAATACAAACATCAAGGTCTTGCGATCCGTACATTACAGATAAGCCCGGAGAATCCAAACGACCTCTGCCAGCCAAATCCACAGGAGGGCTGTCATACTCGGACGAATCAGCTGGTCGTTCAGGGTTAACACGAAGACGGTAAAATTTGTTGCCTTGGCTGAGCGTTGATTCAGGATATTCTCTCAGGATACGTTCGATGATCTGTGGGCGTGTCGATGGATCTTGAAGCCTCTTTAGCGGCTCGACTTCTCCGACCATCCACAATCGAGGACCGTAATGGAAAAATCCAATTTTAGCGGCCTCCTCGATAATCTTTACGTCATTCTTAAGCCACGTTGACGGGGCAATGTCGCATTGGCCGTAATGGTTCTCGTTGAACTGAATTACTGGCGCTGCGCCATAGTCACAACGGACAGTGGTTCCGCTCACGAAGAAGCGCCACGCCAGACTTAAAATCTGGTCTCGGGTCAGCTTCTGCCCATCCGGACTTTTACAATTTGGACATTCGCCTTGTTGTTCAAAACCATGCTTTGCAGCGTCTATCTGCAACCCTTCATCAGTGAAGCAATTTGAGCATAGCAAAACCTGACTGGTTGGCTCGGTTATCTCAGACATAAAGACTCCCTACGTTTTTTGCCGGACTTAATGATCAATATCCTAGACGCAAGATGACCGCTTGTTACCTATCGGGATCGACTCCAATCGGCCATCAGCAGCCGTCCGAGCAAGACCCTTTAGTGCTTTAAGACTCATCGAGATAGGCAACTCGCGCTTAGTAACGACGTGAGCTGACAGGCATGAACATTGACAACGGTCCGATAACTGAGCCGTCTCGCAACATGCTTATTCCGCTGTAAATCTCCCTAATGGGCTCGACCTCCGGTAGGCCATCCAACAGACGAGCATCACCTCGAGCAACCTTGACCAAGTGCTCGAAGACCGAAAGCTCAACGCCCACAAACGTCCCTGAGTGCACGCCTAGCCTGAAGGGATCCCTGCTGCGGTATGTGGTCTGCCCGTTTTCTAAGTCAATTAACGGCTCGTTGGTTTCTTTGGCGTAGTAGCCTCCTACGAAGTATCGCTGTTGGTCTTCAAAGGCGAACTTCCAGACGGTTACTGGAATTCCGATTTGCGACTCCAAACGCATTGATCTTCTAATGGCTAGAGCCAAATGGGGTTGGTCGATTTTCATCAGAGCATTACCGTAATGGCTTCCGATTATTTGTCCGGAGAGGCTGCGTGCAGTTTCTCCCGATAACGGCTCCCGGCCCTCTGTGATGGGGTCTTCTGCGAACAACTTGGTCTGAACCTTGGGTTTCGATTCGGTTGCAAAGCGGGTGGCCACGATATGGCCTTTTACCCAAACAGCCTCGCCTTTGCCGTCCAACACCCGAACCCGCGTGAACTGTTTCCTCCAATCCCCAAACTCTTTCGTGTGGAACCCCACTGAGGTATAGCGTCCCTTGGCCTCTGCAAGTACGACGGAGCCTGCCCCGTCACTGCACAGGTAGTCAGGCATATCGCCTGGCGCGGTACGCTGTAAAGTAAATCCATGCAAATTCTCGCTTGTTTCATCGATCAAACGATCCAAATGTGCGAAGTATTTAATTCCCAAATGCTCATGCAGGAACCAGCGACAGAATGCCTGCCCCATCTCGCTGGATTTGGCTCGCTTGGCATTGGTTGAAGCGCCCACCCCCTCACCTTGAAATCGAAGCTCATCGTCAGGCACTAGGAATCTCATGTGCTCAAACTGGGCAGGATCCGGATTCGGGGGCTGAGTGCCGTAGGTGTCCAAGTAAAAGTGGTGATAGAGAGCGGCAAGGTCCAGATCAATAACCGTTTTCGGATTCTCTTCGCTCTCCCCTTGAAGCTTAGGAGGGATCGGCTTGTACTTGTTGAGTGCCAATTGCAGCTTTTTCTTCATGAATTCTTTCGACTCCTTTTACGATTTTGCCGCATTTGGTTGGAAGATGGACGCCAACTGCCCACCCAGCCCTCGCGCTTTCAAAAAAACGTCTGTCTCGCCGAGGCGTTCTCTGAAGATTCGAAACGCAGTCTAACAGAACTCTTGATTGCCATGGTATACCGAGCACGCAACCCGAGCCACATTCACCTACGCAATCCGTTGAAGTAAATGCGTTTCCTGATCTATAGTTGGACTGCCCCCACTTGGGTGGGGGCAGTCCAATAACTTTAATTTTCAGTAATGCTAAAAATACCCCTTCCAGATATCATTCCATTCTTTAACGATAAGGTTTGAGGACTTTACCCGTGAGAATTCGTTACATTGTCCCGTTCAAACGCAAAATCATCATTGACGATCATTGGGAAATCCCAATGCAAGGTGGGAAGTTCCGCATCATTGAAGAGAGTGGTTACGCCAACGCTATTGAACTTACTTTCGAGAAGCAGCCTCTGGAATACGCACCGAGCTTTCAGAAACGAGCCCCTTATGAGGCTATGACAACGATAACCGGGAACGATGAACGTATGGCATTCGTGAAGCGTCAACTCGATAACGCGGCCACATTTCTCGAATGCTTCCATGATATTGAACTCATAACAGAGGAAATTGAGGCAAAATATGAAGGAGAAACCCCGGAAGAAGAAACGCGACTATCCATAAAGAGTATATCAATGGGCAGGCATGATTCTGCATTGCCTCTCAGTTTCGATATGTTTACGCGGGCGCTTATGGCTGCTGAGAAATATGATGGGCCGAGATTTGAAGTTGCCTTTGTAAAAAGCGCTCGTAAAATGCTTAAAAATCAGGAATTCATAAATTCCTTCCGCTACTCATTCCTGTTGATCGAATCCCTGTATGGGAATGGTCAATTTAAAACACCAAGCTTGCAAGCTGCGCTAAAATCAAACCAAGAATTTAGTAATATTGTTGAGCTTGCCATCAAAGATATAATTCCAGCAAAGAACGATCGGAACTCGGATACGGCGAAGCTCATTTTTACGAAACCAAAAGCAGATGACATTATTAATCATCTAGTCGAAAAACGGGGTTTCTATTTTCACGGGAACGTCAAACGGAAGGACGCTTGGAAACCCGATGAACAAGACGCGGCAGAATCTCTGGCACTTCTCGCAATAGGTATTATCACAAAAATTACTATGAAGGCGGCGGAGCCGATGTTCGTCGCAGAACTAGAGAAACGCCACTTTGAAGACGCAATGAATGTAGGAGCCAAAATCGTGTTTGAAATAAAATTCAGATTCCGTGAACCCGAAGAAAATTTCGATAGGCAACATCAATTCAACATCACAATGCCAGGAACCAAAGTCACCCCTCGTACAGCTTTCGCTGTCGCTCAGCATTTTCTACATGTATTCCAGCATAATCAGCCTGTATCGGCTCTATGTGAAGCTGAATGCAAAATACAGGAAACCGGGGAAAAGGTATTTAACCTCACATTTCATGCCAAAGAAGATTGAACTGTAAAGTTTGCGCTAAAAATACAACCGCGAAAGCTTTGAACAACACCATATCAAAAACATATACAAATTATTCTTCAGGAAATGACATCATTTTTTCCCATCACATGCTTTCAACCTGCCAAAAAATGCCATTAATGATGAAGACATCATTAATGGCATTTTTTATCAAATAAAATCAATTTGTTATAAAAAACCACCCCCATTCTATCGTCAATAAAGTAAACAATTATCGAAAAAACATATGGTAGGTAATGTATGGTTGGGTACTGCTACGAAAAATGCCATGCCCCGAAATGAAACAGCCGCAAGTTGATCTGGCGCGTGATGTATACCAACCGTCTGCTCTGCCCTAATTCGGTCGTTTGTAATTCTCCAAAGTCATAGTTCAGACTCTGAAAAAATCCCCAATAACTTGACTAGACAGTCGTGAAATCCATTTTCACGCGAATCTGAGCATCGAAGTCCATGATTTTCTTTGCACAATCGATTTTCCCCCACCAACGATCGACCACGTACACGTTAATTGGATCTCGGTAGTGGTAGAGATTGCTCCCAATCTTTTGATCGCTGTTCATAGGCGCCAAGACACACACCAGACCCAGTGCATAAATTGCGCTCTGCGGCAGAGTCATCGACTGCTTCTCTAAATCGATAAGAAACTGCTGATGGCCATTGGCTATTTGAACAGAAACACCGTATCCATCTGGTAACTCTTCTCCATGAGCAAGATTACAACGAAATTTCTCGTAAATGATATCCGCAAATCCAATTCCGATTTTCCCTTTTACATCCTTAAACGGAAAAACTGTTTCCTGCAGATTCAGTCCCCCAAACATTAACTCGATTACATCCAAGTGATCATTGATAAATCTACGGAATCGAACGCCAACCGCCGTTTCCTCCGCGTACGTTCTCTTGGCCGTGCCGTCAATAGCAATGCACGCAGACAGCAGTGCCTGGTCCAGCTCGTTCCGATCGGCAGCATCGAGAGATTGCTTGATATGTTCTGCAATTTTCATTGTGTATGTATCGCCTAGCCGTTCAGCAGAAAATGCTATCAACAATGAGGCTAGAAATGCACCAAGTTGCCGATACCATGACATTCGTGCCGGCCTCACATGGTATCGCGATGCCGGCGGTCAAAATGAATGTGTAATGTCATAAAAAAGCCATTGATGATGCAGCCACATTCATCAGAAATCCTCGATTAACTCCATATAATCAATACGTTAAAAAACATACTCACTCCCACTCAATCATCAATAGAAAATTAAAACATTTATATAGCAAGGAGTTAATACAAGAAAAAATCTAAACACCATGAGAAATACCATACCCAGTAAATTCAAGAAGTCGAATTAACCTCTCTCGCGGCAAACGCTACCGATAGCTGCCTCTCCAAGGTGGACAACTCATCCGTGCTACCATCCTGAACACCCTCTGCCAGCAGCTCCGCCGCATAAGATGGATCGGCCTGGAAAAGCTCGACCATTGCCTCATCGTGACTACGGTCTTTCATCAATCCCCCATAGTTCACGGATGCCCTAAGCCTTAAGAATAGCCTGCTCAGGACACTAAAAATCCGTACGTTCCTGGCAGTACCGCTTGTCAGGACTGACAGAAACCGGCCAGAAGCAGTCATTGCTACTCGTCCGACTCATCAGTCTCGCCGAACAAGAATTTCCCTGTGTGCCAAATCGCTCGCCCAACGTTGTGAATGAGTTGCTCTCCCTGCCTCAATGGCGAGTCTTCTTCATCGACACCCGCGAGCTTGATCGCGTCTGTTATCTTTGAGCCTGTAGGGTGTGCATCTCCCACTCGCATATCATAAGCACCGGCAATCTCAGCAAATACTCTCTTGGCTTTGTCATCTCCAATTTTCTCAGCCAAAATACTTTGGAGTAACTTGTTTGAGCCGAGCTTGGCTTTCTCTTGGTGTGTAGAAAGCTTACGTAGCTCGGTTACGTTGAGCCTGTCCGAGAATACGCGAATGATGTCCTTGGCTAGTCTGAGTAGGGTCTCTCTGTCTTTGCTTGCAAACCTGGATATTTGCTGCCCTACTTCGGAGTCATCAATATCATGGGTGAACAGCGATATTTCGTATTTATGCCTGAAGCCGTCTTCCAAAAGCCTCATGCTTCCAAAAAACATTTCTTCAACCGCATATGTGGATGCCGGCTTCGCCCTCACCTGCGCGTCCAGCAGCTCACTTGAAACCTTTCCTTCAGGAGCTACATTATGCCCTGCCCAAACATGCTGCTCCCATGGGGCGAGTCGTGCGATGTCATAAGCATATACGGTGATAAGATCCGAACTGTTTATCCCGAAATGCGTTTTATATCCTGATGTGGAATTAATAGCTCCAGTTTCAGCCGTGTACCACGCCAACTTAAATCCTCGACTATTGAGAAGCTCATTCACGACGCTGACCCGAAACCATAGCCAGCGGCCTATGTCCTCGTTATCAAGCTCTGCTGATCTCATTCGCGTTCCATCGGTTTCCACGATGAATTGCGGGAGGTTCGGATCTGCATCTCCACGAACGCGTAGGCTTTTTGATTGGTGGTCTATCCATTCCTCACGCCAAAACTCCCCCTCTACCCGTACACCTTTATAGCCTCCACGATGCCCCTTTGAACTTTCATAGTCAGTGTTCGAGTCATTCTCAGGGCCCATCACAGGGGCGTCTTCACCCTCATCTACGTCCGTTCGCCAGGCTCGAAACATCGCCCAGCGTCCCCCAAAGACGTCATCAAGCTTGCGAAGGATTAGGGTGAATTTACCGTTATCTCTTTCCTCATTGTGAGGCTGCAAATTTGAATATACGCTGTCCTCGAATACGGGGACGTTTTCTACCCTCTGTCGGTAGTATGAAAGGCGGAGCGACAGATTTCTGGCTGCTAGATAGTCGAGTAAAAATTCTCTTTTTATTTCTATCTGACGATACTCGCCATCTTCACTCACTGTCTCGCGAGCTACCACAACGAAATTTTCTTCAGGTCTGACCCAGTTGCCCCCCTCTTTGACCAAGTGCAGCGCGACTACCAAATCAGGGCTCAGTATCCATTTTCTACCACCAACAACAGGTTGCGGGTGTTCATAAACTAGATTGACACCTATTGGCTCTTTATCGTTGTATTGATATTGGTCAATGGAAGCATAATATCCATCTTCGTACGCATAAGGCGCGACTGTGTGCCCAATGCCTATGTCGCTCCATCCAAGACGTTCTTCAACTAACTGGCGATGCTCTGACGGGAATGCAACAGAGCCACAGCCGAAATATTCACTGACATAGCCTACTTCTTTTAGATCCCCTTTCTTGCTCTCAACTAACGCTCTCAAAGGAACCCACGCCGCGTTGGAAAATACCCTGCGGGTTTCCTTGGTCTGGAGAATCCACTCTTCACTCATGGTCGAATTTCCTTTATTCATAACAGCATGCTGGGATTAAGCAATTGCCTTCGCTTGATAGTTTCCTGCCTGCCGTGGATCGAGTAGTTGTAGCGGAATGAAATCGACCCCGCAGGCGTGATGGCTACATAGAGGCCGTCACGGTCGTTCACTTTGTAGAGCTTGTCTTTCGGCTTGATGTTACGCAGCTTGGTATCGGTCAGCAGGGTCAGGTTTCCTCTAGAAAACACCATGGCCCCTCATCGCACAAAACCAATAAAAATATTATAAATCAATATATTAATTTAAATAGATACCATGCCTATCTGGTTAGGAGCGACATGGTTTCGAGTGCCGAACATGGCATTAAAGTCAGATTGTACCATCTACCATGCCATAAAAACGGGGGGCTTGGCGATGCGAAAACTTGCCAGATAGTGCGAGGTCGAAAACGCAAAAAGCCCGCAGTTACGCGGGCTTAGAGATATTTTACTGCTTATACGTGCAGGCTATTGCCAGACGTCAAATCATTCCCACTCAATGGTAGCCGGTGGCTTGCCACTGATGTCATAAACTACGCGGGAAATGCCATTCACTTCGTTGATGATGCGGTTGGAGACGCGGCCGAGGAAATCGTACGGCAGGTGCGCCCAATGCGCGGTCATAAAGTCGATGGTTTCCACTGCGCGCAGTGAAACAACCCAGTCGTATTTACGGCCATCGCCCATCACGCCAACCGAACGGACCGGCAGGAATACGGTGAATGCCTGGCTGACCTTGTTGTACAGATCGGCCTTGTGCAGCTCTTCGATGAAGATGGCATCGGCGCGACGCAGCAGGTCGCAATACTCTTTCTTCACTTCACCCAGCACGCGCACGCCCAGACCTGGCCCCGGGAACGGGTGACGGAACAGCATGTCGTACGGCAGGCCCAGTTCCAGACCAATTTTGCGCACTTCGTCTTTGAACAGCTCTTTCAGCGGTTCGACCAGACCCAGCTTCATCTCTTTCGGCAGGCCACCCACGTTGTGGTGCGACTTGATCACGTGCGCTTTGCCGGTGGCAGAAGCGGCGGATTCGATCACGTCCGGGTAGATGGTGCCCTGCGCCAGCCATTTAACTTCAGATTGCTTGCAGGCTTCTTCGTCGAACAGCTCAACGAACACGCGACCAATGATCTTGCGCTTGGCTTCTGGCTCGTCAACACCGGCCAGTGCGCTCAGGAAGCGATCTTCTGCCGCCACGTGAACAATGTTCAGGCCGAAGTGGTCGCCAAACATTTCCAGTACCTGGTCGGCTTCGTTCAGGCGCAACAGGCCGTTGTCGACAAACACGCAGGTCAGGCGTTCGCCGATGGCGCGATGCAGCAGCATGGCGGTAACGGAAGAGTCTACGCCGCCGGACAGGCCGAGGATCACGTGATCTTCACCCACCTGCTGGCGAATACGTTCAACCGCATCTTCAATGATGGTGGCCGGGGTCCACAGGGCTTCACACTGGCAGATATCCAGTACGAAACGCTCCAGCATGCGCTGGCCCTGACGGGTGTGGGTCACTTCCGGGTGGAACTGCACGCCGTAGAAGCGTTTTTCTTCGTTGGCCATAATGGCAAACGGACAGGTATCGGTGCTGGCAACGGTCACGAAGTCAGCCGGGATAGCGGTGACTTTGTCGCCGTGGCTCATCCACACGTCCAGCAGCGGTTTGCCAGCCGGGCTCAGGGCATCTTCGATGTCGCGAACCAATGCGCTTTCGGTAGTGATTTCTACCTGTGCATAACCGAACTCACGCTCGTTGGAACCTTCTACCTGGCCACCCAACTGCATCGCCATGGTCTGCATGCCGTAGCATACGCCCAGCACCGGGACACCGGCGGTGAACACGTATTCTGGCGCACGCGGGCTGTTGGCTTCGGTCGTGCTTTCCGGGCCGCCGGACAGGATGATGCCGCTTGGATTGAATTCGCGGATTTGCTCTTCGCTAACGTCCCAGGCCCACAGCTCACAGTAAACGCCGATTTCGCGCACGCGGCGTGCTACCAGTTGAGTGTATTGCGAACCAAAATCCAGAATAAGGATGCGATGCTTATGGATATTTTTTGTCATGTGAGGCGAATTCCAGCAACAGAGAAAAAGAGCGAAAATAGTGTTTTCGGGGTGAAGCGTTACGCCCCACCCCGGCTTCCCCCGCAGGAGAAGTTAAAGCATTAACCCATGCGGTAGTTCGGTGACTCTTTGGTGATGGTCACGTCATGCACGTGGCTTTCCTGAATGCCGGCGCCGCTGATGCGCACAAATTCAGCCTTGGTGCGCAGTTCGTCGATGGTGGCGCAACCGGTCAGGCCCATGCAAGAGCGCAGACCGCCCATTTGCTGGTGAACGATCGCTTTCAGCATGCCCTTGTAAGCCACGCGGCCTTCGATACCTTCCGGCACCAGTTTGTCGGCGGCGTTATCGGTTTGGAAGTAACGGTCGGAAGAGCCTTTGGACATCGCGCCCAGAGAGCCCATACCGCGATAGGATTTGAACGAACGGCCCTGATACAGCTCGATTTCACCCGGAGATTCTTCGGTACCTGCAAGCATGGAGCCGACCATCACACAGGCTGCACCTGCCGCGATAGCTTTGGCGATGTCGCCGGAGAAACGGATGCCGCCGTCGGCGATAACCGGGATACCGGTACCTTCCAGCGCTTCAACCGCGTCAGCGATAGCGGTGATCTGCGGTACGCCTACGCCGGTAACGATACGGGTGGTACAGATGGAGCCAGGACCGATACCCACTTTCACTGCGCTAACGCCGGCATCAGCCAGTGCTTTGGCGCCTGAAGCGGTCGCGACGTTTCCGCCAACGATCTGCAGGTCCGGGTATTTGGCGCGGGTTTCGCGAATGCGCTGCAATACGCCTTCGGAATGGCCATGTGAGGAGTCAATCAGCAGGACGTCAACACCGGCAGCGACCAGCGCATCAACGCGCTCTTCGTTACCTGCACCGGCGCCAACTGCCGCACCTACGCGCAGACGGCCGTGTTCGTCTTTACAGGCGTTTGGCTTGCGTTCCGCTTTTTGGAAGTCTTTTACAGTGATCATGCCCAGCAGATGGAACTGATCGTCGACTACCAGCGCTTTCTCAACGCGTTTTTCGTGCATTTTCTGCAGCACGACTTCACGCGCTTCACCTTCTTTCACCGTAACCAGGCGCTCTTTCGGCGTCATCACGGCGGTAACAGGCTGGTTCAGATCGGTAACGAAGCGAACGTCACGGCCGGTAATAATACCAACCAGTTCGTTTTCTTCGGTCACTACCGGGTAGCCGGCAAAGCCGTTACGCGCGGTCAGTTCTTTCACTTCTTTCAGGGTGGTGGTCGGTGTCACGGCCTGTGGATCGGTGACCACGCCGCTTTCATGTTTTTTCACGCGGCGGACTTCTTCAGCCTGACGCTCGATGGACATGTTTTTGTGGATGAAGCCCAAACCGCCTTCCTGCGCCAACGCGATAGCCAGATTGGCTTCGGTGACGGTATCCATAGCTGCGGACAGCATAGGGATGTTCAGGTGGATAGTTTTGGTCAATTGGGTGCCGAGCTCAGCGGTATTAGGCAGAACCGTAGAGTGAGCTGGAACCAGGAGAACGTCGTCGAATGTCAGTGCTTCTTTTGCGATACGTAGCATGGGCAATATCTCACCAGAGTGGGCTGTGAAAAAGATAAAATATTGCCGCGGCATTATACAGAGCGTAATCGGTTGCCTCCAGCACTTTCTCACAAAAACTCTTGATTACCTTTTTCAGCCATGTAGTATCGACCAATTAAGTGCTTGTTTTGAAATTTGATCTGGGTCACATGTCGCTACCTGTTTCGCCGTCTATTTTTACCGTAAGCCGCCTGAATCAGACGGTTCGACAGCTGCTGGAAATGGAAATGGGCCAGATTTGGCTCTCCGCAGAGATTTCCAACTTCTCCCAACCCTCTTCCGGCCACTGGTATTTCACGCTGAAAGACGATCGTGCGCAGGTCCGTTGCGCGATGTTCCGCAACACCAACCGCCGCACCACTTTCCGTCCTCAGAATGGCCAACAGGTTCTGGTCCGCGCCAGCATTACGCTGTATGAACCGCGCGGCGACTACCAACTGATTGCCGAAAGCATGCAACCTGCCGGTGACGGCCTGTTGCAACAGCAGTTCGACCAGTTGAAACAGCGCCTGAGCGCTGAAGGCCTGTTCGACCAGCAGTTCAAGCAACCCTTGCCCAGCCCGGCCAAACGCGTCGGGGTCATCACCTCTGCCAGCGGTGCGGCGCTGCACGATGTGCTGCAGGTGTTGCAACGGCGTGATCCTTCACTGCCTATCGTTATCTATCCCACTTCGGTGCAGGGCGCAGAAGCGCCGTTGCAGATTGTGCGCGCCATCGAAACGGCTAACCGCCGGGACGAGTGTGACGTACTGATCGTCGGCCGTGGCGGAGGCTCGCTGGAAGACCTGTGGAGCTTCAACGATGAACGCGTGGCACGGGCGATATTCGCCAGCCGCATTCCGATCGTCAGCGCCGTCGGCCATGAAACCGACGTCACCATTGCCGACTTTGTCGCCGATCTGCGTGCGCCAACCCCTTCCGCCGCTGCCGAACTGGTCAGTCGCAATCAGCTGGAGCTGCTGCGTCAGTTGCAGTCCCAGCAACAGCGGATGGAAATGGCGATGGATTACTATCTGGCGCAGCGCCAGCAACAGTTCACCCGCATCAACCACCGTTTGCAGCAACAGCATCCGCACCTGCGCCTGGCGCGTCAGCAGACGCTGTTGTTCAAACTGCAACGGCGGTTGGAAGATGGCATGCAGAACCAACTGCGTGTGTCTTCGCGCCGCAGCGAGCGGGCGCAACAGCGTCTGGCGCAGATGCAGCCGCAGGCACGCATTCATCGCTACCAGCAACGTGTGCAACAGCAGGAATACCGATTGCAACAGGCGCTGGAACGTCAGCTCAACGCCTGGCGTCAGCGCTTTGGCGTCGCCTGTAGCCAGCTCGAGGCGGTCAGCCCACTGGCAACGCTGGCGCGCGGCTACAGCGTGACGCAAACCCCGCGCGGCGAACTGCTGAAAACCACCAAGCAGGCTCAGGTCGGTGAACTGCTGAAAACCCGTCTGCAGGATGGCTGGGTGGAAAGCGAGGTGAAAACCATCACCGTCGCCAAAAAGCCGCGCAAAAAGCGCGCGGCTGAATCACCCCGTCATACTTGAAGTTGCATCTGTGTTGGCTGCACCCGCTCACCCGAATCACTTACCTGAGTAAGCTCATCGGGATGAACGTTCTTGCCGCCTTGCTGCAACTCCAATTATTTAGGGTATATAGCGTTATTCCAGCGTAAAACTGCTGCCCGGCGCACCGTTGATCCACAGTTCGCGCGTTTCTCCGGCAGGCAAGCTGAAGGTCAAGGTTTGCCATGCCGGTTTAAAGCGGCCCTCGGTGGTAATGTTCAGCATGATGCGCTGATTGTCACTGAGCATCTCCCAGCGCAGCCACAGCGCGTCGCCTTGCTGCCAGCCATAACTTTCCCCGTCGTCTTCAAATAACAGCCCAGAAGCGCTGCCACAGCCTTTTAGCGGATAGAGTTTAAGCTCGCGCCGATCGTCGGCCGTCACATCAACATGAGCCAATCGGGATGACAGCGGCAATCCTGCACCGGCACGTACCAGTAACGGCAAGCGCTCCAGCGGGGCCTCCAGCACCACCGTCTGGCCACCGCTGAACCACTGGCCGCTGTAGAAGCAGTACCAGCCATCCCCATTATCCGGCAGATACACCGGCCGCTGGCGCTGCCCCTGCTCCACCACGCTGGCCACCAGCAGATCGCGGCCGATCATAAAATCGTCGGTTTCTTTCAGGGTCTGCTCGTCATGCTCATGGTCGAGGAAGGTTGGGCGCAGCATCGGCTCGTCGTCGGCACTGGCCTGCCACAGCAGGGTGTAGAAATACGGCATCAGCCGGTAGCGCAGGTTAATCGCCTCGCGTACCGCCGGGGTGGCGGCCGGATACATCCAGGGTTCGTTAACCGTGGCGTCGTCGTTCCAGGAGTGAATGGTGAAACGCGGATGCATCACGCCGTTTTGCACCCAACGCACCAGGAGTTCGGCGTCCGGCTTGTCACCGGAAAAACCGCCGACGTCATGCCCCAGGTTATACAGGCCGGACAGACTCATGCCCAGCCCCATGCGGATGTTGTAGCGCAGGGTCTGCCAACTGGTGCGGTTGTCGCCGCTCCAGGTCTGCACATAACGCTGCATACCGGCACACCCGGAGCGCGAAATCAGATAGGGCCGCAGATCGGGAGCAAAACGTTGCTGGGCCTCCATTGAGGCACGCATCATCAGTAACGGCATCACCGGGCGGATATGCTTGATGGCAATCGGTCGGCCGAAACCGTGGCAACGAGCCTCACCGTCCCATACTTCGTATTCGTTATTGTCATTCCAGGTGGAATCGATACCCATCTCCAGCAGTTGCTGCGTCACGCCCTGCTGCCACCAGCGGACAGTTGCCGGATTGGTGAAGTCGAGGTGCGAGCCTTCGTCGTCCCAAAAGCTGGAGCGCTCCGGTTGGTCGCTTTCAGAATCACGGATAAACAGCCCCTGATCCGCCGCCTGCTGATACTGCGGGTGATCTTGCAACAGGCAGGGCTTGATGTTGGCCGCCAGCTTCAGCCCGGCGTCGTGAAACGCTTGGCTCAGTAGCTTGGGCTGCGGCACCTTGTCGTAATTCCAGTTGAACACATAGCGCTTGTTGGCAATCGAGGTGTAACCCGATGACAGCTGGAAAGAGTCGCAGGGAATATCATGCTGACGGCAGAGCTGAATAAACTGCTGCAGTTGCTGCTGGGCATCCGGCGCGTCGGTGTAATGCATAGTGGATCCGCTGTAGCCCAGGCTCCATTTCGGTCCAAAGTGGGTCTTGCCGGTCAGGCGCACGAACGCCTTGGTCACATCCAGCACCCTCGGCCCAAGGAACAGGTAATAATCCAGATCCCCCGCCTCCGCCTGATAGCGCCGATAAGCCAGATGGTAGTTGTCGATCTCATTACCCAGATCCAGCCAGCAGCTGCTCAGGTTGTCGTAAAACAGCCCGAAACTGGCCTCTTCACCGCGGGTGATGGTAAACGGAATGTGTTTGTACAGCGGGTCGGTGCTGGCGGCGTTGTAGCCCATCGCGTCCAGATTACGCATTTCAAAGCGACGGCCACTGCGTTCCAAATCCCCGGCCTTCTCACCCAGGCCATAGTAACGCTCGGCAGTCTGGCGGCGCTGATAATGCGCCACGCCGTCACCGTGCGGATTAAGC
Organism: Serratia sp. BW106; assembly: GCF_002607755.1. NCBI lineage: Bacteria > Pseudomonadati > Pseudomonadota > Gammaproteobacteria > Enterobacterales > Yersiniaceae > Serratia > Serratia sp. BW106. The sequence goes on from NZ_MCGS01000008.1 coordinate 150,186, forward strand.
AGGTAAGCGCTGGTGGGCCGATCGGCTGCCAGTGGACGCCATTCCCCGGCGGCGTTGCAATGCTCCCACTCCAGCCACAACGGCTGATGCACGGTCACGCGCAGCGCAGACGTCGCCACCACCAGCCGATCGTCATGTTGCTGCAGCTGATAGCCCGGCAGGCCGAACCCGGCCACGCTCAGCCGATCACGTCCTTCCCAGGGCACGTCACTTTCCGGCGCGATGCTCCAGGTGCGATCCAACGCCAGCTCGCCGTTGCGTTTGATCAACACGCGGAACAGGTCATTTTCCAGTACGTACAGGCAAAACAGGTGACGTTCGTCGACCAACAGTTCAATGCGATCGGCATACTGACCGGCCAACGTCCAATTTTTCAAGGTTTTCATAGGCATCCAACTTAACTATTAAGTGTTTTTTTACCGCCGCGTTCGGCGATCAAGGCAATCAGGAACAGGGCGCCGATCAGGTCGAAGAAGCCCATGGCGATAAACAGCGGATTGAAACCGACGGTATCGGAGACCGCGCCGATCAACAGCGTAAACAGGAAGCTGGCGATCCAGGCGCTGGAGCCGCGCATGCCGTTGACCGTCGCCACCTGGTTTTTATCGAACGATTCCACCACCAGCGCGCTGAGCATGCAGGAGATCACCTGATGGCCAAATCCGCCGATCGAGATCAGAGCGATCGCCAGGTAGGGATCTTTAGTGATCGCCACAAACGCCAGCGAGACCATCATGAATGCGCCGGTGACCGAACTGGCAACCACCGAGTTGACGCGGCTGCAGCCAAACCATTTGCGGTACAGCGTGGTGAGATAGCCGCTGGCAACGCTGCCGATGTCCGCCGCCAAAAACGGCAGCCAGGCAAACATGGCGATGTGTTTTAAATCCATGCCGCGCTCGGTGGCCAGGTACAGCGGCACCCAGAAACTGAATACCGCCCAGGCCGGTTCAGCAAGAAATGCCGGAATGGCTATGCCATAAAACTTTTTATTGCGGCACAGGATCGCCAGCGACTTGAGAAATGGCAGCCGGGGTAACTCGGGCTCGTTGTCTTCGCGGATCAGATCCAGCTCCTGCTGGCTCAGATTGGGGTGCTGCAGCGGCGAGTGATAGAAACGCCACCACAGCACGACCCAGACCAGCGCCAGCGCGCCGGAGAACAGGAAAGCGCCCTGCCAGCCAAAGGAGACATGGGCGATGACAATGATCGGCGGTGCCAGCATGGCACCAATAGAAAACCCGACGCCCGCCCAGCCGGCAGCGATCGGCCGTTCCTTTTTCGGGAACCAGTCGGAAATGGCCTTGGCGTTGGCCGGTGTGGCCGCCGCTTCTGCCCCACCCATGAAGAAGCGCAGGATCGCCAACTGCACCCAGGTGCCTGCCCCGGCGTGCATCATGCAGACCACCGCCCAGATGCTGGCGCAGATCAAGAACCCCATCTTCAGGCCGATCACGTCGATCAGCCAGCCACAGATCGGCTGAAACACCGTATAGGCCAGTTGAAACGACGCCACCACCCAGGAGTACTGTTCAGTCGTCATGTTCAGGCTGGTTTTCAGCTCCGGCGCCAGGATGCCCAGCGAATTACGAGTGATGTAGTTGACCGTCACGCCCAGTAAAAACAGCGCCAGCATCCACCAGCGCAGCGATTTAAATTTACGCCGGCCGCTGTCAACGACCGTCTGATTAATTTCAACACTCATCTGTCTTCTCTCCACGACGGCTGCCCGGTGACACAGCGCGCTTTTTGGTAGGGTACGTTTGGCTAGTGAAGGTATGGAACCCGTGAAATTGAGATGCGCCTCACAGAAGCAGGCATATCGTCTTCACAACCACCTGATTTATTTTCATTTTATTTATAATTCAGCCCATTAATTGGACTGATAAATCTATAAAGTTGGCATACCAATTCAGACTATCCAGCCGGAAGCGTGAGCGAAACGTGGTTTTTTGCAAAAGTTTTCATACACAGGATAAAAGGTCGCCATAATGGCGACCAAAGCCTGACAGTACGCCGAAAAAACACCGTGAAAATATTTTCATTACCAAATTTGAAGGAGATCACAGAATGAACGGAAAGCTGAAAATACAGGAAATCGCCCGCCAAACCGGGCTGTCGATCAGCACCGTTTCACGCGTATTAGCAGGCAAAGCCAACACCAGCGCCGAGGCACGTCAGAAGGTGCTGACCTGCGCCCAACAGAAGGGGATCCTGCAGGGGATTTCCAGCGGCCGACTGATGTTGAACAACGTGATGGTCTTCGCCCCGCAACGGGCCTTTGACGTGCGCACCGATATCTTTTACTACAAGGTGATCCAGGGCATCACTGCTGCGCTGGCAGAGCACGAAGTCCGTATTCGCTATTGCGGGCTTGAGGAATTACACAGCGATGGCGCGCTGTTTCTGGAAAAGATGAGCGATCCGCAGACCCAGGCGGCACTGATTATCGGCATCGATGACGAACATATTCACCAGTTAGCCGCCGACCTGAACAAACCCTGCGTACTGATTAACTGCAGCGACCGTCAGATGCGGCTCGATAGCGTGTCGCCCGACCATCAACTGATTGGCGAGTTCTCCGCCAACTATCTGTTCCAGCAGGGCCACAGCCATATTCTGAACCTGCAATGCCTGCGTCGGCACACCATGGAGTTGCGGCTGGCGGGCATTAAACAAGCCTATGCGCGACACAATATCGCCTTTGACGACGGTCGCCATCTGGTCACCACCTCCGGCTTCGGCAGCGAAGAGGCCGAACAGGCACTCACCACCTTTATCAATCGGGTCAGCCACCGCTCACAGTTGCCCACGGCCATTCTCGCCGGTGGCGACTATATGGCGGTCGGCGCGGTCAAGGCGCTCAACAAACTGCAGTTGAACGTGCCGGGCGATATCTCGGTGATGAGCACCGACGGTTTTAACCTGGCGGAAATTCATGACGTGCCGCTCACCTCGGTACATGTACCGCGTGACGAACTGGGCTATGAGGCCATTCAACTGTTGCAGCGCCGCATGCTGCGTGCCGATGCGCCCCCATGCAACCTGCTGCTGCATGGCAAGCTGGCGGTTCGCACCTCGGTCAAACGCATCAGCGCCCATAAAACCAACCCGGCGGTCAGCACCCACGATCATCGTCTTTACGATGTCTGAGCTACACTTAGTGTCAAAATATTTATAGATACCCTATAGCTTGAAAGATGACGGGTAACTTTTTTGCCTAAGGAGAGCCACTATGCCGACCCTAACAGCACGATCGGTCATCCCCCCTTATATGCTGCGCCGGATCATTGAGCACGGCAGCCTACCGCAGCGCGACTGCGCATTGCACACCCTGAATCACGTTCAGAGCCTGCTCGGCAACAAGCCACTGCGGGCCCCCGGGGCGAAAACCTCGACCGGTGGTGAAGTCATCCGCGATATTTACGATGCCGAAAACAGCACTCAACTGCCCGGCAAACAGGTGCGTAATGAGGGCCAGGCCAGCAACCACGACGTGGCGGTGGATGAAGCCTATGACTACCTCGGCGTCACCTACGATTTTTTCTGGCAGGCTTTCAAACGCAACTCGCTGGACAACCAGGGCCTGCCGCTGACCGGCAGCGTGCATTACGGCAAGGAATACCAGAACGCCTTTTGGAATGGCCAGCAAATGGTCTTCGGCGACGGGGATGGTGAAATCTTTAACCGTTTTACCATCGCCATCGACGTAGTCGGCCATGAATTGGCGCACGGCGTTACCGAAAGCGAAGCCGGGTTAATTTACTTCCAGCAAGCCGGGGCGCTGAATGAATCGCTGTCTGACGTGTTTGGTTCTTTGGTCAAGCAGTTCCACCTTAAGCAAACGGCTGATAAAGCCGACTGGCTGATTGGCGAGGGACTGTTGGCGAAAGGCATCAACGGCAAGGGCCTGCGTTCGATGTCGGCTCCCGGTACCGCCTACGACGATCCGTTGCTGGGGAAAGATCCGCAGCCGGCCAGCATGAAAGACTACATTCAGACCAAAGAAGACAACGGTGGCGTCCACCTCAACTCCGGTATCCCCAATCGCGCCTTTTATCTGGCGGCCACTGCACTGGGCGGCTATGCCTGGGAGAAAGCCGGTTACATCTGGTACGACACCCTGTGTGATAAGGCACTGCCGCAGGACGCTGATTTCGCCACCTTTGCCCGTACCACGGTGAAGCATGCAGAACAGCGCTTCGACAGCAAGGTAGCGCAAAAGGTACAGCAGGCCTGGCATCAGGTGGGGGTGGCATAATGAAACCTTTGCCGGTGCTCAATCAGGATACGGTCATTGAGCTGGCGCGTGAAGGCGGTTTCGCCTTTATTCCCAAACTGGCGGGCCAGCGGCGCATTGCGCTGGCCGACATTACGCCAGAGCAACGGCAGCGCCTGAACCAACTGTTGAACCAGACGCTGCCCTATGCCCAGGAAGAGGGTCAGCCGGACTCCCCCGGCTGCGGTGACCAACGCTATTTTCGCGTGCAGATCAGCTATTACAGCCAAACCCTGCGCAGTGAAATCGTGCTGTTGATCCCGGAAACCAGCGCTCCACAGGCGTTAGTCGACCTGTGGAAAACCGGCCAGGTCGATGAGTGAACACTTACAACGGCTGATAACTGAATAGCACGCGCTTTTTGGAGATCAGCCCATGGCCGTTCTGGCACAGATAGTCCACCGCGCCACAGGCCTTCAGCTCTTGCAACGGTTGCCCGCAATCCGGGCAGTGAGCCAACCGTTGATAATCGCTGTTACAGGCGGCGCAATGGTAGTGACCATTCACCCACTCCATCGTTTGATCGCATTGCGGACACTGTACTTCCATAGTCACTCCCAGGTTAAATCACGCCCCATGAGCGTAAGAAATAAATGCCCAACGCGGTAGTGAAAAACGATCCGACGGTGGTGATGGCGATAATATTCGCCGCCAGCGTGGCGTTCCCTCCCATGGCGCGCGTCATTACATAGCTGCCAGACGCCGTTGGCGTAGCCGAGAACAGGAAGATAATCCCCAGTGCCGCACCGTGAAAGCCGCATAACCAGCCACCCAGCGTCATTATCACTGGCACGATAAACAACTTGGCCGAAGAGGACAGCGCCGCCACGTTGGACGAACGGAACATGGCGCGCAGATCCAAACTGGCACCGGTGCACAGCAGTGCCAGCGGCAGCGACAGTGCAGAGATGTAGCTGCCCGTCTGCCGGATCACCTGAGGTATGCCCAGGCCGGTCTGCGCATAAGCCAAGCCGCACACCAGACCAATAATCAACGGATTGGTGACGATGCTGCGCAACAGCGACAGGCGACTGATCCTCTTGCCCTGCCCGCCCTGCAAGCTACGCGTCAGGGTAATCACCGACAGTACGTTAAACAGGATCACCGTCACCGTCAGGTACAGCGACCCCAGCGCAATTCCTTCGCTGCCGTAAGCGGTCATGGCGTAAGCCAGGCCGACAATGGCGGTATTGGCGCGGAAGCCCCCCTGAACGAAGACACCGCGTTCCCGCGGATCTTTAACCAGCCAGATAGCCGCCGCTTCCAGCAACAGGAAGGTGACGAGGGTACCGACAGCGCCAAAGATCACCAGCGGCAGGTTACCCAGCAACTGCGGATGGTTGGTGGCGATGCTGAAGAACAACAGGCAGGGCAGCGCAAGATTGAACACCAGCCGGGTGGCACCGTCGATAAACCGATCGTCCATCAGACGCCAGTGGCGCAGCAGTATGCCCAGCAACATCATTAACAGATTGGGGACAGTGACGTTAAATGCAAAACTCCAGGTTTCCCAGGACATGATGTTCCTTCAGGCTGACGGCGATAATCTACGGATAATAAAACGATTTCGGACCAATAAAAAAGGGGCGCGGTAGTGATACCGCGCCCCTCATACTGATTATCAGCTTTTTTTCAGGTGGCTCATCAGACGTTTACGCTTACGCATCTGGTTCGGTGTCAGCAGATTGCGCTTGCCGGCGAACGGGTTCTCACCCTCTTTGAACTGGATACGGATTGGCGTACCCATCACCTTCAGAGAACGGCGGAAATAGTTCATCAGGTAGCGTTTGTACGAATCGGACAGATCGGTCACCTGGTTGCCGTGGATCACCACAATCGGCGGGTTATACCCACCGGCGTGCGCATATTTCAGCTTCACGCGGCGGCCACGTACCAAGGGTGGCTGGTGGTCATCGGCGGCCATCTGCATGATTTTAGTCAGCATCGAGGTGTTCACGCGACGGGTCGCACACTCGTAAGCTTCCAGGACCGAGACGAACAAGTTGCCAACGCCGCTACCGTGCAGGGCAGAGATAAAGTGAATGCGGGCGAAATCGACAAAGCCCAGACGCATATCGAGCATCTCTTTCACGTGATCGCGATCTTCCTCGCTCATGCCGTCCCACTTGTTGACCACAATCACCAGTGAGCGCCCGCTATTGAGGATAAAGCCGAGCAGCGAGAGGTCCTGATCGGAAATGCCTTCGCGTGCATCCACGACCAGCAACACCACGTTAGCGTCTTCGATCGCCTGCAGGGTTTTGATTACCGAGAACTTCTCTACGGTTTCCGTCACCTTGCCGCGCTTACGCACCCCGGCGGTATCGATCAGCACATATTCGCGTTCGTCACGAACCATCGGGATATAAATGCTGTCACGGGTGGTGCCCGGCATGTCGTAAACCACGACACGATCTTCGCCGAGGATACGGTTAGTCAGTGTGGACTTACCTACGTTAGGACGACCGACGATAGCCAGCTTGATCGGCAAATCCTGCGGGTTGAAGTCATCTTCCGGCTCGTCTTCCGGGCCTTCGAGGTTTTCACCTTCTTGCTCGGCCCAATAAGCGGCGTTAGCCTCTTCTTCGGTCAGCTCGACTTCTTCCGGCTTTTCACCGACAAACGGCACCAGCACGTGTTCGATCAACTGCGCCACGCCACGACCGTGGGAAGCAGCAATCGCATGCACGTCGCCCAGGCCCAGCGAGTAGAAATCGGCGGTGGCCATGTCGGGATCCATACCGTCGGTTTTGTTGGCAACCAGGAAGGTGGCTTTCTGACGGTTGCGCAGATGCTGGGCAATGCCCAGATCGGCTGGCATCAGACCGGCGCGAGCATCGACCATAAACAGCACGATGTCTGCTTCTTCGATCGCCAGCAGCGACTGACCGGCCATGCGGGTTTCAACGCCGTCTTCGGTGCCGTCAATGCCCCCGGTATCGACGATAATAAATTCATTACCCTCAACCTCAGCACGACCATACTTGCGGTCTCGCGTTAGCCCGGGGAAATCCGCCACCAGCGCATCGCGCGTATGGGTTAAACGGTTAAACAAGGTGGATTTACCCACATTCGGGCGCCCTACTAGCGCGACGACAGGTATCATTGTGAAGCCTCATTACTTAATAATCAAAGCGTTACTACACCATGGGTAGACACCAGGAGTGCAGCTTATAAAAATACGAAACGGCCCCTGAACACTCAGGAGCCGTTGGCAATCCGTGCGACGATCGGCGTTAGCGGGTGAAAGCGTAAACTTTTCCGCCCTTCGCCTGGATGACCAGCTTATCGCCAGCAACCATTGGCGCAGACAGGAAGCCGGAGCTATCCACTTCTTGCTGAGCAACAAAACGGCCGTCCGTGGTATTGATCCAGTGCAGGTAACCTTCTGAGTCACCGGTCACCAGGAAACCATTGTACATCACCGGCGGGGTCAGGTTGCGGTGCAGCAGATCGCTCTGCGTCCATACGGTCACGCCACCTTCGGTGCTCAATGCCACCACGCGATCGTTCTGATCGATAAGGTAGATGCGGCCGGCATCAACGATAAAGTCGTTCACCGAGCCCAGTTCACGCTTCCACATGATCTGGCCGGAACGCAGATCCAACGCCGTCAGGTTGCCATTGTAACCTAATGCGTAGACAACGCCCTCAACAATCACCGGCGTAGTGTCGACATCGTTCAAACGATCGATTTCGGTCGCGCCGCTCGGCTGGGAAATACGTTGCTGCCAAATCAACTGACCTTGCTGCATCAGCACCGCATTTACACGACCGTTATCACCGCCGACAATGGCTGCGCCAAAGGCAACGGCCGGTGCGGATTCACCGCGCAACGACAGTGAAGGCATGTCCAGGTTAACCGTCCACTTCACCGCGCCGTCAGATTCGTTCAACGCCTGCAGCAGGCCGTTAGTGGTGTGGATCAGCACCATACCGTCGCTGATCACCGGACGTGAAATCGCTTCGCCGGCCACTTTGGTCTGCCACGCGACGGTACCGTCTGCAGTATTCAGCGCGTAGACCACCGCTTTCTCACTGCCAACGTAAGCCTTGTCACCCGCGACCGCCATACCGCCCGACAGCAGTGCCGGCAGGTTGCTGGAGAAGAAGCCGGTTTTCTCAGAGAGATCAACCTTCCACTTTTCGTTACCGTTATCGGCATCCAGCGCTTTCACGATACCGTGACGATCGGCGGCATAAATCGTGTTGTCCTGGAAAGCAGGACGCAGGTGAGAATAGAACTCACCGACGCCGTCACCGACCGAGGTACTCCACGCCTTGTTTGGCGTGAACTGATTTTCAACTTTCGGCAGCGGCGACATGGTAACCACGTCTTCTTCACTGTTGAACAGTGAGCAACCACTCAACAAGGCAACGGAAACCAGTCCGACCAAGAGTGTTTTACGCAATTGCATGGGAATTCCCCTTAGCTGGACAAGTTATTCAATTTCATGCGCAGCAGAACCTGCAGCGCCTGAGAAGCGTTAGACTCAATGCCTTTACTGTAAGCCTCACGCGCACCTTTGGTGTCGCCTTTGGCCAACAGCACGTCGCCGCGCGTATCTTGCGCCATCGCCGCCCAGCCTTCGCCTTTCACGCCATCCAGCGTTTTCAGCGCGTCATCCAGCTTTTTCTCCTGCACCTGGACACGGGCCAGACGCAGGTTAATCATCGAAAGCAGGTTTTCATCTTTGGTCTGGCCCTGAGCCAGCACCAGTTGTTGGCTCGCTTTGGCAAACTCATTCTGCTCAACAAAATGCTTCGCCAGCTCCAGCGAGGCCATCACGCCGTAGCTGTTGCTGTTGGCCTGTGCAAACTTCTCCGCAGCGGCGACATCGTCCGGTTTACCGAGAGCCAGACGATCGCTGGCTTCCTGATAAGATTGGGACGCAACCATCATGTTGGAGTTTTCGTGGCTCTGCCAGTAACGCCAGCCGACCAGGGCACCAATTCCGAGCACCACGCCCACTGCCAGCGCTTTGCCGTTTTCAGCAAAGAACCGACGCACGGCGTCGACTTGTTCGTTTTCAGTGGTATAGACTTCCACGGTGTCCTTCTCCTTAACCTAACATCGTTGCCAGACGCACTGCGACTTCGCTTTGCGCCAGCGTTTCTTGTTCACCACTGCGCAGGTCTTTGACCACGACCTGCTGGGCTGCGACTTCGTTCTCACCCAGGATCAAGGCGACGCGTGCGCCCCACTTATCCGCACGGGTGATCTGCTTCTTAAAGTTACCGCCGCCGTAGTTGGTCATCAGTTTGAGCTGTGGCGCCGCATCACGCACGCGCTCCGCCAACTGCATGGCCGCACTCTGAGTCCCGGCACCGGAGGAGATCACGTATACGTCAATGGTCGCCGCGGCTTTAAACTCTGGGTTAACAGCCTGAACCAGCAGCACCAAGCGTTCCAGGCCCATGGCGAAACCGACTGCCGGCGTTGCACGCCCGCCCAGTTGCTCGACCAGACCGTCATAACGCCCGCCGGCACACACCGTACCCTGAGCGCCCAGACTGGTGGTCACCCATTCGAATACCGTACGGTTGTAATAGTCCAGACCGCGCACCAGGCGTTCATTGATGGTATATGGGATGCCCGCCTGCGCCAAAAGTTCACACAGACCTTCGAAGTGGGCTTTGGATTCTTCATCCAGATACTCGGACAACCGTGGCGCGTCGTTCAGCAACGCCTGCACTTGCGGGTTTTTCGAGTCCAGTACGCGCAGCGGGTTGCTGTACATGCGGCGTTTGCAATCTTCGTCCAGCTTGTCTTGATGCTGTTCCAGGAATGCCACCAGTGCATCGCGGTAATTGGCGCGTGCTTCCAGTGAACCAATGGAGTTCAGCTCCAGCTTGACGTGCTCGGAGATCCCCAGTGCTTTCCACCAGCGGGCGCTCAGCAGGATCAGCTCGGCGTCGATATCCGGGCCCTGCAGGCCAAACACTTCGGCCCCCAGTTGATGGAACTGGCGATAGCGGCCTTTTTGCGGGCGCTCGTAGCGGAACATCGGACCGACGTACCACAGACGCTGCTCCTGATTGTACAGCAGACCATGTTCGATGCCGGCGCGAACGCAGCCAGCCGTCCCTTCCGGACGCAGCGTCAGGCTTTCGCCATTGCGGTCGTCGAAGGTATACATTTCTTTTTCCACGACGTCGGTCACTTCGCCGATCGCGCGTTTGAATAACGGGGTCTGCTCTACAATCGGCAAGCGGATTTCGCTGTAACCGTAGCCGCTAAGCACCTGCTTGAGGATGCCTTCAATACGCTGCCATAATGCCGTTTCTTCCGGCAGGTAGTCGTTCATGCCGCGAATGGCTTGAATGTTCTTTGCCACGTGAGTTCTCTGTCCGTTGTCTATAAAAATGAACCCGATTATAGGGACTTTGCCGTCCCGTATTCAACGCGAATGCAGAGTTCTGCTCCCGGGTTCATAAACAAGCGGGCTAAAAAGCCCGCCGTATCGGTATAATGCTTATTTTTCCAGCAGGTTGACCGCGATGCGATTGCTTTCATCCAGCATCGACGCCTTGGCGCGGATTTTGGCTTCCAACTGGTCAATCATCTGCTCGTTGTCGAAACGTTCTCTCTGGCGCACGCCGTCTTCGTAGAAACCACTCTTTTTGTGGCCACCGGTCACGCCCAGCGTGGAAACCAGGGCTTCGCCCGGGCCATTGACCACACAGCCGATAATCGAAATGTCCATCGGCGTGATGATGTCTTCCAGACGCTGTTCCAGCGCGTTCACCGTACCGATAACGTCAAATTCCTGACGTGAACAGGTCGGGCACGCGATAAAGTTAATACCGCGAGCGCGGATGCGCAGCGATTTCAAAATGTCGAAACCGACCTTCACTTCTTCCACCGGATCGGCTGCCAACGAGATACGCAGGGTATCGCCGATGCCTTCCGACAGCAGCAGCCCCAAACCAATCGCCGACTTCACTGAGCCACTGCGTGCGCCACCGGCTTCGGTGATGCCCAGATGCAACGGCTGATCGATACGTGCAGCCAGCAGACGATAGGATTGCACCGCCAGGAACACATCGGAAGCCTTAACGCTGACTTTAAACTGGTCGAAGTTGAGGCGGTCGAGGATATCAACGTGGCGCATGGCGGATTCGAGCAGCGCTTCCGGCGTAGGTTCGCCGTACTTTTCCTGGATGTCTTTTTCCAGCGAACCGCCATTCACCCCGATACGGATTGGGATGTTTTTATCGCGTGCGCAGTCTACCACTGAGCGAATACGCGACTCGTTACCGATATTGCCCGGGTTGATGCGCAAGCAGTCTACGCCATACTCTGCAACCTGCAGCGCGATACGGTAATCGAAGTGGATATCGGCGACCAGCGGCACGTTGACCTGCTGCTTGATCAGCCTGAATGCCTCGGCGGCATCCATGGTGGGGACTGAAACGCGGACGATATCGACACCCACGCGCTCCAGTGCTTTGATCTGATTAACCGTGGCTTCAACATCAGTGGTACGGGTGTTAGTCATCGACTGCACGGCAATCGGCGCACCATCACCAATAGGCACATTGCCGACGTAAATTCGCGTTGATTTTCGACGGATGATGGGCGATTGGTTATGCATTACTTACTCTCCATTGTTGCCCTGACTCAACGACAATGGCCGCGCAATTACTGCGCGGCAACGGTCAGACGAGCAACACGGTTTGACTTAACAAACCGGCTTAAATCAACCGGCTTACCTTGATATTGAATCTGTACTGCGGCCGGTGCACCAATGGTCAGTTTGTACGGCGCGGTACCCGCCAGGCTCAGCTTGCCGCCGCTTTTCTGGCTGCCGCTGTACAACGTTTTACCGCTGGCATCACTCACCTGCAGCCAACAGTCGGCGGAGAACTCCATGACCAGCGCGTTAGGATCAACCGCCGCTGCAGTCACACCCGCGTCAGCGGTTGGCAAGGGTGCAGCAGGTGCCACAGGCGTGGTCTCTGGCAGCGTTGTCTGGCTTGGTGAAACCACCGCAGGTTGCTGCGCGGTTGCACTGCCGGTAACGGCCGGAGTCTGCGACTGCTGTGGAGCAACGCCGGTATCAACCGGCGTGGAACCATTGTCAGCCAAAGGTGCACTGTTGTCGGCATTGCTGTCGGTCAACGGCACAGATTGGCCTTCATTGTTATTCTGTGAAAGCTGGGCAGAGGATTGATCGGCCATAGTGGCGATTTCTTCCTGCTGGGCCTTGTGGTTTTGCCACCACCAGGCGCCGGTCAGGCCAACCACCACGAAAACGATCAGCCAGGTGAAGCTCATCAGCCAGCCGTCGCGTTTTTTGCGGCGCTTGCCCAATGAGAAACTCTGCATGGGGGCAACTTTCGCCACCTTCAGCGGAGCCTGCTTGGCCAGCATCGGCAGCAGTTCATCCTCTGGTACACGCACCAGCTTGGCGTAGGAACGGATATAACCCCGCACGAAGGTTGAAGCCAAATCTGCGGACAGATTGTCTTCTTCGATATCGCGCACGGTAGACATTTTGAGGCACAGGCGTTCTGCAACGGCCTGTTGACTCAACCCGAGTTGTTCACGGGCTTGACGCAGACGTTCGCCTGTCGTCATTGATACGGTTTTATCTTGGGAGGCTTCAGTATTCATTAGCTAAGAACTGCTGGTACTGTTTGGATTGTGGAAAACTTCGCGATAACTGCTTGCCATAACGTTGCACGCTATCTTGGCGCCCGGCTAACGCGGCGAAACGAATCTGTAACCATAAGCTGTCGGCGCTAGCCGGCAGAACATGTTGATAACTATCGAGTAAAAGTTGCGACTGCGCGCGCTTCCCTTCTCCAAATTGCTTTTCTGCCTCCACTAACAGTGGAGTGCCTTTGTCCGGATCGATCTTCATCGCACGCGTTAACAAGGTGCGTGCTTCATCGTTCTGTCCGGCCTTGAGAAAACAGTAACCTGCGTTTTCCAGGCTGTCGGCAACCTGACCGTAATCCGGTGCTACTGCCGCAGCGCTAAACTGCTGTTGTGCCGGTACATACTGCCCTAAACTGCAAAGAAACGCACCGTAATTATTCAGCACGGTGCCATTGCCAGGCGCAAGTTTGAGCGCTTGCTGATAACGCTGTTCGGCCGCGCTATTTTCACCCATCCGCTGCTCATAGAGTGCCATGCCCAATTGGGTACGGTAATCCTGTGGGGCAGCGTCCGCCGCCTTCTCCAGATTCTGTCGCGCGGCAGGTAAATCGCCCTGCTTCAGATATTCCAGACCCAGTTGCAAACGCGTTTGGCCCGCTTGTGACTGCGCGTCTTTTTCTTCCGGTGTTGAACCGGAACAGCCCGCCAGTAAACCGGCTGCCAGCAACATCCCCCACAGAGTCAGCTTCATGCCTGCATTCATTTCCTTGTCTGATGTCACCTTACAATCTGTTGGTATAACAGATTGTAAGATAACAAAAAAATCATGCTATAGGGTTCAGACCGCACGTACGGAGATAGGTTCCCCGGCCATTTTCTTTTTCAGGGTACGCTTGGTACGGTCGATCACTTCACCCGCCAGTTGCCCGCAGGCGGCATCGATATCATCACCACGGGTTTTACGAACAATAGTCGTAAAGCCGTATTCCATCAACACTTTGGAAAAACGATCCACCCGGCTGTTGGAACTGCGACCGTAAGGTGCTCCTGGGAACGGGTTCCATGGGATCAGGTTGATCTTGCATGGCGTGTCTTTCAGGACTTCAGCCAGTTGGTGCGCATCGTCGGTGCTGTCATTGATATGGTCCAGCATCACGTACTCGACCGTGACCCGGCCCTGGTTGGCATTGGATTTTGCCAGGTAGCGGCGCACCGCAGCCAGGAAGGTTTCGATGTTGTATTTACGGTTGATCGGCACGATATCATCGCGGATCTTGTCGTTCGGCGCATGCAGCGAGATTGCCAGCGCAACGTCGATCATATCGCCCAACTTGTCCAGCGCCGGCACGACACCGGAGGTAGACAGGGTCACACGACGCTTGGACAGGCCAAAACCGAAGTCGTCCAGCATGATTTCCATCGCCGGTACCACATTGCTCAGGTTGAGCAGCGGCTCACCCATCCCCATCATCACCACGTTGGTGATCGGGCGTTCGCCGGTGACTTTCAGTGCGCCGATGATTTTCGCCGCACGCCACACCTGGCCAATGATTTCCGACACGCGCAGGTTGCGGTTAAAGCCTTGCTGGGCGGTCGAACAGAATTTGCATTCCAGTGCACAACCCACCTGGGAAGAGACACACAGGGTCGCACGGTCGCCGTCCGGGATAAATACGGTTTCGACCTGCTGATCGCCCACTTTGATCGCCCATTTAATGGTGCCATCGGCTGAGCGTTGTTCTTCCGCCACTTCTGGCGCACGGATCTCGGCGACGCTTTGCAATTTATTGCGCAGGACCTTGTTGATGTCGGTCATCTGCTCAAAATCATCGCAGCAATAGTGGTACATCCACTTCATCACCTGATCGGCACGGAAGGGTTTTTCGCCCATTTTGGCGAAGAACTCACGCAACTGCTGACGGTTTAAATCCAGCAGGTTAATTTTGGCCACAGCCGGTTGTTCCGCGTTAACGGATTGAGTAGTCAGCGAATTATTTTCAGACACGATGTGCTCGGACGTGATGGGTTCTAACATAATTGATCTCTGGCCTCGTTGTTACACGTTACGGCGCGAAAGAGTGGAAAGTAAGTGCGTCGTTCAACCCGCATCAATTGCGGTGACGGCGCTAAAAAGCGCGCCCCTGACAAGAAGCCTTATCAGGGGCGCGGCATTGTACAAATTTTAGTAGCAGCTTTCCACGTCTGAAAGGCATTCAGGGCATTTTTATTGTTTCAGCCGGTGAATACCGTATTCGGACGGGTATTATTAACGTGAGCAGATTTCGCTTTCGTTAAAGAAATACGCGATTTCGCGCTGTGCAGATTCTACTGCGTCAGAACCGTGAACGGCGTTGGCAGTGAAGCTGTCCGCGTAGTCAGCACGCAGGGTGCCGGCCAGTGCGTTGTCTGGGTTGGTCGCGCCCATGATGTCACGGTTACGCTGTACTGCGTTTTCCGCTTCCAGAACCTGTACCACGATCGGGCCAGAGGTCATGAACTCGACCAGGCCATCGAAGAATGGGCGGCCTTTGTGCTCAGCGTAGAAGCCTTCAGCTTGTTCGCGAGTCAGACGCAGCATTTTGGATGCGATGATTTTGAAACCGGCGCGCTCAAAGCGAGCATAGATTGCGCCGATGTCGTTGTTAGCTACAGCGTTTGGTTTAATGATGGAAAAGGTACGTTCTACGGTCATGATGGCCTCTGTATAACTTCCAAAACAGGCCGGTCTGTAAACAGGGTGCCGGCCTTCTCAAGTGGCGCAGATTATATGTGCGCTGGTAACGCTTGCCTACGGGAAAAACAACATTTCATTAAAAAATCATTATCTTTATTCTTCACTTTGCGGCCCAGAGCACAGGTTATGAAAACTCAGCCTAATCGAGGCTAAATTCGCGCACGGCCACCTGACCACTCTCATCCAGCACGCTGAGCTGATAACGACCGGGTTGGCTCAACGTCTGCAACAACGACTCCCCTTCCCCCACCAATTGGCCGTTGAGGAACCACCAGCGCTGTCCGCCGCCCCCCTGGGTGCTGACCCGCAAATCAAGCGCATTGTTGCCAGGCAGGCGACGCAGTATCGCGCCGTCACGCACGCCCAACATCAACAACGGCGGAGCTTCTTGTTGCTGCAACGGCGGGCACTGTGGATCGATAGCCGGCAAGCGCTGAGCACGGCGCTCCGCCGCAGGCAACCAGGGCTCCAGCGGCGTTGGCCACAGTGCCAGCCGACGCGGTGTCGCCCCCGGGCAATCCGCCGCCACCCGCAATCCACGCGCGTTCAACCACATCAGCGGCTGACTGCCCAGCAGGCTTTCCTGGCCCGGCGCGGGCAACGTCGGCGGGATAGTCCCGTCGAGGATCCAGCTCAGACGTCGTTGGCGGCAATTGCTGTCCCCCGCCGGAAGCGGCTGGCCGCCCGGCCAGCAAATCACCGCACGGCTGACGCTGGCGGGGCGAGGATCGGCCGGAATGCCTTCGCCACGCTGGCGCAAAGAGGTCAGCAACAGGTTGTTGACCTGATTCAGCAGAGGCACCGCCGTGGCGAAGCCGAACTGCCCGGCCACCGGCGTGCCGTCCGGTCGGCCCACCCAAATACCCATCGTGTAGCGGGCATTAACGCCAATCGCCCAGGCGTCGCGATAACCGTAACTGGTGCCGGTCTTCCACGCCAACGGCACGCTGGCGGGCAATGCATCATCCGGTAGTGGGCGCGCCTCTCCCGCCAGTATTCGCCGCACAATCCAGGCGGCACCCGGTGACATTAACTGGCGATCGTAAATCCCTTGCTGAGGCGTAAAGCGCAGCGGTGCCACCCGGCCCTGACGAGCCAGCGCGCTGAATCCGGCCACCAACTGATCCAGCCGGGCTCCGGCCCCGCCCAGGATCAGCGCCAGGCTCGGTTCGGCGTGAGCTGGCAGTCGCAGTTCAACCCCCACGTTACGCAAGTTGGCGGCAAAACGCTTTGGCCCGTAGGCCTCCAGCAACTGTACCGCTGGCAGGTTAAGCGAACGCGATAGCGCCTCACTGGCGCTGACCGGGCCGTGGAAACCGGTATCAAAATTGCCGGGTCGATAATCGCCGAAACGACGCGGTACGTCTTGCAACAGCGATTCAGCGTGGATCAGGCCATCGTCCAGCGCCAACCCATACAAGAAGGGTTTTAGCGTCGAGCCCGGCGATCGCCAGGCAGCCACCATGTCGACATGGCCAAAGCGGCTGTTATCGTTCAAATCCAATGATCCCAGATAGGCGCGTACCTTCATATTGGTGTGATCAACCACCAAGACACCAACCGAGGTTTTCTCGGGCAGTTGGCTCTTCCAGCCGCGTGCCAGTTCTTCCAGCCGCCGCTGTAACGTGGCGTCCAGCGTGGTGGTTACCACCTGACTGCGGTTACTTTGCGTCATGCGCCTGGCCAGTAACGGAGCCAACTGTGGCACCTGGCGCGGGGCCAACCACAGCGCCTCCTGACGGATTTCAGCCACCTGCTGCGCCGGCCAAACCTGATAATACGCCAGCCGTTCCAGCACTTTGTCACGTGCAGCCTGTGCCCGTTCCGGGTAGCGATCCGGTCGCAAACGACTGGGAGCCTGTGGCAACACGGCCAATAACGCCGCCTCACCCCGCGTCAGCGCCGAGGGCGGCTTGCCCAGATAAGTCCAGCTTGCTGCACCAATCCCCTGTAGCGTGCCACCGTACGGCGCCCGGTTAAGGTAGATTTCGAGGATTTGATCCTTCGACAGATGCCATTCCAACTGAGCGGTGCGCCATACCTGTCGCAATTTCCCCCCCAGCGTGCGGGGATGGGGATCTATCAGCCGCGCCACCTGCATCGACAGCGTGCTGCCGCCGGAAACAATCTGCCCGTTGCGCAGGTCCTGCCAGGCAGCACGGGCCAGCGACAACGGATTAATCCCAGGGTGCTGATAGAACCAGCGATCCTCATAGGTCAGCAATGCCTGCAGATAATAGGGCGAGACCTGCTGCAGGCTGACCGGATAGCGCCATACGCCGTCACTGTCCGCATAGCGCCACAACGGCGTGCCGTCCTCCGCCACCACCACGCGCGCCATCTCGGCATCTTTCAACGGCAGCGGCCACAGCCGATCCGCCAACCACAGTAAAGCGGGCAGCAGGACAATGACCAGCAGCCAGAGGGCGCCTCGGCGACGTAAATGGGTGAGGAGTCGATTCATTGGGAAACTATCACTCCCTTGCCCCGCCACCGGCTAAACCTCCGGGGCGGGGCAAGGAGGATCATTTGGCGATTTCAAGCCGTTGCGGTGTCGCACCCAGCGCACGCCAGGCTGGCACATACATTGACTCAACCTGCGGCGCAGGCACCAAATAGGTACCCGGAGTGACTGCGCGCGCCAGATACAGCAGCGTGGTATGACGGTAGCCGTCGATATTCACCGCCGCCACATAGCGATCGTCACGGAACTCCTGATGCTTGATGTCGGCCTGCTGCATGTCTTGCAGCAATTCGGTCACGCTGCTGGCGCTTTCGCCCAGGCTGGCACTGCTGTCCCCCAGGTTCTGGTTTTCCAGCTCCAGCCCGGCCGGCAGCAGATCCACCACCAGCGCATCCGGTACCTGATTGTCGGCCCAGACATCCAGGTGCACCAGGATCAGTTGGCCGCTTTTCAGTTGGGTCAGATCCACCGGCTTACCATCCAGCCCCAGGAATTCACGGCGGATGTTCAGCACGTTGCTCTGCGGCTGCGGTGCCTGTTGCGGATAGCCCACCAGATCGACCCGGCTGTACAGCGTGCCGCTGCCGGTATTGGTGAGCTGCAACCCAGCCGCCAGCTGTTCAGCGGACAGGTTTTGCGTCAACGCCTGACTACCGGACAGCGTCTTGCCCTGCGCCGTTTGCGCCTGCCATGGTGTTTCAGCACTGCCGATCAGGTTGCGCGCGGCCAGGAAAAGGGCATTGCTCTCCTGCGTAGACAGATAACGTTCGCCGTTGAGACGCTCAGACAGCGTCAGCAAGCGCTGGTCACGCTCGGCCGGCAGCAGATTATTTTCGGTCAACAGCGCCAGGATCATCGCGTCATCACGCAGCGGGCTGCCGTAATCTTCCAGCCAGTAATCTTTGGCATTACGCTGCGTCGCCAGCCCTTGCTCGATCGCCTGATTGGCACGCGGCATATCCCCCATCAACTTCAACGCCACCCCAAGCTGCACTAGCGGCAAGCCTGATCGAGCATCGGCACGACGCTCAAACAGCTGCCGCAATGCCCCAAGCGGTGCCTGTTGCTGACGTGCCAGCACCAGGCCGGCATAGGCCTGCACGGCAAAACGGGTGTGATCCGGGTACTGGGTGGAGGCAACGTCGATCTGGCTACGATCCTGCAAATAACGCTGCAGACGGTTGTTGGCCGCCGTCAGGGCATCCGCCGGTACGCTGTAGTTCTGCTCGCTGGCACGGAACAGGAAGTCCGTAGCATAAGCCGTCAACCAGAACTCTTCCTGACTGTCGCGATTCCACAAGCCAAAACCACCGTTATAGCGCTGCATGCTGAGCAGATGCTCAATGCCAACGTCGATACTGTTGCGGCGACTTTCATCGCTGCCGGATTTGATCCCCAGCGCGCTAAGCTGCGCCTGGTTGGTGTACAGCGACGGGTAAAGCCCGCTGGTGGTCTGTTCCAGACAGCCGTAAGGATAGGCGTACAATTCGCTGATGTAGCGCGCTAGGTTGATTGGCGGACGGCTGGTCAACAGCAGTTGCCCTTCGGTCGTCGCCTGCACCAGCCCGGCGGCGGCATCTGCCGGCAAGCCCCAGCTTTCACCGGCGTGGATCACACTGGCAAACTGGCGGGTCTGCGCCGGATAAGCCGGTCGCACGCCAATCTTCCAACTGTGCTGGTAGTCTTTGAGCGTTTCCCCCGGCAGCACCAGGCCGCTGACGGTCAGCGCAACTTCCCCCTGTCCAAAGCCCGCTAGCGCCTGCACCGGGATCTGCAGCGTGGTGCGCTCGCCGTTGGCCAGGCTGACCTGTTGTTCAGCTGCGCCCTGCAGCGCCACTAACCCGCTGGAAGCCAGTTTCACCGTTAATGTCTGCGGCTGCCCCGACAGGTTGCTGACATCCAGCGCCAATTGGGTACTGTCGCCCCCAGCCAGGAAGCGCGGTGTCGCCAGCTCCGCGACTACCGGTGCGGCAACAACGGTCTTGCCCTCCGCTTTGCCGAAGTCTTCATTACTCCACGCCTGCGCCATCAGTCGCAGTTCGCCGTTGAAGTCCGGAATGGCAATCTGAATTTCGCCTTCGCCATTGGCATCCAGCTTAACCGGCTGCGCTTGCTGGGCCACAATGGTGACTGTGGTGATCGGTTTTTTACCGCCACGCGACAAGGCATCTTCGTCATCGCCGTCACCGCCGTAACGCAGGTTAGCCAAACGCCCCTTGCCTTCAATCAACTGACCGTACACATCGTACTGATCGGCGCTGTAGCGTTTGCGGCCAAAGAAGGCCTGATACGGATCCGGCGTTGCGTAGTCGGTGATATTGAGGATGCCGCTGTCAACCGCGGAAAGCAGCACGTTGATTTGCTGTGGCGGTTTACCGCTGCTGTGGGCGGCCTTCACTTTCACCGTCAGCATTTGGTTCGGCCGCATACGCTGCGGCGCGTCCAGCGTCAGTGCCAGTTTGCGCCCTTCATCCACCAGCGGCAGATGCAACAGCCCTACCGCCCGTTTCGGCGTCGACTGCTGTTGCTTATCTCCCGGGCGGATCACCAATGCGCTGAGGTACAGATCGTGGCGTTTCCACTCCTGATTGATCGGCACCTCGACATCAATGCCCTTGGCCGGTACGTCCAGTTCCTGCCACCACAGCGGGCCATCGCTGGATTCCACCAGCAGATAGCCCTTGCCGGCGGCCGGTGCTTCGATATGCAGTTTCACTTTTTCGCCCGGTTGGTAGGCCGGTTTGTCCAGCTTCAGCTTCACCTGGTCCGGACGCACCGCGCCGCTGCCATTGGTGTTGTCCTGCCAACTGTAACCCGCCCAGAAACGCAGGCTGCTGATCAGATTGCTCTGTGGATCCACCACCTCAATGCGGTATGCGCCCCACTCCACCGGGAAACTGACCTTGGCACTGCCGTCGGCGGCGATATCGATAGTCTGTTCCGCCAGTGGCAGATCTTTTTTGTCGTACAACGACTGCCAGCCTTCGCCTTCTGACCACTGCCAGTAGTAGTCGCGGCGCTCACGCACCAGACGGGCCTTCAGCCCGCTGACCGCCAGTTTCTCACCGGCGGCATTGGCGTAGACGATATCAAACCCGGCCTGGGTGTTTTCATCCACCACCGGCTGGGCCTGATAACTGTCGCTGCGGTAATCATAAATCTGTTGTTTGCTGAACAACGGCCGAATGCCGGGCAGTGCATCGGCCGGCCAGATCGCCTGTTCCGCGCGGCGCGTCACCGGGCGGCCACCGGACTCCAGCAGGCTGGCCTGCAGAATGGCCTTCAACGGGGACTTCACTTCAGCCCAACTGCTGTCTACTGCCACCTGCGCCTTACCGGCGTTATCCAGTGCCTGATCGAATTCATCCATATTGCGCGACAGGCTTTCTTCCGTCACCGAACCGAACTCATAACCCGGCAGGCTGCTGACCGCCTCACGCTGTGGTCGCAGGAATACCTGCCCCTGCAGACGGTTACCCGAGGCAGGAGCACCGTAGAGATAGCGACCGCTGACGTCGAACACCAGCTGTGCGTCAGGGCGCAGCGGGGTTTTCTCGGCGGTGATGTCGAGCGCCATGCGTTCCGGCAGGAAATCCTCTACCTTGAAGCTGTACAACCGTGGCTGGTTATCGCCCAGGTTGAAACGCAGTGACCAGTTACCGGTCGGCCCGCCTTCGGGAATGGAATACTGATATTGATACAGGCCGTCCTGTGGCTGCCAGACAAAGCTGCGCGCCACCTGATCGTCCGGCTTGACGATATCTACCTTCACCGGCTGGGCCGGTAGCGGCTTGCCGTCGGCGTCACGCAGCAGACCGTTTACGATCAGCGTTTCGCCAGGACGGTACAAATCACGTGGGCCAAAGGCGAAGAATTGCTTGCTGTAACCTTCCGGCCCGGCAATATCGAACTCAGCCAAATCCAGCGCCGGCGTCGAGAGGTCGATCATGCTGGTCTGGCCCTGCTGGGTCGCCAGCAACAACCGTGCCTTGGGGCTTTTCGCTAACTGGGCATGCCCCTGCTTATCGGTGGTGCCCTGGGTCAGCGTTTGGCCTTTTTCATCCAGCAGGCGCAGTTCCACCGCGCCCAATGCCGCACCGCCGTCCAGCGCCTGGGTAAACACATCCAGACGGTCGTGGTAGCTGTGCAGCGAAACACCGATATCACTGAGGGTGAACAGGGTCGCCGGGTTGGTATAACCGTAATGCCCGGCCTGTTGCATCACCGCCAGGTAAACCCCCGGCTGCTGCAAGGCTTCGATGCTACTCAACGGCAGCAACAGGCGTTCGCGGGTATTGCGTTGCGGGTTGAGATCAAAGCGACCGCTGTAGACCAGGTCGGCCATTTTCAGCAGTTCTTCCGATTCCCAACTGGAAAGCGAATTGCGGTACTCCCAGTTGGCCAGGAATGCCGGCAAGGCATCGGCCTTCACCCGGAAGAAGTTAACGTCGACGTTATCGACGTTGAGCGCCATCACCGGTAACCCCTGCGCCAGCTTGGTTGGCAGCAGTGAGCCTTTGCCGGCAAAGCCGACGCTCGGTTTGATGTCGCGGGTGGTAATTGTCTGTTGTTGCTGTTTACCCAGTTCGGCACCGTTGACCGCTTTCAGGCCACCCTCAAGGGTCAGTACCACTTTGCGGTTGGGCTGCAGATGGCGTAACCGCAGCTCCATCAAATTATCTGACAGCTCCCAGGCACCGTCGATTTTACCGCTGACGCTGTCGACCAGATGAGCTCGCACGGCGAAATCCTGATTCGGATCCAGCGGCAAAGAAAACGTCAGCACCATGGCACTGGCGCCGTCGAGTTGCAGTTCGGAGGCATCAAGCAGCGTTAAGGGTTTCCCGGCGTCGCGTTTCGCCAACGCTGCCAGCGCGGCGGCATCCGGCCGCTTGGCCTGCGTGACGCTGCTGGCCTGAGCATCGGCTTGCGCCGCGGTTGAGGTTTGACCACTGTCATCACAGGCGGCCAGCAGTAGCAGGCCTCCCGCCAATGCGATCCCCTGACAAAGCTTCTTGCCTGATGCAAATGCCCCTGAACGGCATGGTTTCATCGTTTAACTCCCTGGCAGCCTTTACGCAACGACACCCGTCGGCGCAATATCCGAATATGGATGAATGATAGCAGCGCTGTTAGCATCAGACCCAGCTCAATTTTTCCCCGTCAACAGAAAGGGCAACCGAAGCCTGAGCAGGAGATGATATGGCCACAATGAAAGATGTTGCCCGACGGGCAGGTGTATCGACGGCCACCGTCAGCCGGGTGATCAACAGCACCGCCTATGTTGAACCGGTCACCCGTGAACGTGTTGAAAAGGCCATGCGCGAGTTTAACTATCACCGCAATGCTGCCGCGCTGGCCCTGGCGAAAAGAAGCGGCAATATGTTGGGATTATTGACCGGCAATCTCGACGATCCTTTTTTCTCGCGACTGGCACGGGGCGTCGAAGATATCACGCGCAAAGGCGGCGTAAAATTGATGGTCTGCAGCGGCGGCCATCAGGCCGAACTGGAGAAAAACGGGTTCGATTTTCTGATCAACCAGGGTTGCGAAGCCATCGTGGCCCACGTGACCCGGATGAGCGATGCCGACGTCTTACGCTACGCCGCCCACACCCCGGCAATGGTGGTGATCAATCGCTATTTGCCCGCCATCGCCAATCGCTGCATTTGGCTGGATAACGTCAGCGCCTCTCAGGCCGCCACCCAGATGCTGATTCAACACGGGCACCGGAATATCGCCTGTATCACGACAGACTTGCCGATCGATGACAGAAAACAGCGTCTGGAAGGCTACCGCAACGCCATGGCTCACGCCGGGATCTCGGTGCCGGGTGCCTGGATCATCAGCGTCCCCTTCAATGAACAAGGAGGCGAATTAGCGGCAGAAAGGATCCTGACCAGCGGTCACCATTTTACCGCCGCACTGACGTTCAATGACGTGATGGCCGCCGGTATGATGCGAACCTTCCGCCAACGCCAGATGAGCCTGCCGGAGGATATCTCGATTGTCGGGTTTGATGACGTGGCCCTGGCAAAATATCTCCACCCGGCATTGACCACCGTACATTATCCGGTTGAGAAAATGGCACGACGCGCGGCTAATTTGGCGCTACAGCTCAATTCTGCGGTTGCTGTGGCACCGCAGAATAATATGTTTTCCGCTGAATTGATCCTGCGAGACTCGGTCGCCTCCCTCGAGAAAAACACCTCAAATCAAGAAAACAAGGCCATAAAGTGAGAGCTATTTCACACAACAGCAGTCCATGAAACCGATTACATGGACAGTTGCCCGCGCTCACACCCCAATCAAAACGAATTCATTAGGCTGGCGTCACACCCTCATCCTTAACCGGAGTTGTTAATGAATAACAAAAAGAAACTCAACCTGGGGCTAGCGATGCTACCCATTGTGGCGATGCTATTACTGCTGATCATCGGCTACGGCCAGCTTGGGCTGCGGATCGAGCCGTTGCTGCTGGTCTCGGCCGCCATTGCCGCCGCACTGGCCTGGTGGCAAGGTTACCGCTGGAACGACATTATCGACTCGATCGTGGCCAAGCTGGCCAAGGCGATGCCGGTGATCATGATCCTGATCTGCGTCGGCGGTTTGATCGGCACCTGGATGTTCAGCGGTACCATTCCCTACATGGTGTACTGGGGCTTAAAACTGATCAGCCCGCAATATATCCTGATCGCCGCGTTCTTCATTACCAGCGTGATCTCCGTTTGTACCGGCACCTCCTGGGGCGCAGCCGGTACCGTCGGCGTGGCACTGATGGGCGTGGCCGCCGGGCTGGATGTCCCTTTGGCCGCCGCCGCCGGTGCCGTGGTTTCCGGGGCCTACTTTGGCGACAAAATCTCTCCGTTGTCTGACTCCACCAATTTCGCCGCCATCGTCGCGGATACCGACCTTTACAGCCATATCCAGCACCTGATGTACACGACATTACCGAGCTTCGTTTTAGCCGCGGTGGTGTATCTGATTGCCGGGCACACCAGCGCCGTCGGCAGCGTAGCCACGCCGGAAAAAGTCACCGAGATCGTGACCGCGCTGGAGGGGCTGTATCACTTTAACCTGCTGCTGATCCTGCCGCCGGTGCTGGTGCTTTGGGGTGCCGTCACTAAACGACCGGTGATCCCCGTGATGCTGGCGGCCTGTACTCTGGCCATCGCCATTGGGGTACTGCTCCAGGGCTTTAACCTGCAGCAGGGCTTAAATGCGTTGATGGACGGTTTTAACCTTTCGATGTTTACCGCCCAGGGGCACAGCATTACCGGCATCGTCGACGATGTTCCACGCCTGCTCAACCGCGGCGGCATGTTCTCGATGATGAGCACTATCCTGCTGGTGTTCTGCGCGTTTTCCTTTGCCGGGGCCTTAACGCTGACCGGCGCGCTGACCGTTATCATCAACCGACTGCTGAAAGTGGTTCATACCACCGGCCAGTTGATTGCCGCCACGGTCGCAACCACCATTCTGGTGACCGGCGCCACCAGCGACGGCAAGCTGGCGCTGCTGATCCCCGCAGAGCTGTTCAAGGGCGCCTACCGCCGCATGGGATTAGACAATAAAAACCTGTCACGGACCGTGGAGGACGCGGGCACCGTCATCGAACCTTTAATTCCGTGGACCGCCGCAGGCATTTATATGGCAACCACCCTGGGTGTCAGCACGCTGGATTTATTGCCTTGGGCCATCCAATGCTACGCCGCCGTGTTCTTCGCCCTGATTTATGGCTTTACCGGATTCGGGATTGCCAGAATACAGCCAGAAAACGATTTACAGCGTAAGGAAGCCTGACGTGAAACCAACCGATTTTAACCAGATAGTTAACCGCCACAACACCGGTTCGGTGAAATGGGACTTTATCGACCGCTATCTGCAACTCGATGAAACCGATCTTTTGCCGATGTGGGTCTCTGATTTTGACTTCCAATGCCCCATCGAAGTCCGGCAGGCGCTGCATCAGCGGGTGGATCACGGCATATTTGGCTATAGCGAACGCGATGACTCATATTACCAGGCGGTCATAGAGTGGTTCTCAAGCCGGCACCATCTGCCTTTGCAGCGCGAATGGTTCACGTCCATCGAAGGGGTGGTACCCGGATTGGCGATCCTGATCCAGTTGCTTAGCCAGCCTGGCGATCCGGTGGTGATCCAGGGGCCATACTATGGATCTTTCGCCAAGATCATCACTATGAATGGCCGAGAGGTCCTCGAAAATCCGCTGAAGGAAAGCCCACAAGGCTATCAATTCGATTTCGAGCATCTGGAGACCTGTTTTGAACAACGGAAACCACCATTGTTGTTATTGTGTAACCCCCATAATCCAACCGGACGATGCTGGAGCCACAGCGAACTGACGCAGTTGATGGCGCTGTGCAGCCGCCATGGCGTGACGGTGATTTCCGATGAAATCTGGGCCGACCTGACGCTACCCGGCGAAACCTTCACCTCGGTGCTGCACCTGGATGAAGCCTGGCATGACCACCTGATTTCAGCGACCTCTGCCAGCAAGAGCTTTGGCTTGTCGTCGCTGAGGATCTCAAATTTCCTGATCCCCAATGCTCGCACCCGCAATGCGTTTATCGAACGCCTTAATGCCCATGGGTTGGATGTCTTCAATGCGCTGTCGATGACCGCCGCAACGGCAGCTTATCAACAGGGGGAAACCTGGCTTGATGATTTACAAGGTTATCTGGCCGACAACCGGCGTTGGTTTGAACAGGCATTAGCCTATGCCGCGCCCTGGTGCAAAATGACTCGAGCCGAGGGCACCTACCTTGCCTGGCTGGATTGTCGCGCTTTAGGCCTGGATGATAACGCCCTACAGCAGGCGTTGATCCACCAGTCAAAGATTGCCGCCTCGATGGGCATCAGCTTTGGTGACCAAGGAAAAGGCTTTATACGCATCAACCTTGGCTGCCCGCGGCAGTATCTTGAACAGGCCATCGCGGGGCTCGCCCGACTAAAGCCCTGAGCAACAATCGCCGGTGTATGAAAGGCCCCAGTCGGGGTCTTTTTTTGAACGATATCTGGTGGGAATGATTGAATGAATTTACCGCGACCTGACGGTATAGCTTTGAAATTAAAGCTTCTGTTAGACTGCGGATGGGCGCTTGAAGCTTTCTGCTTCAGGCCCTGGGTGGGAAGCAGAAAGAAGAAAGCCCCAAACTGACTCTTAATCAGAATGAGGCTTCACCATACTGCCTGAACACCAGCATGGTAGCCTCTTAACCGCAGAAATGCAACGGAGGGCTGACATGTCGCGAAAACTGTTTTTACCAGGATTTACAGTAAGTTGCGTAACGTTTCTGGTATTCACCCAACCTATACCCTATGAGTTTCAAGTTGCAGCTAGGCGCCCAGCTCGCTCATCCCCAGGCGCTTACTTGAGTAAGTAACTGGGGTGAGCGAGTGCAGGTAACAACGCTGCAACTTGAAAGGCGACGGGTAAATACGTGGTTCAGTTTGTGAGTTGACATTTAAACAGGGAAATACGGAGGTAGCGGCAGTGTTGTCCTGTAACGTTCAACGTTAAATGGCAACCTGAAGGCGGGGTTCGCCCCGCCTGTTTTGGTGTGACGCAGTGGTTTTCCAGCGCCCATTGTTGTATCCGGCCAGCCTTTCGAGGCTGGCCGCTCTCCTTAGCTTTGATACAGAGAACAATAGCAAAAACAGGATTACTGGGTTTTATCCGTCGAAGGGATAATATTACGCAACCAACTGCCCCAGCGACGCTGGTAGAAGGGTTGGGTATGGGTGATCAAATAATGGCTGACGCCACGTTCCTCTTCCGATACCAGGCAAAAATCCACCGGTTCATCATTAGGCGCGGTTTCGCTGGCCACGCTGCCCGCCTCGTTGATCAATGCCTCAATGTCGCCTTGCTCCCCATCCACTTCCAGCCCAACCAGCAGGTTAGGTTTTTCGTCGACCGCCTGATCGTGCATCAGAGCCAGAAATGCGCGACGCACCGGCTTGCGCTGACTGAACAGCGTGGTCAAGGCATCGACCATTGCCGACGGGTATTCTTCCGGCTGCCCCAACAGGATCTGAGTATCCTTATCGATATAGCGCTCTGCCGGTTTGCTCACACCGCCGGTCGCCAACAGCATTGCCACCTCTTCAGGATAAAACTCTTTGCCGTACTCGGCCTTCGGGTTGAGAAACAGATCCGCACCCTGAGTAATCTCGAATAAGACGCGTGCCGGCATGGCGATGAACGGCTGTTCATCCTCAACGGCCTTTTGCAACGCTTCTACCGAGGTAAAGAATGGGATGATGCTGCCGCCGTCCTGCTTTTCCCAGTGCTGGATATTCACCGGTGTATCGGCATTTAGCGTGATGTCACCGCCAAGTTGCACCTGCTCGCTGTCACCGAGGATCAACACCGTAGCGTCGAGCAGTTCACGGAAGAATGCCGGACGATGGGCCGGCTCCGTCACTGCCAGTTTCAACAGGCGTTCAAGTTCATTTTCGCCTGTGGCGACTTCGTGATGGTGAGAACTCATGGCAAACTCCGGCAATCAAATAACGGGGCCCAGCATGCTGGGCCCCGAGGGTAAACGACATTCTATACCCTATAGCTTTCATTTTGCAGTTAGGCGCCCAGCTCGCTCATCCCCAGGCGCTTACTCGAGTAAGTAACTGGGGTGAGCGAGTGCAGGTAACAACGCTGCAACTTGAAAGATGACGGGTATAACGCCCACCTTGGTGGGCATTCAGTTATTTGGCTTTGCTCAGCAGCAGGTTGGCCAGAGCACGTACGCCCAAACCGGTCGCGCCAGCAGCCCATTGATCCACGGCACCTTTACGGTAGGTGGCAGAACAGTCGATGTGCACCCAACCCTGCTGGTAGTTGGTCACAAAATGCGACAGGAATGCAGCCGCGGTGCTGGCACCCGCCGTGTAAGCCGGACCGGCCACGTTGTTCAATTCGGCAAAATTAGACGGCAGTTGGCTGCGGTGGAACTCAGCCAGCGGCAGACGCCAGAAAGGCTCTTGTTCAGCGGCCGCACTGGCCAGCAGTTCTTGCGCCAGAGCGTCATCGAAGCTGAACAGCGCATGGTAGTCGTTACCCACCGCCGTTTTCGCCGCACCGGTCAGAGTGGCGCAGTCGATAATCAACTGAGGGTTCTGCGCGGACGCATCGATCAGGCCATCGGCCAGCACCAGACGCCCTTCAGCATCGGTATTCATTACCTCAACGGTTTTACCGTTACGGTAACGAATTATATCGCCCAGCTTGAAGGCGTTGCCGCTGACCATGTTGTCGGCACAGCACAGGTACAGCTTCACACGCTGCTTCAGACCGCGAGCCGCCGCCAGCGCCAATGCGCCGGTAATGGTAGCTGCACCGCCCATATCCGCTTTCATGGAGTCCATAAAGGCGCTTTGTTTCAGGCTGTAGCCACCGGTATCAAAGGTGATACCTTTGCCCACCAGGCAGGCAAACACCGGCGCTTCCGGGTTGCCGGTCGGGTTGAAATCCAGTGCCAACAGCACCGGCGAACGATCCGAGCCGCGCCCCACGGTGTGAATACCGGCGTAGTTTTGCTCACGCAGATCTTCACCCTTGGTAATGCGGTAACTGACGGCTTCACAACCGACATCACACATCAGATCCACCGCGCGGGTAGCCAGTTGCTCCGGCCCCAACTCTTCCGCCGACATGTTGATGGTGTCACGCACCCAGTCAACAATCTTCAGGCGCTGTTCCAGCTCTTTGCTTTCCGCTTCCGGCAATTCTGCCCATTCGACGCTGCGCTTGCCCTTCGGCCCACGGAAACCTTGCCAGAACGCCCAGCTGTTTTCCAAATCCCAGCCATCGCCGGCCAGTTTGACGTTCTTGATGCCCTGTCCGTCGATCTTACGGGCGGCACGTTGAATGCTGCCCAGTTTGTCGTTGCCGGTCAGGTGGATAGTCATCCCTTCTGTACCAGTGCTCAGCAGCGCTTTCTCGCCCCAGCGAGCGTCAGCAGGTTGGTTCGACAGCGTTACCAGCATGAATTCAGTTGTCATAGCCTTCTTACTCCGGATTATTCTTTTATTAATCGTGTCGGATACAAAATAAACGGGCCGCCAATGGCAGCCCGTTACGCTATTTACTCCGCTTCATCTAACCAGACCAGCAGGACAGCTTCCAGTATTTTTTCGTTGGAAGCCTGTGGATCGTCGTCAAAATCTTCCAGATCGCAAATCCACTGATGCAGGTCGGTAAAACGTACGGTTTTCGGATCGGTATCCGGGTATTGGTCGTACAGGGCTTCGCCGATTTCACGGCTGTCAGTCCACTTCAGTCCCATTCCTATTATCCTCTTACCCTTCACGCGCGTGGTTGACGGTATAACGCGGCATTTCAACCACCAAATCTTCGTCGGCCACCAGCGCCTGACAGCTCAGACGGCTTTCCGGCTCCAGACCCCAGGCCTTGTCCAGCATGTCGTCTTCCAGTTCGCTGCTCTCTTCAAGAGAGTCAAAACCTTCGCGTACGATGCAGTGACAGGTGGTGCAGGCGCAGGATTTCTCACAGGCATGCTCAATCTCGATACCATTGCGCAGCGCCACATTGAGGATTGACTCCCCGTGTTCGGCTTCCAGTACAGCCCCCTCCGGGCATAAATCTTGATGGGGCAGGAAAACAATTTTAGGCATGATTAAACCTCATCCACAGAATGGCCAGCCAGCGCGCGGCGAATGGAAGCATCCATGCGGCGCGCGGCAAAGTCTTGCGTTTGTGCATCTAATGTTTTAATTGCGGCTTCAATGGCGGCAGGATCGGTGCCCTGCGTCGCCAGTTGCAAAGCTTCCACCGCCGCGGGGATCGCCGTACTTTCTGCTTCACTCAGCAATGCGGCATCGCTGGCCAGTGCACCCTGCAGGCTTTCCAGCACCCGCGACGCCTCAACCCGCTGTTCCGCCAGCATACGTGCGCCAACATCGCTCTGCGCATTGGCCATCGAATCTTTGATCATGCCGGCGATTTCGGCATCGGACAGACCGTACGACGGTTTAACCTGAATTGAAGCCTCTACGCCGGTGGATTTCTCCATCGCGGTGACACTCAACAGGCCATCGGCATCCACCTGGAAGGTAACGCGAATATGCGCGCCGCCGGCTGGCAGTGGCGGTAAACCACGCAGCGAGAAGCGTGCCAGCGAACGGCAATCCTGCACTAGCTCACGTTCACCCTGCAGCACGTGGATCATCATCGCACTTTGGCCGTCTTTAAACGTAGTGAACTCCTGCGCACGCGCCACCGGAATGGTGGTGTTACGCGGGATCACTTTCTCTACCAGACCGCCCATGGTTTCCAGACCGAGCGACAGTGGGATCACGTCCAGCAGCAGCATGTCGCTGTCCGGCTTGTTACCCACCAAAATGTCAGCTTGGATCGCAGCACCGATAGCGACCACTTTGTCCGGATCGATCGAGGTCAACGGCGTGCGGCCGAAGAACGTACCGACCTGCTCACGCACCAAGGGCACGCGGGTGGAGCCGCCAACCATGACCACTTCCAGCACTTCTTCGGCACTCACCCCTGCATCTTTCAGCGCACGGCGGCAGGCCATCAGAGTACGTTTCACCAGAGTCGCGATCAGCGCATCAAACTGTGCGCGGGTCACTTCGCCCTGCCAGCCGGCTATCTCAACGACAGTACTGTCGGCATCGCTCAGCGCAATTTTGGCCGCGATGGCCGCATCCAGCAGTTGGCGCTGTACGCCGTGATCGCTACGGTCAGCCACACCGGCCTGCTCACGCAACCAGTCGGCCAGCAGATGGTCAAAGTCGTCGCCCCCCAGCGCGGAATCCCCGCCGGTGGCCAACACTTCAAACACCCCACGGCTCAGCCGCAGAATGGAAATATCAAAGGTACCGCCGCCCAGATCGTACACCGCGATAATGCCTTCCTGCCCGGAATCCAGACCATAGGCAATCGCCGCCGCTGTCGGTTCGTTCAGCAGGCGCAACACGTGTAGCCCGGCCAAACGCGCAGCGTCTTTGGTGCCCTGGCGTTGTGCATCATCAAAATAGGCCGGAACGGTGATCACCACACCGTCGAGTTCCCCTTCCAGCGCTGTTTTCGCCCGTTCGGCCAGTGCCCTGAGGATATCGGCGGAAACCCCTACCGGGTTAACCGCACCGGCGGCAGTGACTATCATCGGCAAGCCATTGTCACTGGCCTGGAACTGATACGGCAGGTTCGGGTAACGTTGTTGCACGTCGGCCAATGAACGGCCCATCATGCGTTTGATTGAGCTGATGGTATTGGCGGGATCCTGCGCTGCCTGCTGGCGCGCATCCCAACCGACACGCAAGGTGTCAGCCTGATAGTGCACCACCGAGGGCAGTAAATCGCGCCCCTGGGCATCGGCCAGCGTTTCCGCCTGCCCGCTGCGCACCGTGGCGACCAGAGAGTTGGTGGTGCCTAAATCAATACCGGCAGCCAGACGGCGCTGGTGCGGCGCAGCGCTGAGGCCGGGCTCACTAATTTGTAATAAGGCCATATTGAAGCTTCCACAATCAAAAATGTGTTACTCAAAACCCAGCAGTTTTTCTTCGAGTTGTTCAACCTGTTGCTGGAGTTTGTCCAAAAAGCGCAGCTTACGCACGGTGTCGGCGGCATCAACCCACTGTTGACTATCCAGCTGTTGCACCATCAGCGCACTGCGCTGTTTGACCGTCTCGTTCACCCGCGCGCTAAAGCTGGCCAGCAGGGTTTCTGCATCCGCTTTGCGTTCAATGGCGTCGAGCTCTTCGCGCAGTTCCAGCTGTTCCATCAGGAACGCGGTATCACGCAGGGTATGCTGCTCGTTGCCCAAATCAAAACCGTGCAAAGATAGCATATACTCTGCGCGTTTTAATGGGTGCTTCAGCGTTTGGTAGGCTTCATTGATAGTCGCAGCCTGTTGCAACGCCATCAGGCGTTCGCGTTCTGGCTGACTGGCAAAACGATCGGGATGGAATTGGCGCTGCAGATCCTGATAGCGAGATGCAAGCAGGCTGCCGTCCACGGGATAGCGAACTGGCAGCCCGAATAAAGTAAAGTAATCCATAGCGTGCTCTGGGCGTTATCGGATGAAGTTCCCCCGCGGCTGGCGGGGGAGCACGATGGACTGTCAGACGTTGAAACTTTCGCCGCAGCCGCACTCGCTTGAGACATTGGGGTTGTTGAACTTGAAGCCTTCGTTCAGGCCTTCCTTAACGAAATCAAGCTCAGTGCCGTCAAGGTAGACCAGGCTCTTGCCGTCAATGATCACCTTAACGCCTTTGTTTTCAAAAACGATGTCGTCATCGTTCATATCGTCAACAAATTCCAGCACGTACGCCATCCCGGAGCAGCCAGAGGTTCTCACCCCCAGACGCAGGCCAAGGCCTTTGCCGCGGTTATCCATAAATGCCTGAACACGCTGCGCAGCGCTGTCGCTCATGGTAATTGACATCACAACCTCACACTTCAAAGCCCAACCAAGGCCGGGCTAAATGACTCAGAAATAATTACTTGGCGCTATGTTTGCTCTTGTAGTCGGCAATCGCTGCTTTAATGGCGTCTTCGGCCAGAATAGAGCAGTGAATTTTTACCGGCGGTAATTCCAGTTCTTCAGCGATCTGGGTGTTTTTGATCGCTTCTGCCTGATCAAGAGACTTGCCTTTCATCCATTCTGTCACCAGCGAGCTGGAGGCGATGGCGGAACCGCAGCCGTAAGTCTTGAAACGGGCGTCTTCAATGATACCTTCATTGTTGACTTTGATCTGCAGCTTCATCACGTCGCCACAGGCCGGTGCACCCACCATGCCGCTGCCAACACTCGGATCTTCGTTGTCGAAAGAACCCACGTTACGCGGGTTTTCATAGTGATCGATTACTTTTTCGCTGTAAGCCATGACCTTGCTCCTGAATCCTGAGAATTAATGATGTGCCCATTCGATGCTGTTGATATCCACGCCCTGTTTGAACATGTCCCACAGTGGAGACAGGTCACGCAGACGGCCGATGGATTTACGCACCAGTTGAATGGTGTAATCGATCTCTTCTTCTGTGGTGAAACGCCCCAGAGAGAAACGGATCGAGCTATGCGCCAATTCATCAGTCATGCCCAACGCGCGCAGCACGTAAGATGGCTCAAGGCTGGCGGAGGTACAGGCTGAACCCGAGGATACGGCCAGGTCTTTCAGCGCCATGATCAACGATTCACCTTCAACATAGTTGAAGCTGACGTTCAGAATGTTAGGAACACCGTGCTCCAGATCGCCGTTCAGATACACTTCTTCCATATCTTTCACGCCGTTCCACAGACGATCACGCAGCGTGCGCAAGCGTGCCATTTCCGTCGCCATTTCTTCTTTGGCAATACGGTAGGCTTCGCCCATACCGGCGATCTGATGGACTGGCAGAGTACCGGAACGCATACCGCGCTCATGGCCACCACCGTGGATCTGGGCTTCGATACGGATACGTGGCTTACGACGCACGTACAGTGCACCAATGCCTTTCGGGCCATAAATTTTGTGGCCGGAGAACGACATCAGATCGACTTTCAGCTTGCTCAGGTCGATAGGCAGTTTGCCCACGCTCTGGGTCGCATCAACGTGATAAATGATACCGCGCGCACGACACATTTCGCCGATAGCTTCGATATCCTGCACCACGCCAATTTCGTTGTTCACGTGCATGATCGAAACCAGAATGGTGTCTTCACGCATCGCGGCTTCGAGGGCCTGCAGACTGATAATACCGTTGCTCTGCGGTGCCAGATAGGTCACTTCAAAGCCTTCACGCTCTAGCTGACGACAGGTGTCCAGCACGGCTTTGTGTTCGGTTTTGCTGGTGATGATGTGCTTGCCTTTCTTTTGATAGAAATTGGCAGCACCTTTGATCGCCAGGTTGTCGGATTCGGTGGCTCCGGAAGTGAACACGATTTCGCGCGGGTCAGCGCCAACCAGTTCAGCAATTTGGTTACGGGCGATATCTACCGCTTCTTCCGCCTGCCACCCGAAACGGTGGGAACGGGAAGCCGGGTTACCAAAGGTCCCGTCCAGAGTCAAAAACTGCATCATTTTCTCAGCAACGCGCGGGTCAACCGGCGTCGTTGCTGAGTAATCCAAATAAATCGGTAATTTCATTGCTCTTGTGCTCCGTACATCACTTCCAAAAACTAAAAAAATATCGCCAGCTGCTTATGCGCGCAGATTAACGTTGATAGTTTCTTGCTGACGACCGTTGGCCGTGCGACGGGTATCGTTGTTCTGACGGTCCGCCACCACCAGCACGTCCTGGTTGTTTACCAGTTCAGCCAGCGTAATGTTGTTCAGGAACCCGCTGATGCGCTCGCTCAGATCGCGCCACAGGGTATGAGTCAGACAGCGATCGCCACCCTGACAGCCTTCTTTACCCTGACAACGGGTTGCATCTACCGACTCATCGACAGCCGTGATAACTGCACCTACGGCAATCTCACTTGCGTCTTTACCCAGCAGATAACCACCGCCCGGCCCACGTACGCTGGCCACCAGGCCATTCTTACGCAGACGGGAGAATAATTGTTCCAGATAAGAGAGCGAAATACCCTGGCGTTCAGAAATATCCGCCAGAGGTACGGGCCCTTCCTGGGAGTGCAATGCCACGTCAAGCATAGCGGTTACGGCATAACGGCCTTTGGATGTCAGTCTCATAGCTAAGTGGTTACCTGTTGGTCAAACATGGCCGAAAGTCTGACATTCCTGAGTAAATCAGTCAACTATTTAACCTAGTAATTTACTCAAGTATTAGCACGTTTTGGACTAAGCCAGATAATATGCATATAAAATACACATTATAACCATTAGATAACTAATACTATTACCGCCAGCCGTCATTTCACATCAAATTAATTACCTTGATGTTTATCCTGTTTCTCGATCGACGTCAGCATACCGCGCAGGATATTCAGCTCTTGAGCTTCCGGCCGCGCGCGGGTGAACAAACGGCGTAAACGGCTCATCACCTGCCCCGGATGGGACGGACGAATGAAGCCACTATGCTGCAGCGTTTGTTCCAGATGTTGATAGAAACGTTCGAGGTCGTCCACCAACGGATAAGGGGTTTCTTCCAGCTGCGGCGCGCCCACCTGTTGGCGATCGAGGTAAGCCACACGCACTTCATACGCCAGGATCTGCACGGCCATCGCCAGATTCAGCGAGCTGTAATCCGGGTTGGCAGGAATGGCGACATGATAATGGCACTTTTGCAGCTCATCATTGGTCAGGCCGACACGTTCACGGCCGAACACCAGCGCGACCGGTGCATGTTCACCTTCGTGCACGGCGCGTATGCCGCATTCACGCGGTTCCAGCATCGGCCACGGCAAGGTGCGTGAACGCGCACTGGTGCCCACGACCAGACTGCAGCCGGCAATGGCGTCATCCAGAGTGTCAACAATGGTGGCGTTGCCGATCACGTCGCTGGCGCCTGCGGCCAGGGCAATCGCCTGAGAATCAGGTTTTATCAGCGGATTAACCAAATAAAGGTTGGTTAATCCCATGGTTTTCATGGCTCTGGCGGTCGAGCCCATGTTACCGGTATGAGAGGTTTCTACCAGAACAATGCGGATGTTATGCAGCATACAAACTCTGAGCGTAGCGGAAAATCACAGCAGCTTAACACAGCCGTAGGCATTTTGCCGAACACCTGCTATACTTCGCGCCGTTTCCTGTTCTTTAACATCCTAGTTGGAAGATACCCATGCATCCGATGCTGACGATCGCCGTGCGCGCTGCGCGCAAGGCCGGTAACCTGATTGCCAAAAACTACGAAACCCCGGACGCTGTTGAAGCGAGCCAGAAAGGGACCAATGACTTTGTCACTAACGTCGATCGCGATGCAGAGCATCTGATCATCGACGTCATTCGCAAGTCCTATCCGCAACATTCTATTGTTACCGAAGAACGCGGCGAATTAGTCGGCGAAGATAAAGATGTACAATGGGTGATCGATCCACTGGATGGCACATCAAACTTCATCAAACGTTTCCCACACTTCTCAGTTTCCATCGCCGTACGCATCAAAGGCCGTACTGAAGTGGCTGTGGTTTATGATCCAATGCGTAACGAACTGTTCACCGCGGCTCGCGGCCAGGGCGCACAGCTCAACGGTTACCGTCTGCGCGGCACCAATGCCAAAGACCTGGATGGCACCATCCTGGCAACCGGCTTCCCGTTCAAGGTGAAGCAGCACGCAACCCCTTACATCAACATCGTTGGCAAACTGTTCACTCAGTGTGCCGATTTCCGCCGCACCGGTTCTGCCGCGCTGGATCTGGCCTATGTGGCCGCCGGTCGCGTTGACGGTTTCTTCGAAATTGGCCTGAAGCCATGGGATTTCGCCGCGGGTGAACTGCTGGTGCGCGAATCTGGCGGCCTGGTGACCGACTTTGTTGGCGGCCACAACCACTTCAGCTCCGGCAACGTGGTAGCCGGTAACCCGCGCGTCGTGAAAGCCATGCTTTCCACCATGCGTGAAGAACTGAGCGAAGCGCTGAAGCGTTAATATCGCGAAGTGAATGAATAAAGAAAAAGCGCTGCAATATTTGCAGCGCTTTTTTTATGCCGATCAGCGGGAGAAAGGCCGGATGCCACCGATGAATTCCGACTGGGCAGTGACATACAGCAACACCCCGGCGAACAACAGTATCAGGCCACCGGCCAGCGCCAGCGAACCCCAGGCGACTGCGCTCCAGGCCGCGGGCGCGCGTGAACGGCTGAGACGCACCGCCAACCGACGGCTGTAATGTACCAGCAACGCCAGCAATGAAATGGTCAGCGAGGTGCCCAGCGCCATGGCCAACGCCGAAAAAACGCCCCAGATAAACACGCCAATCACCTTGGAAAACAGTAATACCAGTATTGCGCCTGAACACGGCCGCATCCCCATCGCCAACACGATGGCGGTCTGCGTACGCCAGTCACTCCCCGCCTGCAGTTCGCTGTCGCTCGGCATATGGCGGTGACCACAGCCGCAATGGTCGCTATGAACATGATCCGCCGGTAGCGGTTGCAGACTGTTGATACGCAGAGCCGGAGAGGGACGCATGGCTTTCACCGCGTGATACAAACGCTTCAGCGCTCGCCAGCTCAGCAACACCCCAAGCAGCATCACCAGAATAAAACTGCCCTTCTCCATCCAGAAACTGCTCTGATGCAGCTGCCGGGACGACAATTGCAGTACCACCAGCATCAGCGTCACCAGGACGATCGCCACCAAGCCCTGAACCAGTGAAGCGGCAAAGGTCAGTTTCAGGCTGCTTTTCAGCCGCGCCGGATGAGTGGCCAGATAAGTGGCGATCACTACCTTGCCGTGGCCTGGGCCGAGCGCATGCAACACGCCATAGCTCAGACTGAACAACATCAACGCCAACCCGGCTTGCTGTGGTGCCGCTTTTACCTGCTGCAACAGGCCAGCCAACTGCTGGTGCAGGCCTTTCTGCCACACCACGCTTTGCATCAACAGCTGCGGCCAATAGTGCCACACCAACTGGGCGCCCAGCGCCAGCAACAGCGCAAACAGCAACAACGGCCACAGGCTGAAAGCCCAGTGTCGCTTACGCGGGGTGTGTTGAGTGAGGTTTATTGACATTGCAGGCTGACCCGCTGGGCAAACTGTTGTCCCAGCGCCATATCTTCACCAGGTGAATCATTCTTATCGAGGGATAACGCATAGGCCTGCAGGGAGCTGTCCGGCTTCGGCGTCATCAATTTAAACTTGCATTGCGCCGTCATCTCCGCTGGCAAATGCAGTGCCGTTTTATCTTTATAAGTCATATCGACAAAATAGGTGGGATCGTAAGTGGAGATCTCAAACGGCTTGCCCGCCAGCGGCTGCGGCTCGGCCAGCGGCAGGACAAATTCCAGCACCGCCTGGTGCCCCTGGCGCGAAAGGTGATATTCCGTTGGCAGATTCAGGTATTTCACCGGCTTGCCGTCGCGATAGACATCGGTGAAATAGTGTTGCCCCAGGACATTGGCCATCACCTGTGCCGCCAGCTTTTTCCACACTTCCGAGTCGTTTTTGGCATTTTCCGCATCGTACAGCAGATCCGCCGAGGTGATTTCATCCATAACCCAAACCATTTTCAAGCCAACCAGCTGTTGATCCTTAGCCACAAAGGTGGTGTTCATATCAATAAAGCTGTGCGGGTGAGCGACAGCGCCGGTGCAGAATAGCGTTAGAAACCCGGCAAAAATAAAACGTAACTTCATCATCAAACGATACTCATTATTGTTATAAAGTAACATCAACCGTTCTTCAACCACCGCCATTC
This sequence comes from Serratia sp. BW106, assembly GCF_002607755.1. Lineage (NCBI taxonomy): Bacteria > Pseudomonadati > Pseudomonadota > Gammaproteobacteria > Enterobacterales > Yersiniaceae > Serratia > Serratia sp. BW106. Next base: position 189,573 of record NZ_MCGS01000008.1, read on the forward strand.
CGCCCAATAATTGTGACGAAAGTTGTAAGCCGAAGTAAAACCGGGTGCCGTTGCCACGCCGCACAGCGCCATTTGCTATGCTTATTCATAATTTAAACGTGACCTGCCTGAAGGTGATATGAGCCTGGACACTGGCCCCGTGCCTGAGCTCTCCGGTCAACAACGACGCTGCCATCTGTTATTGATGCTGTATGCGCCGGTGCCCGCAGTACAACTGGAGACTATCAGCCAAATTAATCGCGTCGCCCCCCCCATCACCCGGCAAGATATAGCCGAGGTTGCCAGTGAAATCCAGCGTTTCCACCATCTGGAGATCGACGGCAACCCCGACGAAGGTTACCGGATCAGGGGCAGCGCGCTCAACCAACGCCTCTGCCTGCTCCACTGGTTGCGACGAGCCCTGCGCTGCAGCCCGGAATTTATCGATCACCATTTTTCCCACTGGCTACAGCAGGCTTTGGGGCTGAGCACCGATCTGACCCCGCAGTTGGAGCAGTGTATCAGCGAGTGTGAAACGCTGATCGACCGCAGCTTTGATCGGCGCGATCGTCAGTTCCTGCAGCACTACCTGCGCTATTGCGCATGGGAAACCCAACGTCATCGGCACCCGACATTCAGCCCCGCCCAGCGTGACTGGCTGCATCAGAAACCGGAGCATCAGGCCGCCGGCTGGCTGCATCAAGCGTTGAATCAACTTTTTGCCCTGCCCCCCGAGGCCAGCGAAAGCGACTTCCTGGTGTTAATGTTCACCATGCTGAAAAACCACAGCTACCACAGCAACGACTCAGCGGAAGATCTGCGATTGATGGCGGCGATTGAAAATATGGTTGAGCGCTTCCAACAGATTTCCGGCATGACCTTCAGCAGTAAAGAGGACTTGATCAGTCAACTGTTTGCCCACCTGGCACCGGCGGTAGAACGCTGTCGCTTTGAGATCGGCATCGATAACTCGCTGCTGGAAGAAGTGCAGCGCAAATATCCACGCCTGATGCGTACTGCTCAGGAGGTACTGGCACCGCTCGAACAGGAGTACAGCATTCATTTCTCCAGCGAGGAAGCCGGGCTGGTCGCCATCAGTTTCGGTGCCTGGTTGATGCAGGGCAATGCGTTGCAGGAAAAGCAGGTGTTATTGCTGACGCTGGACAACCCGCAATTGGAAGAGGAAGTGGAATATCAGATCCGTGAATTAACGCTACTGCCGTTGAACATCAAATATTTGCCGCTGCGCGACTATCTGCACTCCGGTGCACCGCAGGGGGTGACATTGGTGATCACCCCTTATGCCACGGAGCACGGTGAACCGCAACCGCCGCTGATTTATACCGAATTGCCGTTAGAGCGCCAGCAGCGCAAAGCCATCCGTGCGCTGCTGGAAACCTCTTAACGACTGTCGCTGACTGCAACCGCCGGCGGGCGGATAAACAGCGCCGGCACAACCACGGCCGCCATCACCCAGAACACCCCACCCTGCAGATACTCAAACAGGAAGCCGGCGATCACCGTCATAATCGCAATGCCGCCGCCCATCGCCAGCGCCGAGTAGACCGCCTGCAGTCGGATCACTTCCGGCCCCTTGCGCGCGGCGATAAAGCGCATCGCTGCCAGATGGCAAACGGTAAAGGTGCCACAGTGCAGAATTTGGATCACCAGCAACCACCCCAGTTCGGTACTACTGGCCATCAGGCCCCAGCGCAGGATCCCGCAGCAGGCGGAGAGCAGCAGCAGATTGCGTGCATTCCAGCGACGGAACAGGAAATTGCTGCTGGCGAAAATAATCACTTCCGCCACCACGCCCAGCGACCACAAGTAGCCAATGGTCGAAGCCGAATAGCCCGCCTCCTGCCAGTAGATAGAACCGAAACTGTAATAACCGGCATGTGCGCCCTGCAACAGGGTTACGCACAACAGGAAGCGCCAGACAGGCCCTTCCTTAAGCATCTCCCACAGTGAACGGTCGGCTTCGCTATGGGTCCGCGCCTCGCCCTGTGGCATCACGCTTGGTTTCAGCATCATGCCCAACAGCATCGCCAGTATGCTGATGATCAGGCTGTAGAGGATGGCGTTATGGCCCCAGACGGAAACCATTTGCCCGGTCAGCGCCGAGCCAATCACAAACGCCAGCGAGCCCCATAGCCTGACCCGGCCGTAATCCAGGGTAATTTGTTTTTGCCAGGTGCCGGCCAGCGCATCGGTCAGCGGTACCAGCGGCGAAAAGAACAGGTTGAAGCCGGCGATCACCAACATCAACCAGCCCCAGCCGTTGCCAAAGCAGAACCCAATGGCAAAAGCCAGCGTCAGTAACGCCAACAGGCGTAATGCTGTCACCAGATGAGAGGGATCTTTTACCCGAGGGGCAATCAACAAACTACCGAGGAAGCGCGCAACCAGACCGGCGCCGAGCAGAATACCGATGGTTTCAGGCGGTATGCCTTCACCTTTTAACCAAACGCCCCAAAAAGGTAAGAAGATGCCGTAAGAAAAGAAATAGGTGAAATAACTGAGAGCTAGCCAACGCGTAGATTGCAGAACCATGATCCCTCCGGTGTGAGGGCGATACTTTGACAGAGGTCACATTGGCTAGCAATGTTCATTCACCTTCAAAGGGATAGAGTGCAATGCAGTTCACAGTTTATGCCCGGAATCAGGGCGCAACTTGCAGCGCCCCTATGACGGAGGGTCGGCGATTTACCCTAATAAATGGTCCGGACCGAACCCAAAGGGGAAAAGCTCCGAGATGTCGTGTACGTAGTATTCATCCAGGCTGTTGGCAATAATAACCCTGGTGTCCTTGCCAAACTCATAGATCATTTGACGACACACACCGCATGGCCCGGAATAGCCTTTAGCCTTGCTTTCACCCTCTCTGGGACCACCGATCACCACAATCATTTCAAAACTGCGCTCGCCTTCAGAAACGGCTTTTAAAATAGCAACGCGTTCTGCGCAGGTGGTGGGCGAATAGGAAACAGATTCGACATTACAGCCGCTGTACACCTTACCGCTCTTGGTCATCAATGCCGCACCCACGGTAAAATTAGAATAAGGGGCATAGGAAAACTCCCTGGCTCGGGAGGCCGCAGCAATCATTTCTTGTATCTTGGCTTTGTCATCCATTTCAATTTCTCCTTTTGATTGAATTCATTAAATTGCACCAGAAGGCGGTATAATTTTCCCACTGCATAAATTGCGGTCCGCCCCAATGTGGCGAACAATCACTGGCAAAACAGGCAACATGCCCCTTCTGATACTTGCCAACCACCAGCAAGGGGTCACCGTTAATCTCGGCTAATGTTTCGCTGCCAGGCTTGGCAATAAATTTGTTATATCCCAGCAAAATCGGCCATTCATTTAAATCACGGGTGATCTCATGACTGTGGCTCAGCGTGAACGGTTTACAGCCTTGCGGTAATTCAATACGGTCGTCATGGTCTAACATTTCAACCGGCAACACTTCGGCAAGGAGGGTGTTTTTATAATTTGCCTTTGCCTCTATGCCGGTAAAGGAAAGATAACCGCCTATCATTAATGCTCCGCCCCCCATGGCGACATAGTCTTTTATCAATGACAGGGCATTGGCCATCACCTCCATTTTATAAAAGGTTTTATTTTGCAATAAGAAGGTATTGCTGCCGATATCGCTAATCACGACAGCATCATAAATTAGCAGTTCGTCCAACGTTTGCGGAAAGGCGGTTTGCACGGTATGCGCCGGCATATAATCGATAGTCATCCCCGCACCGCGTAAACAGGACAACAGATACTCCGCGCCCTCTTCATATTTACTCGATGTAAAACTGTCAAAGCCTTTAGAGTGGATCATGTGAATATGCCATGACTCACCAATAAACAAAACCCTCATGGTAATACCTCATTATGTCTGTCGATTTTAAACTCTGTTGGAAAGGAATAACCTCTGGCCTGAAAAGAGGCTAGCCGGTGTTTTAAATAACTAATCCGGCTACCGCTGCCGATAAAAAACTCACCAGCGTTGAGCCATACAGCAGTTTCAGACTGAAACGGGAAACCACATTCCCCTGTTGCTCATTCAGTGCTTTAATCGCCCCCGCCACAATGCCCACCGAGGTGAAGTTGGCAAAGGAGATCAGGAACACCGACAAGATCCCTTCAGCGCGTGGCGACAACGCAGCTTTGATTTGTTGCAAGTCAGTCATGGCGACAAACTCGTTGGCCACAATTTTGGTCGCCATGATGCTGCCAACCTGCTGCGCTTCATGAGCCGGTACGCCAAGGATCCAGGCAAAAGGATAAAGCAGATAGCCCAGTAATCCTTGGAAGCTGATGCCAAACAGGCTGCTAAACAATGCATTGATGGCAGCGATCAGGGCAATAAACCCCAATAACATCGCTGCAATGATTACTGCTACCTTAAAGCCGGCGAGAATATATTCGCCCAGCATTTCAAAGAGGCTTTGTCCGCGATGCAGATCCTGCATCTGAACTTCTTCTTCCAAATCGACGCGATAGGGATTAATCAGTGACAGCACAATAAACGTGCTAAACATATTCAGAATCAATGACACCACGACATATCGGGCATCAACCATATTGATATAGGCGCCGACCATAAACACCGAGACGGTTGACATTGCAGTAGCCGCCATGGTGTAGATACGGTTTTCAGACATCTTGCCCAGCACATCTTTATAGACGATAAAGTTCTCCGACTGCCCAAGCAATAATGCACTGACGGCATTAAAAGATTCCAGCTTGCCCATACCGTTGACTTTGGACAATACCGTCCCCACCACCCTAATAATAATCGGCAATAGATTGATATGCTGAATAATACCGATCAATGCAGAAATAAAAATAATCGGGCATAACACATTAAGGAAGAAGAATGCCAACCCTTGCGCTCGCATTCCACCAAATAAGAAATCGGTGCCTTCGCCGGCAAACAGCATCAACCCATTGAACACCGTAGAAACCTGTGCGGTAAAGCCGGTGCCAATATCAGAACGGAGAAATAGCCAGGCGAGTAAGACTTCTATCACCAGCAGCTGGATAATATAACGAACCTTAATTAACTTTCGGTTATGGCTCACCAGCAATGCCATTACCGTTACTAACAGACAAGAGAGAGCAAAATGAATAACCTGCGTCATACGACACTCCATAGTATAATAATCGTCCTTTATTAAGGTATACCATGAGAGTAAATAACAATCATATAGACGCACATCACATAACACGCCCTCAGCACAATGCAATTAATTAAAAGGCGATAAATATCACAGCCTGTTGTTATTAAATATATTAATAACTAATATTAATGACGGAAACATATATACGACGTTGGATCTACCACCGTCGACAGCAGGTAAAAAAAACCGGTCACCTAAGTGACCGGCATGACGCCTGAGCGTTTTTTAGCGAGAAAGCGGAATTATGCGTAAACCGGCAGGCGGGCGCAGATATCCAGTACTTTCTTCTTGGTGCGTTCGATGGTGGCTTCATCATTGATGTTGTCCAACACATCACAGATCCAGCCGGCCAGTTCACGCACATCAGCTTCTTTAAAGCCGCGGCGAGTCACAGCCGGAGTACCGATACGCACACCGGAGGTGACGAACGGGCTCTTGGGATCGTTTGGCACGCTGTTTTTGTTCACTGTGATGTTGGCACGGCCCAGGGCTGCGTCAGCTTCTTTACCGGTCAGGTTCTTGTCAACCAGGTCCAGCAGGAACAGGTGGTTATGGGTACCACCGGAAACCACTTTGTAGCCGCGTTGCAGAACCACTTCCACCATAGCTTTGGCGTTATCGGCCACTTGCTGCTGGTAAATCTTGAACTCAGGCTCCATCGCTTCTTTCAGCGCCACCGCTTTACCGGCGATCACGTGCATCAGCGGGCCGCCCTGACCACCAGGGAACACGGCGGAGTTCAGCTTCTTATACAGGTCTTCATCACCGCCTTTCGCCAAGATCAGGCCGCCGCGCGGACCCGCCAGGGTTTTGTGGGTGGTGGTGGTCACGATGTGCGCGTGAGGGACCGGGTTCGGATAAACGCCGGCGGCAATCAGGCCCGCAACGTGCGCCATGTCAACGAACAGGTAGGCGCCGATGCTGTCGGCGATTTCACGCATTTTTGCCCAATCAACGATACCGGAGAAGGCAGAGAAGCCGCCGATGATCATTTTTGGTTTATGAGTCTGTGCCTGTTTAGCCAGATCTTCGTAGTCGATTTGACCTTTTTCGTCGATGCCGTAAGGCACCACGTTATACAGTTTGCCGGACAGGTTAACCGGAGAACCGTGGGTCAGGTGGCCACCGTGCGCCAGGTTCATCCCCAGAATGGTATCGCCCGGCTGCAGCAGCGCGGTATAAACGGCGAAGTTCGCCTGGGAACCGGAGTGTGGCTGAACGTTGGCGTAATCAGCACCGAACAGCTCTTTGGCACGGTCGATAGCCAGTTGCTCAACGATATCCACATATTCGCAGCCGCCGTAATAACGCTTGCCCGGATAACCTTCAGCGTATTTGTTGGTCAACTGGGAACCCTGAGCCTGCATTACGCGCGGGCTGGTGTAGTTCTCAGATGCAATCAGCTCAATGTGCTCTTCCTGACGCACCACTTCTTGCTCCATTGCACGCCACAGTTCGGCATCGTAATCAGCAATGTTCATTTCACGCTTTAACATCCGGCTTCTCCTGACTTAAATCGGCTAACTAAAAAATCACCAAATAACTACCCGGTTGGGTTCTGGCCCACAGTGTAAACTGTTTCGCCCCACTGAGGATAGGCCTTGACAGAGGTTTTTACGCAAACGATTGGCATTAGGCGCAGCAAGGCTTTGATCCGATAAACTACCCCATTCGACAACGGACTTTTACTCATACTGAGCATGCGGTTTTTTCATGTTCTGTGAGCAAGATCGTCGCTTAACGACCCCGCAACAAAAACAGGGGTATTTACAGCCAGGGCAGAAACCGTTAGGATGCGTTAAAACTTAAAGATGCATTTAAAATACATCATTTAAATATTCCAATAATGATCGACCAAGGAGCGCTACCATGCTGGATAGCCAAACCATCGCCACCGTAAAATCTACCATTCCCCTGCTGGCCGCTACCGGGCCGAAACTGACTGCCCATTTCTACGATCGCATGTTCGAGCACAATCCTGAGTTAAAAGATGTGTTCAATATGAACAACCAGCGCAATGGCGATCAGCGTCAGGCGCTGTTCGACGCGATCTGTGCCTATGCCGCGAATATCGAAAATCTGGCGGCGTTGCTGCCGGCGGTAGAACGTATTGCTCAGAAGCACACCAGCCTGAATATTCGGCCGGACCAATACCAAATTGTTGGCGGTCATTTACTGGCAACCCTGGATGAAATGTTCAGTCCGGGCCAGGAAGTACTGGATGCCTGGGGTAAAGCTTACGGCGTGTTGGCGGATGTATTTATCCAGCGCGAAGGCCAGATTTATCAGGACAGTGAAACGGCTGACGGTGGCTGGCGTGACCTGCGCGCATTCCGCATCGTCAAAAAACAGCCACAGAGCGAGGTGATTTGCAGCTTCGTGTTGGCACCGGTTGACGGTGGCAAGGTGATCGACTTCAAACCGGGTCAATACCTGGCGGTCTACATCAAGCACGACAGCATGGAAAACCAGGAAATTCGCCAATACTCACTGACCACCTCACCGAATGGCGAATACTATCGCATTGCGGTAAAACGTGAAGATCAGGGTAAGGTATCGAACTTCCTGCATCAGCAAGCCAAAGAAGGCGACGTGATTTATCTCGCTCCGCCGCACGGGGATTTCTTCCTCGAAGCGCAGCCGGAAACCCCGGTGGCACTGATCTCCGCCGGTGTCGGCCAAACGCCGATGCTCGGCATGCTCAATACCTTGCACGATAACCAGCACCCTGCGGACGTACACTGGTTGCACGCAGCGGAAAACGGCAGCGTTCACGCCTTTGCCGATGAAGTGGCAAACATCGCCGACCGCATGCCAAATCTGAGCCGCCACGTCTGGTACAACCAACCGGGCGTCAATGATGTGGAAGGCCGTGACTACCAGAGCCGTGGCCTGATGAACCTCAGTGCCCTGCGCGAAACACTCAGCACGCCGCAGATGCATTACTATTTCTGTGGGCCGGTGCCGTTTATGCAGCATGTGGGCAAGCAGTTGCTGGAGATGGGTGTAGAAGCCGAACGCATCCACTACGAATGCTTCGGCCCGCATAAGGTTCTGTAATTAAAAGGGGCGCGACCTGTTGCCGCGCCCTCAGATGGCTGATAATGCTCGTTATTAGGGAGAGCGTGCCGAAGGGGTCGTAGCAGCTTTAGCTGCCGGAGCGCCCCTCGGTGCGCTAGGCCCGAGTATCTCTATCTAATAAACAGCTCAACCCGCGCCCTTCTGTTATTTCTCCGCCAGCTTACGTGTCTCTTGAACCTGTTGCGCCGTAACCGGTGCCGCCTGGTTACCCCAGCTTCCCCGTAAATAACTCATCAGATCGGCGGCCTGTTGATCGTTCAACGTCCAGGCGTAACCCGGCATGGCGATTGCCGTGGCATGTTGGGTGATTGGCGTATGCGCCCCTTCCAGCACCACGCGCAGCGCAGTTAACGGGTTTTCCGCCGTGACCGTTGTGTTACCCGCCAGTGCCGGAATGGTGTTGTCGCTGCCCTCGCCCTTATTGCCATGGCAGGTTGAGCAATACATGGCATAGGTGGCTTGCCCTGCCTGCGAATTGCCGGTCTTCATTGCCATGGCTTTGTCCGCCTGCGGTTTTTCCGCCGCCAGGCTGTGCAGATAGGTCGCAATGGCATTCAGATCGCCATCGGTCAGATATTGCGTACTGTGGCTAACCACCTCACCCATCGGCCCTGCGACCGCCGCATGTTGGCTACGTCCGGTTTTCAGCAGGGCCACGACCTCGTCCTGTTGCAGCCCGCGTAATCCGGAAGCGTACCACCCGTCCAGTTCGGCACCACTCAGGAAGGCCGGCTCTTTGCTGTCCAATCCTTTCTCCTGCATCGCCCAACCACGCGGCGTATGGCAACTGCCGCAGTGCCCCGCTCCTTGCACCAAATAAGCCCCGCGATTCCATTCAGCACTCTGACCCGCGTCCGGCTGGTAAGGCATATCCTCATGGAACAGCTGGTTCCATATTGCCAACGGCCAACGCATCGACAGTGGCCAACTGATATCACTGGCACGGTTAGCCGTATTCTGCGCCGGGACCTCCTTCATCAGGTAGTCGTACAGCGCGCGCATATCTTCCACATTCATTTTGGCGTAAGAGGTGTACGGCATCGCCGGATACAGCCGATGGCCATCTTTGGCGATCCCCTGGCGCATCGCACGGTCAAACTCGTCAAAGGAATAAGCCCCGATGCCCTGCTGCTTATCCGGCGTAATATTGGTAGCGTAAATATTGCCCAGCGGGGTCGGGAACTTCATGCCACCGGCAAACAGAGCACCGCCCGGTGCGGTATGGCAGGCGGTGCAGTCACCGGCCTTGGCCACGTATTCCCCGGCCGACATCGCCTGGGCCGAACCGCCCGCCGCCAGTAAGGTCAGTAAATACAGTGAACGCATGCTCATGCTCCCTCCTTGGCGGCAACATGGCCGAAGGCCAGTTCATTTACCGCGCGCCATGCCTGGTCGATCGCCGAATTGGCGTACGGACTCCAGTCTGAATCCGAGTTGGCAATCACAATTTTGCCGATCGGCTGGCGTGCCGTCTCTATGATTTTCTTCGCCTCGTCCTCGTCGTCAAACAGCCCGTTGAGGAAGTAAGAATAGCCGTGCGACCAGCGGTTAACGGTGATCGCCTCGATATCCCGCTGATGATCGAAACCGGCAGAGCCGAGCATGCCCTGCAACTGTTCGCGGATCATCTGCTCATGCACTTCAAACGGCGTCCCCAACAGCAAGGCGCGACCTTTGCGCGACTGTTCGCGCGGGCTCAGCCCGCTGCCCGCCAGCGTCGGCACATACACCATGTGCAGGCCAATCGGCTGATTCGGATCCCGCGGGTGCTGATAGCCGCCCATGCTCACCGGATAATCCAGCTTCACACGGCAATAAGGCGCCGTCGGCGAGTAAACTTCATGCACGCCCAGTTTAATAAACGACTGCCAGTTGCGGATCACTACTTTGCTGTACACCAGCGGCGACTTGACGTTCTGTTTCAGCGCCTGTTGCTGCTCAGCTGACATTTCCGGCACCAGATACGGGATCATCATGTTGTACCCGGCCATCACGACCTGCCCGGCGCGCACCTTGGTCATCTTCTCGCCGGTCATATAGGTCACCTCGACCTTGTCGCCGACGTTGGCCGCGTGCAGCCCGGTGCTGTTCAACCGCAGTTTTACCGGTGACTCCGCTCGGTCGAGTTGGCTGTAGTCGAACTTCGCCAACACGATGTCATTCATGTCGTTACCACCCGGTGAGACTGCCGGGATCAGATGGCGCACCATTAAACGCGTCAGCGTGGCGTTGCCGTCCGGGAAATGGAACACGTAAGGATCGTCGAGATCCGCCTGCGACTCTTCATCCAGCGGCGGCAGGTTCATGCCGTTCAGGCCGGGAAGATCGCAGATACGCGCATCGCTGCAAGAGGTGGCGTCGATACCCACCGCCTGGAAATCACTGGTGGTTTGCTGGAAATAGCGGATCGCCATTTCGCTCAGGCCAACCTTGTCACGCAGGAACTCGGTATAGCTGTGTTTGTCGAGCCATTCGCTTTTTTGTTCCTGGTTCATCTCCGGCAGATAATCTTTATCCACGGTGTGCTGCACAATCAGCGCCTGACGATCGCTTTCCGGCAGAGGGAAATCACCGATAAAGGCTTCGTAGGAACGGCCGTTGAGGCGGTCATGGGGGATATCATCCGCCACCATGCGGCCCGGATCCCCGTTCACCACTTTGTCGACGCCGAAGTTTTTGCGATCGAAATAGACGCCACGGCTCAGGTTCAGATCCGGGTAGAAGGTTTTATCGAAAGCCTTTTCCAGGTTGTCGATACTGACGCCCAGCTTTTGCAGCAGTCCCATCGCCACCGGGCTGAAGTTGGAACGCGGCGACTGCAGCGACTCGCTGCCGCCATAGCCGAGGATGGTGCCGTTCTCGCTGCTGAACTCATTGCGCTTGGCGTGACCACCGAAGTCATCGTGATTATCAATCAGTAAAATACGCTGCTGCGGCCCGTTCATTTGCTGCCAGAAGCAGGCTGCCGCCAGCCCGCTGATTCCGGCACCGACCACCACCAGATCGAACTCTTCCGTGGCTGGGATGCTGGCAAAATCGAAGGCCTTGCCGTCACGTCCCAATTGATGCGCATGCTCAAACGAACCGGGATGGTTACCCCGCAGCCCGGTCAGCGTCGGTGGGTAATAGAGGGTTTGATTGGCGGTTTGCGGCGATGCACGCAGGATCTGCATCGGCGTTAACCCGGCGGCGATGGTGATCGCTACCCCATTAAGAAAATCGCGTCTGGTGATACCCATAATTGGCTTCCTTCAGTTTTTATCCCCGTCGTATTTCAAGCTACAGCGTTGTTACCTGCACTTGCTCACCCCAGTCACTTACTTAAGTAAGCTCCTGGGGATGAGCAAGCTGGCCGCCTAGCTGTAACTTGAAATTCATAGGGGAATATTATTATCAAGCAAGTACCAGCCTGCTTAAAAGCCGCGTTATTTTGCAGATAAAACCTGATGAATCAATGTTTAAACATCACGTGGCGGATAGCGGTGTAATCTTCCAGGCCGTACATCGACATATCCTTGCCGTAACCGGACAGCTTTTGGCCACCGTGCGGCATCTCGCTGACCAGCATGAAATGGGTATTCACCCAGGTACAACCATACTGCAAACGGGCGCTCAGACGGTGTGCCCGGCCCACGTCGCGCGTCCACAGGGAAGACGCCAGCCCGTAGTCAGACTCGTTGGCCCAGGCCAGTACCTGTGCTTCGTCGTCGAACGGCGTGACGGTCACCACCGGGCCGAACACTTCACGCTGGACGATTTCATCTTCCTGCCGAGCCCCCGCCAACAGCGTCGGCTGGAAATAGTAGCCAGGGCCGTTAACCCTTTCACCACCGGTCACCACCTGCACGTGCGGCAGCGCCTTGGCCCGTTCGACAAAACCCACCACCCGCTCCAGATGCTGAGCAGTAATCAATGGGCCCAGTTCGCTACTTTGATCTTCCGGTGGGCCGATCTTCAGGCTACCGATGGCCTCGCCCAATGCTTTCACCAACTGTGGATAGATCCCCTTCTGCGCATAAATGCGGCAGGCGGCGGTACAGTCCTGACCGGCGTTGTAGAAACCAAAGCTGCGGATCCCCTCCACTACCTGCTGCAGGTCGGCGTCGTCAAACACCAGCACTGGTGCCTTGCCCCCCAGCTCCATATGGGTGCGCTTAATGCCGGATGCGGTATGGCCAATGATGTGTTCGCCGGTGGCGATTGAGCCGGTCAGCGACACCATGCGCACTTTGTTATGGCCGGTCAGGCGATCACCGACGCTGGCACCACGGCCGAACAGCACGTTAAACACGCCCGGCGGGAACAGACCGGCGGCCAGTTCGGCCAGCTTGAAGGTGGTCAACGGGGTTTGTTCCGACGGCTTAAGCACCACGCAGTTACCTGCCGCCAGCGCCGGAGCCAGCTTCCACGCCGCCATCATCAGCGGGTAGTTCCAGGGGGCGATCGAGGCGACTACGCCCAGCGGATCGCGGCGGATCATCGACGTGTGTCCGGCCAGATACTCACCGGCCGCCAGCCCGCTCAGGCAACGACTGGCCCCGGCGAAAAAGCGGAAGACATCAGCCACGCCCGGCAGTTCGTCATTCAGCACGCAGTGGTAGGGTTTACCACAGTTGATCGATTCCAGGCGGGCCAGGGTTTCCGCATGGCTGTCGATCAGATCCGCCAGCTTCAGCAGGTGTTCAGCACGTTCTTTCGGCGTGGTCTGCCCCCAGTGTACAAATGCGGCGTCGGCCGCCAGCACGGCCTGATCGACCTGCTCTGCACTGGCTTCAGCCACCTGTACCACCACCTCTCCGGTTGCCGGGTTATACACCGGCAACAACTCGCCCTGGCCGGTAACCAGTTGGCCGTTAATCAACAATTGGCTTTGCATAGGGTTATCCTTTTATAAGATGTCTGGTACGCATTAGGGTCAGAGGCTATTTGCCGCTGCCGGCGACGCTTTCGCCGCCCTTGGTCAGGTAATAGGCCCCCAAAATCGGGAACATGGTCAGCAACATCACCGACAGCGCCACCACGTTGGTGATCGGCACATCGCGCGGACGGCCAAGCTGGTTCAGCAACCACAGCGGCAGCGTGCGCTCATGTCCGGCGGTAAAGGTGGTGACGATGATTTCATCAAACGACAGCGCAAATGCCAGCATGCCACCGGCCAGCAATGCCGAGCCCAGGTTGGGTAGCATCACGTAGCGGAAGGTTTGCCAGCCGTCGGCGCCGAGATCCATTGACGCCTCGATCAGGCTATGGGAAGTCCGGCGGAAACGAGCGATGACGTTGTTGAACACGATCACCACGCAGAAGGTGGCATGGCCAATCACGATGGTCAGCACCCCCGGCTCGATATTCAGCGCCTTGAACGCCGCCAGCAGCGCCAGACCGGTAACAATGCCCGGTAGCGCGATCGGTAACAGCAGCAACAGTGAAATGCTGTCTTTACCGAAGAAGTCACGCCGGTACAGCGCCGCCGCTGCCAGGGTGCCCAGCACCAGCGCTACCGCCGTCGCCAGCGCGGCAATCTGCGCGGAAAGCAGCATCGCATCGATAATGTCCTGCCGACCGGCAGCCACGCTAAACCAATGCAGCGTGAAGCCCTTCGGTGGGAAGCTGAACGCCGCGTCCTCGGTGTTGAAGGCGTAGATGGCGATAATCGCCAGCGGGAAATGCAGGAAAATCAGACCGCCCCAGGCGGCCAGTTTCAGCCCTAATGGCGCGCGCTCAGAGTGCATCGAAGGCCCCCAGACGTTTCACAATGGAAAGATAAATCGCGATCAACACAATCGGCACCAGGGTAAAGGCTGCTGCCATCGGCATATTGCCGATCGCCCCTTGCTGGGCGTACACCATGCTGCCGATGAAATAGCCCGGCGGCCCCACCAGCTGCGGCACAATAAAGTCCCCCAGCGTCAGCGAGAAGGTGAAGATCGACCCGGCGGCAATGCCTGGCACCGCCAGCGGCAGGATCACGTAACGGAAAGTCTGCGACGGGCGTGCGCCCAGATCTGCCGAGGCGTGCAACAACGAAGGTGGCAGACGTTCCAGCGCCGCCTGGATCGGCAGGATCATGAACGGCAGCCAGATATAGACAAACACCAGAAAACGCCCCAGCCCGGAGGTCGACAGGGTATTGCCGCCGACGCCCGGTACGGTCAGGATCGCTGCCAGTACCGGCTCCAGCCCCAGATGCTGCAGGAACCACTGCGCCACGCCATCCTTCGCCAGCAGCAGCGTCCAGGCATAGGCCTTGACGATATAGCTGGCCCACATCGGCATCATCACCGCGATATAAAAGAACGCTTTGACGCGACCGCTGGTGTAACGCGCCATGTAATAGGCAATCGGGAACGCCAGCACCGCACTGGCCAGTGACACCAGCACCGCCATCGTCAGCGTGCGCAGGATGATGTCGTAGTTGGCCGGGTTAAACAGCGCCCGCAGGTTATCGAAGGTCAGATCCGGCGTCACCGTCATGGTGAAATCGTCGAAGGTATAGAACCCCTGCCACAACAGCGTCAATAATGAGCCGAGGTACACCGCACCGAACCACAGCAGCGGCGGCACCAGTAACAGCAGCAGGTACAGCGTCGGCCGGCGGTAGAGAAAGGTCGACAGGGCGCGCAAGGTACCGCGGCGCGGCGCGGGATAGTCGATGCTCATCTCCATCTCACCTCTCCTCCAGCAGCGGTACCATCGCCTCACGCGACCAGCAGGCGGTGACCGGCTGACCGATCAAATGCTGCTGTCCGGCGGCGTGCCACTGAGGATTCGCCTCGCTGACCAGCAGTTTTTCACCGCTGCTCAGCGCAATTTCATAACGCGTCGCTGCACCCTGATAATGGATCTCTTGCAGCGTGCCCTGCACCTGAATTTCGCCCTGTGCGGCACCGGTCATATCCACCAGGCGAATATGTTCGGGGCGGATAGAGAAGGTGGCGGTCTGGCCGAGCAAGCGCTGCGCCAGCTCGCTGCGCACCACGTTGGAAGTCCCGACAAATTCGGCGACAAACGGCGTCTTCGGCCGCATGTACAGTTCACGTGGCGCGTCCACCTGCTCGATACGCCCGTTATTGAACACCGCCACCCGATCCGACATCGACAACGCTTCGCTCTGATCGTGGGTGACGAAAATAAAGGTGATCCCCAACTGGCGCTGCAGCTTTTTCAGCTCGCCCTGCATCTGTTCACGCAGCTTGAGATCCAGCGCGCCCAGCGGTTCATCCAGCAACAGCACCCGTGGTCGGTTAACCAGTGCGCGGGCCAGTGCCACACGCTGCCGCTGACCACCGGAAAGGTGCGCCGGTTTGCGTTCGGCGACGAACCCCAGCGCCACACTGTCCAGCGCCTCCTGGGCCCGAGCCAACCTTTCACGCTTGGCGACGCCTTTCACCATCAATCCGTAGGCCACGTTTTCCAGCACCGACATGTGCGGAAACAGCGCGTAATCCTGGAAGACGGTATTCACGTCACGCTGATACGGTGGCAGATTGGCCGCTTCCTGGCCGTGGATACGGATCGAACCGGCGCTGAGTTGTTCAAAGCCGGCGATCAGTCGCAGGCAGGTGGTTTTGCCCGAGCCGGAAGGCCCGAGCATGGAGAAGAATTCCCCATCTTGTATTTCGATAGAGACCCGGTCCACGGCGCGAACGTCGCCGAAGCTCCGCGAAACATCGATAAATTGTACGGCAATGGTCATGATCTGCGCTCCTGATAGGCATTCATCGGGCGTAGCAGGCTACGCCCTCCGCGGGTTACCGTCCGCCCATGATGGCGATATAGTCCTGAGTCCAGCGGCTGTACGGCACGAATTTACCGCCCTGCGCCTGCGGCGTTTTCCAGAAGGCAATCTTGTCGAACTGGTTGAAGCCGTTGGTTTCACAACCCTTGTCACCCAACAGCGTACTGGCCTTGCAGCCTGCCGGAGACGCCGGTACCGAACCAAACCAGGCGGCAACGTCGCCCTGCACTTTTGGCTCCAGCGACCAGTTCATCCACAGATAAGCACAGTTCGGGTGTTTGGCATCGGCGTGCAGCATGGTGGTGTCCGCCCAGCCGGTAACCCCCTCTTTCGGGAACACGGTGCCAATCGGCTGGCCTTCCCCTTTCAGGGCATTGGCCTGATACGGCCAGGCGCTGGAGGCCACGACGCCTTCGTTTTTGAAATCACTCATCTGTACCGAGGTGTCATGCCAGTAGCGGTGGATCAACGCATGCTGGGTGCGCAATATCTTCAATGCCGCCTGATATTGCTCTTCGTTCAACTGGTACGGGTCGCTGATGCCAAGCTGCGGCTGCGTAGCCTTCAGGAACAGCGCCGCATCGGCGATGTAAATCGGCCCGTCATAAGCCTGTACCCGGCCCTGATTGGTCTTGCCGTCCGGCAGGTTCTGTTGCTGGAACACCACCGCCCAACTGTCTGGCGGCGTCGGGAAGGTTTTAGTGTTGTACATCAGCAGGTTTGGCCCCCACTGATAGGGTGTGCCGTAGGTTTTGCCGTCTACGGTGTACCAGGCCCCGTTCAGCAGGCGCGGGTCGATATTTTTCCAGTTAGGGATCAGTGCAGGGTTGATCGGCTGCACCCGCTTACCGAAGATCAGGCGTAACGAGGCGTCGCCGGATGCGGTGACCAGGTCATAGCCGCCCTTGGCCATCAGGCTGACCATTTCATCGGAGGTGGCGGCGGTTTTCACATTCACCGCACAGCTGGTTTGTTTTTCAAACTGGCTGACCCAGTCATAGTTTTTATCGGACTGGCCGCGTTCGATATAGCCGGGCCAGGCAATGATATCCAGTCGCCCTTCGCCTTTACCCAGCGCCTGCGGCAAGTCGGCCGCCTGGGCCAGGCCACAAAGCACGGTGAAACAGAGTGCGGAAACTGTGGTGGTGACTGCGGTAGTTTTTCCCATCGTAATTACCCCTGTGTTGCGTATCTGTGTGCGGCAGGGAACGGCTGCCGCCCTAATTTCATTAGAAGCTGGCTTTAAACTTCGCCATGACGTGTCTGACCACGCTGTAGTCTTGCAGTGAATCACTGGACAGATCTTTGCCGTAGCCGGAGCGTTTCAGGCCCCCGTGCGGCATCTCACTCGCCAGGGTGAAATGGGTATTGATCCAGGTGCTGCCGTATTGCAGATGCGCGGCAATATGCAGCGCCCGATCGATATTCTGCGTCCAGACCGACGAGGCCAGGCCGTATTCGGAATCGTTTGCCCAGTTGACCGCCTGCTCCAGATGTTCGAAGCGAGTGACGCTCACCACCGGGCCGAACACTTCGCGCTGGACGATTTCGTCACTTTGCAGGCAGCCGGCCAGCAGCGTGGGTTGGTAGTAGAAGCCAGGGCCGGAATGCGCGGCAGCGCCGGTGATCAATTCAATATGTGGCTGGCTGAGCGCCCGCTCGACAAAGCTGGCGACGCGATCGCGTTGGCGGCTGCTGATCAGCGGGCCGATTTCGTTGTCTTCATCGCGTTTGCGGGCAAAACGCAGGCTGGCAACCGCCTCGCCCAGCGCCTCCACCAGCTTGGGATAGATCCCCGCCTGCGCGTAGATGCGGCAGGCGGCGGTGCAGTCTTGTCCGGCGTTGTAGTAGCCATAGGTGCGGATGCTGTTGACCACTTCATCCAGGTCGGCGTCGTCGCAAACAATCACCGGAGCCTTGCCGCCCAGCTCCAGGTGAGTACGTTTGACGCTCTTCGCCGCGGCCTGCAGAATTTTTTGCCCGGTGACGATATCGCCGGTGACCGAGACCAGCCGCACCTGAGGATGACCGACCAGATGGCTGCCGACCCCTTCCCCGCCGCCGTAAATGATATTCAGCACGCCCGGTGGCAGGATGTCCTGCAACGCAGGCACCAGCGCCAGAATGGTCAGCGGAGTATGTTCGGAAGGTTTGAATACCACGGTGTTACCCGCCGCCAGCGCCGGCGCGATCTTCCACGCCGCCATCATCAGTGGGTAGTTCCACGGCGCAATCGAGGCCACCACGCCGATCGGGTCGCGGCGGATCATCGAAGTGTGGCCTTCAATATATTCACCGGCCAGTTGCCCCTGCTGGGTGCGCACCGCGCCGGCAAAGAACCGGAACACATCGACGGCGGCCGGCAGATCGTCATTGAGCGCCTGATGCAACGGCTTGCCGCAGTTGAGCGCCTCCAGACCGGCCAGACGCCCGGCCTGCCGTTCGATGGCGTCGGCAATGCGCAGCAGAATAGCAGCACGGTAGGCCGGCGTGGTGCGCGACCAGTGGCCGAAAGCCTGCTGTGCCGCTTTGACCGCACTGCCAACCTGTGCCGATGAGGCCTCGGTGATGGAAACCAGCGTTTCGCCATTGGCGGGATTAACGATGCACTCTTGCTGGCCTTCGCCTTCGACCGACTGACCGTTAATGAATTGCTGACAGGATAAACCTGAAAGGAGGTGCACATCTGCCATCGCGTATCGCCTCTAAGTGACCAAAACGTTAACTAAATGTGAATAAGTTAGTTTCAATCAGACTAAGCGAGCCTCAGGCAGCCAACAAATTCTAAATACTGAACGCCGCGTTCGATTAAATCGAATGCTTCAGCCCAGCGGCGTGCATATTGCCGTTCTCACGCGCAATGGTAAGGAACGGCGTGACCAGTTCCGGCCGCGCACTGCCGCGTCGCCAGGCCAGACCGATGTCCAGCGGCTCCAGCAGATCCACCAGCTTGCGTGCCTCAATCATGTTGCCTTCCAGCGACCAGGCGCGGTAGGCCATGTCCGGCAGGATCGAGACCCCCATGCCCGCTGCTACCAGGCTGCGCACCGCCTCCGTCGACGCGGTTTTCATGGCAATCTCCGGTTTCACTCCGGCACGTGCCCAAATGCGCCGCGCATGGACGTCCATTTCATCGGCGTTAAGCTGGATCAACGGCAGTTTCGCCACGTCCGCCAGGCCGATGCTTTCATGATCCAGCAACGGATGCAGCGGCGGCAGCCACAGGCGATAAGGCGAGTGCATCAGCACTTCGGTCTGCAGCGCATCGCGGTCTTCGATATTCGACAGGATCAGCACGCCGATATCTATCTCTCCACTCACCAGCAGATGCTCAATATAAGGGCGTTCGTCTTCGATCACCTGAAGGGTGACGTTGGGGTAAGCCGATTTAAACCGCTTCAACAGCTCGACCAAAAAGTACCCGGCCACCAGGCTGGTCACACCGATGGTCAGCTTTCCGGTCAGGCTTTCGGTCCCCAGTTGCAGGCTGCGCTTGGCGTTATCCACCGTCGCGAGGATCAGATAAGACTGGCGCAGAAACTGGTGGCCCTGGTGCGTCAGGTTCATGCCCTTGGCGTGGCGATCAAACAGCCGCACACCGATGTCGGTTTCCAACTGCTGAATGGCCAGCGTCAGTGAGGACTGGGAAACAAACACCGCCTGAGCGGCGGCGGAGATCGACCCGGTTTCCGCCACGGCAATGAAATGGCGGATTTGGCGCAGCGTCATCATAGGTAACAACCTTAATCAAAACAGTTGGGTTGAGTGTAGATGCCGTGCGGAAAGCGATCGGAAAAACTATCCAAAACGCGACAGCCTTCGCTTTTTTAGAATGCTAACCACAGGAATGACTGAGACTGGAGAATAAAACCGCGGGCTCAAGGGGGAATGGCGGAAACAACAAGGGCGTAGTATTGAGCTGCGCCCTCAGGGATTTCAGACCAGAAACGTTAAATTAGATCGCTTCTTCGTCCTGCTCGCCGGTACGGATGCGCACTACGCGCGCCACGTCGAAGACAAAGATTTTGCCGTCGCCAATTTTGCCGGTTTGCGCCGTCTGCATGATGGTCTCTACGCAGGTATCGACGATATCGTCGGCCACCACGATCTCAATTTTCACCTTCGGCAGAAAATCGACCATGTACTCCGCGCCACGGTACAGCTCGGTGTGGCCCTTCTGGCGGCCAAAGCCTTTCACTTCGGTAACGGTCATCCCGGTAATGCCAACCTCAGCCAGCGCTTCACGAACATCATCCAGTTTGAACGGCTTGATAATAGCGTCGATCTTTTTCATCTTGTTTCCTTTACCAATTTTTGCGGCCAAAGCCGGATGTGATTGGGTAGCGGCGGTCTTTGCCGAAATTGCGGGCGGTGATGCGCGGCCCAACAGCGGCCTGACGCCGTTTGTATTCGTTGATATCCACCAGGCGGATAACCTTGCGCACGATCGCCTCGTCGAAGCCTTCAGCCACCAGATCGGCGACCGACTTATCGCGCTCGACGTAACCTTCCAGAATCGCATCCAGAATGTCGTACGGCGGCAGACTGTCCTGATCGAGCTGATCCGGTGCCAGCTCGGCGGACGGCGGACGATCGATAACCCGCTGCGGGATCACGTATGAGACGGTATTGCGGTATTCGGACAGCTTGAACACCAGCGTTTTCGGTACGTCCTTCAGCACGTCGAAGCCACCCGCCATATCACCATACAGCGTGGCGTAACCTACGGCCATCTCGCTTTTGTTGCCGGTGGTCAACACGATGCTACGGCGTTTGTTGGACAGCGCCATCAACACCACGCCACGGCAGCGTGCCTGCAAGTTTTCTTCGGTGGTGTCGCGTTCGGTACCGGCAAACATTGGCGTCAGCTGGCCCATAAAGGCATCGAACATAGGTTCAATGGAGACGATGTCGAATTCAATGCCGAGGATTTCCGCTTCTTCCTTCGCATCGGCGATGCTGATATCCGCGGTGTAGCGGAACGGCATCATCAGCGCCTGCACTTTGTCTTTGCCCAACGCATCGACGGCAATCGCCAACGTCAGCGCCGAATCGATGCCGCCGGACAACCCCAGTACCGCGCCCTTAAAGCCGTTTTTGGTCACGTAATCACGCACCGCCAACACCAGGGCTTCGTACACCTGTGCCAACTGCGGCAGCTCGGCGGCCGGAGCGGTCATCGGCACCACCTCCAGCTCATTGAGCTCAAGCAGGGTCACCTGCTCGGCAAACGCCGTCAGGCGGTGGGTCATGTTGCCGGCCGCGTCGAATACCTTCGAGCAGCCGTCAAAAATCAGCTCATCCTGCCCGCCGATCTGGTTCAGATACACCAGCGGCAGATGAGTACGTTGGCAATGGCCGGCCATCAGCGTCTTGCGGATATACGGTTTTTCGCGGTTATACGGCGAGGCATTGATCGACAAAATCATTTCGGCACCGGCCGCCTTGGCGGCATCCACCGGTTCCGGGAACCACAAATCTTCGCAAATCAGCAGGCCCAATTGATAGCCTTTCAGCTCAACCACACAGGTTTCGTTACCGGCCTCGAAGTAGCGTTTCTCATCGAAAACGCCGTAGTTCGGCAACTGCTGCTTGAAGTACCGCGTCAGCAACTGCCCTTCGGAGAACAGCGACAGCGCATTATACAGCTTGTCACCTTCGCGCCACGGGTGACCAACCAGAATGGCGACCTCGGCAGATGCCTGCTGTAAACGGTGCAACTGCGCGTCACAGCGCTGATAAAAATCGTTGCGATACAGCAGGTCTTCCGGCGGATAGCCGGAGAGCGCCAACTCGGTGAACATGACCAGATCGGCTCCCGCCTTCTGCTGCTCTTGCACGGTTTGCAACATGCGTTCGGTGTTGCCTTCAATGTCACCGACCAGCAGATTTAGCTGGGCCAGTGCGATGGAAAGTGATCTGCTCATTGTTTAGGATCCCGCTTAATACGTTCCATGGTGCTCTGTGTTGGGCCATGCCGCAAACAAGAGAACGGAGTGTAAATCATTCCGCCGCGTTTGTTGAGAACCTGCGTGCGCAGGCTGCGGCGGAAAATATCATTCTTTAAAATCGTTGGCGTCCAGTTCATGGCGCGACAGCAATTTATAAAACTCGGTACGGTTGCGGCCCGCCATGCGCGCGGCCTGGGTCACATTACCCTTGGTGATTTGCAACAGCTTGCGCAGATAGTGCAATTCAAACTGATTGCGCGCCTCGACAAAGGTCGGCAAGGCGGTATTTTCGCCTTCCAGCGCCTGCTCAACCAGCGCTTCACTGATCACCGGCGCAGAGGTCAAGGCCACACACTGTTCGATCACGTTCACCAGTTGGCGCACGTTGCCCGGCCAGGTAGCGGTCATCAGGCGTTTCATGGCATCCGTTGAGAAACTGCGGACAAACGGCTTATGGCGCTTGGCGGATTCACGCAACAGATGATTGGCCAGCAACGGGATATCCTCGGCCCGCTCATTCAACGCCGGGATCTTCAGGTTCACCACGTTCAGGCGGTAGTACAAATCCTCGCGGAATTCGTTTTTCGCCATCGCCTTTTGCAGATCGCGGTGAGTGGCGGAAATAATGCGGACGTCAATGTCCAGATCGCGGTTGCTGCCCAGCGGGCGCACCTTGCGCTCCTGCAAAACTCGCAACAACTTAACCTGCAGTGAAAGCGGCATATCGCCGATCTCGTCGAGGAACAGCGTGCCGCCTGCCGCCGCCTGGAACAGCCCTTCGCGGCTGCTGACCGCGCCGGTAAAGGCCCCTTTGGCATGGCCAAACAGTTCGGACTCCAGCAACTGCTCCGGTAACGCGCCGCAGTTAATGGCAATAAAGGCCTTCTTGCCACGCGGGCTGGCGCCGTGGATAGCCTGTGCCAACACCTCTTTACCGGTGCCGCTGTGGCCGTTAATCAATACGCTGACGTCCGACTGCGCCACCATTTTTGCCTGCTCCAGCAGGCGCAGCATAATCGGGCTGCGGGTGACGATGTCCTCACGCCAGCTGTCATCACCGGCTGGCAGTGACAACGACAGCGCATCGTCGATGGCTTTGTACAGCGCATCGCGATCCACCGGTTTGGTCAGGAAGCTGAACACCCCTTGCTGGGTAGCCGCCACCGCGTCCGGGATCGAGCCATGGGCGGTCAGGATGATCACCGGCATGCCCGGCTGGTGCTTTTGGATCTCGACAAACAGCGCCATGCCGTCCATTTCGTCCATCCGCAGGTCGCTGATCACCAGATCAATCTTCTCACGCCCTAACAGGCGCAGCGCTTCCTGGCCACTTTCGGCGGTGGTGACATGGAAACCTTCGCTGGTCAGGCGCATCCCCAGCAGCTTGAGCAGGCTGGGATCGTCGTCAACCAATAACAAATTGGCCGGTTTGCGTGCGGTCATTGCGCGTGAGACTCCTTGTTAGCGGGGGGCGGCGCGTAAGTGTCTTCCGGCTCCACCGGCAGGGCGGTGCCCTTCTCCGGTTCGGCGTCCGACTCTGCCGCCTTGGCCGGTGCGACTTTCTTGCCCGTGGCGTCGGTTTTTTGCTGCGTCCCGCTGTTGTCCGGGATGTCACTCTGCAACTGCTTGCGTGAAGAGAGCTGACGTTCGATATCGGTCAGGTTTTCCAGCTTGCGTGAAGTGTCCTGCAGCTGCGCCTGTAGACGCACCTGGCTCTGACGCAGCGTATCGATCTGGCTGTCAGAGCTTTCCTGCAGGTGTTGATAGCGCGCCTTTTCATCAAACAGGGTGATCTGCAGCACCTGCTGTTGACGCCACAGCTGCAACAGCGGGCGCAGGGAACTTGGGAACTCCATGCGGTAACTGTTCAGGCGATCGATCATCTGGCGGCGTTCGCCCGAGGTCGGCTCGGCGCTGCCCAACAGAATGCTTTGCTTGAAAATGCCGTCCCAACTGTTGCCGGGCAAGGTTTTCGCCAGCGCACGGGCCTGGGTTGAACCGATACGATCGGCACAGTCCATGGCGCGCAGCCAGTAAAGTGAGTTATTCAACGCGTCTTTTTCGTCGAGCGGCCACAGGGTGTCGCAGGCTGCGATGCGGTAATCCACCACTTTGGTGTCCGGGATCGCTTCCTGCTGCGGCTGATTCAGGCCACCGCTGACCGCACGATCGACGCAGCCCGCTAACAGAAACGGCATAAAAAGAACGCTGCCTAAAAAGGAAAATCGACGCTTGCCGAGCGGCGTGCCCTGTGTGGCACGCGGTGAACGTTCGGTCTGCGAGAGACGAAGGCGTTTAGACCATGTGTACATTATTATTCATTCTCGGCGGTTAATGGCAATTCAATACGGAAGCAGACGTCTGCGCCGGCGACTTCGACCAACTGCAGTTCGCCACGCATGCGGCGGATACAATCCTGCGCGATGCTCAACCCCAGACCGCTTCCTTTTACTGCCCCTTTTCGCTGGTGACTCCCCTGGAAAAAAGGCTCAAAAATCATGGTTTTCTCGGCTTCGGGGATCGGCGTGCCGCTGTTAGCGACATCAATCTGCACCCTTTGCCCAACCTGACGGCTGCGGATCCAAATGTTACCGGATTCCTTGCCGTAGTGCACCGCATTGGAGTAGAGATTATCCAGCACGCGCATTAATAGCGTAGGCTCTGCCCAGCAGATTTCCGCATCCAATTGGATCTCGGTGCCGATCATTTTTGCCCGCGCCGGCAAACTGTGCGCAGCCACCACCATTTCGACCATCCCTTCCAGCTCGACATTCTCATGTTCTGCCGGACCATCGGCCAGTTTGCGGTTGTAATCCAGCAGTTGTTCAATCAGTTGCTGCAGGTGGCGACTGCTGCCGTCGAGAATGGCCACCACCTCTTTTTGATCTGAGGTCAGTGGACCGGCCACTTCGTCCGCCAGCAGTTCGGTGCCCTCACGCATGCTGGCCAACGGCGTCTTCAACTCATGCGAGATATGGCGCAGGAACTCATGGCGCTGCGACTCCAGCCACGCCAAACGTTCACTCAACCAGATAATGCGCTGTGCCAACGAACGCAGTTCACGCGGCCCTTTAAACAAGGCGGTACTGCCCAACGCCCGCCCTTCCCCCAGACGGTTGATCATGCGCTCGACCGCTTTTACCGGGCCGATAATCATCCGGGTAAACAGCACCACCAGCATCACGCTGACCAGGAACAGCATCAGCGCCTGCCAACCGAAGAACTGGCCGCGCTCGGCGATCGCCTGCTGCAATTGCTGGCCGCGAGAGAACACCACGGCGCGCGTGGCCTGTACCATCTCGGCATTGGAGCGCGAGAACGACTCCAGCAGCGTCGAAGCCTGCGAGTCCGGGCCGCTGTTCTGGCATTTAATCGCCGCCAGTTGGGTTAGCAGGTCGCGCAAGGTTTGATAATAGCGTTCATCCGGCAGGATCGGCGCGTGGGCATCGAGCATCTGCGAATACTGTTTACGTTGGTTCTGATATAGCCGCGCCAGGGTGGGATCCACCAGCACGCAGTACTGGCGATAGCTGCGTTCCATTTCCAACGCCACGCTGGTCATCGCCTCACTACGTCGCGCATCCACCAGCGTGGTGCGGTTGATGTCCGCCGCCTGAGCACTGAGATGATCCAGACTCTGGTAAGCCTGATAGGCCAGCACCAGCAGTGGCAACAGCACCAACAAGAACGCCATCAGCACCAGTTGGCGCAGTGAGCGGGGAAATAAACGCCATCTTTTCAACGAAATCATCTCATTGTCTCTAGTCTGCTTCGATGCTAACCGAGTCGCCGATGAGAGGAAAGCCCGGCGTTCAGCGGAGCGTCAGGAAAATATGGGGAATCGGCCGTTGGTGGAGGGTGTCTGCGTTTGGAACTATCGTAATAGCCAAAATAATTGGAGTTGCATCAAGGCGGCAAGTTTGTAAGTCCCCTGGAGCTTACTCAAGTAAGTGACGGGGGCGCACATGCGCAGTCAACACAGATGCAGCTTCAAGTATGAAGGATATTTGACGCTGGGGCAGGGCTGCCCCATCGCAAGAAAGTGTGGATGCCCTTGAATCTCGTCCCCAGGGTGATGTAGCACAAGGCTGGCATCGAACAGGACGAATAGCATCCGTAAGTATCCGGGATTGATGAATATTCATCACAGTTGGATACAGGCGGTGCCTCACTCCACGTGTCGCCCGATGCTTGATAAAGCGCTTGCGCGTCTGTTATCGGTTTGGTTGGACGATAGGCACCATTTCTTTGGCATCATTCGGAGGCTTATGAGGCAACTGTTCCGTCTAAATACGGGGCCGTCATAAAAAGTTGAATGAGCAACTGGGGAGAATAATGCACTTAGCGTGCCAACTTTTCAAGTTATTTTTAATATATTGATATATATGGATAAAAATTTTATTCTCTGTCAAAAACCGCTCATTAACGCCACATCGGGTGAAGAAAAAAACGCCACCCTGTCGTCAAAAACCGACAACTTAAGCCAATTAATTTTTCACCATTATAAATCAATAAGTTAAGTGTCTCTTTTTAGAGACAATAAAAATAGCCTCTGTCGCAAAATGCAGACAACCACCAGCGCGCAGAACAATAAAAAGGGGCGCAATCTCTTGCGCCCCTCGGGCTAGAGCTAAATGCTCGCTTAACCCAGCTGTTTACGGGCGTTGCGGAACATGCGCATCCACGGGCTGTCTTCGCCCCACTCTTCCGGATGCCACGAGTTGCTGACGGTGCGGAAGACCCGCTCCGGATGCGGCATCATCACCGTTGCGCGGCCATTGGTGCTGGTCACTGCGGTGATCCCGTTCGGCGACCCGTTCGGGTTGGCCGGGTAGGTTTCCGTTACCTGGCCGGCATTATCGACAAAGCGTAATGCCACCAGGTTATGGTGTTCCAGCGCTGCCAGATGCGCAGCATCACGCACTTCGACGTGCCCTTCACCGTGCGATACGGCGATCGGCATGCGTGAACCCGCCATGCCCTGCATGAACAGCGACGGGCTGGCCGCCACTTCCACCAGGCTGAAACGCGCTTCAAAACGGTCTGACAGGTTGCGCACGAAGCGCGGCCAGTGTTCAGCACCCGGGATCAGGTCGCGCAGGTTCGACATCATCTGACAGCCGTTACACACGCCCAACGCCAGAGTTTGCGGACGGTGGAAGAAGGACTCGAACTCGTCACGAACGCGATCGTTGAACAGAATCGACTTCGCCCAACCTTCACCGGCGCCCAGTACGTCACCGTATGAGAAGCCCCCGCAGGCCACCAGCGTATGGAAGTCCTGCAGGTCACGACGGCCTTCCAGCAAATCGCTCATGTGAACGTCTACCGCATCAAAACCGGCGCGATGGAATGCCGCAGCCATCTCAACGTGAGAGTTAACCCCTTGCTCACGCAGCACCGCCACTTTAGGGCGCGCGCCCTTGGCGATGTACGGCGCAGCAACGTCTTCTTCCGGTGCGAAGCTCAGTTTGACGTTCAGGCCAGGATCGCGTTCATCCTGCTTGGCCTGGTGCTCCTGATCGGCACATTCCGGGTTATCACGCAGACGCTGCATCTGCCAGGTGGTTTCCGCCCACCAGGTACGCAGCGTGGCACGGCTTTCGCTGTACACCGCTTTATCGCCCTGAGTAATCACAAAGCGATCCCCGGCCTGCACGCTGCCGATGTGGTGAACATTGTCCTTCAAGCCGTGCTGAGCAAACACCTGCTGCACCGCTGCAAGCTGGTCAGCCGTGACCTGGATCACCGCGCCCAACTCTTCGTTGAACAGCGCAGCCAGTGCGTCGTCGCCCAGCCCTTTGATATCTACCTGCACACCGCAGTGACCGGCAAACGCCATTTCCGCCAGCGTGACCAGCAGGCCGCCATCAGAACGGTCGTGGTATGCCAGCAACGCGCGATCGGCCACCAACTGTTGCATGGCATTGAAGAAGCCCGCCAGTTGCTCAACATTACGCACGTCGGCCGGTTTGTCGCCCAGTTGACGATAAACCTGCGCCAGCGCAGTGGCACCCAGCGCGTTATGGCCGTTACCCAGGTCGATCAGCAGCAGCGCGCTGTCGCCTTTATCGGTGCGCAACTGTGGCGTCACCGTGTGGCGTACGTCTTCTACGCGAGCAAAGCCGGTGATCACCAGTGACAACGGCGAGGTCATTTCGCGCTGTTCATTACCTTCCTGCCAGCGGGTTTTCATCGACATCGAGTCTTTGCCCACCGGAATAGTGATACCCAGCGCCGGGCAAAGCTCTTCGCCCACCGCTTTCACGGCTTCATACAGACCGGCATCTTCACCCGGGTGACCGGCTGCCGCCATCCAGTTAGCAGAAAGCTTCACGCGCTTGAGCGAACCGATTTCGGTTGCCGCCAGGTTGGTCAGGGCTTCCCCGACCGCCAGGCGGCCAGAGGCGGCGAAGTCCAGCAGCGCCACCGGCGCACGTTCGCCGATCGACATCGCTTCACCGTAGTAACTGTCCAGGCTGGCGGTAGTGACCGCACAGTCGGCCACCGGGATCTGCCACGGCCCCACCATCTGATCGCGCGCCACCATACCGGTCACGGTACGGTCGCCAATGGTGATCAGGAAGGTTTTCTCTGCGACGGCCGGCAGATGCAGAACGCGGTTGACCGCATCGGCCAGGGTGATCTCGTCGCGCTGTAGCGGCTGGCCTTTGGCCTGCAGACGGGTCACGTCACGCGTCATCTTAGGCGTTTTGCCCAACAGCACGTCCAGCGGCATGTCGATCGGTTGATTGTCGAAATGACTGTCGTTAAGCGTCAGATGCTGTTCTTCGGTGGCTTCACCGATCACCGCATAAGGCGCGCGCTCGCGGCGACAAATCTCGTCAAACTGCGCCATCTGCGCCGGGGCAATCGCCATCACATAGCGTTCCTGCGATTCGTTACACCAGACTTCCAGCGGGCTCATGCCCGGTTCGTCGTTCAGGATATCGCGCAGTTCGAAACGACCACCGCGGCCGCCATCGCTGACCAGTTCAGGCATGGCGTTGGACAAGCCGCCGGCACCGACATCGTGGATAAACAGAATCGGGTTTTGCTCGCCCAACTGCCAGCAACGGTCGATCACTTCCTGGCAACGACGTTCCATTTCCGGGTTGTCGCGCTGTACCGAGGCGAAATCCAGATCGGCGTCGGACTGACCAGAGGCCATAGAAGATGCCGCACCGCCGCCCAGGCCGATATTCATCGCCGGACCGCCCAGCACCACCAGTTTGGCACCGACGGTGATTTCTGCTTTTTGTACGTGGTCGGCACGGATGTTACCGATACCGCCCGCCAGCATGATCGGCTTGTGGTAACCACGCAGTTCCACGCCGTTATGGCTGTTGACCTGCTCTTCATAGGTACGGAAGTAACCTACCAGCGCCGGACGGCCAAATTCGTTGTTAAATGCCGCGCCGCCTAATGGGCCATCGGTCATGATGTCCAGTGCGGTAACGATGCGCTCCGGTTTGCCGAAGTCCTGCTCCCATGGCTGTTCAAAGCCGGGAATACGCAGGTTGGAAACCGAGAAGCCCACCAGACCGGCTTTGGGTTTGGCACCGCGACCGGTAGCGCCTTCGTCACGGATCTCGCCGCCGGAGCCGGTAGCAGCACCCGGCCATGGGGAGATCGCCGTCGGGTGGTTATGGGTTTCTACCTTCATCAGGATATGGGCTTCTTCCTGATGATAATCATACTGACCATTTTCCGGCGCGGCGAAGAAACGGCCGACCTGCGAGCCTTCCATCACGGCCGCATTGTCTTTATAAGCCGACAGCACGTAATCCGGCGTCTGCTCGAAGGTGTTTTTGATCATTTTGAACAGCGACTTCGGCTGCTGTTCACCGTCGATGATCCAGTCGGCGTTGAAAATCTTATGGCGGCAGTGCTCAGAGTTGGCCTGCGCGAACATATAGAGTTCGATATCCGTCGGGTTGCGCCCCAGACCGGTAAAGGCATTCAGCAGATAGTCGATTTCGTCCTCGGCCAGCGCCAGACCCAGCTTGATGTTGGCCTGCTCCAGCGCGCTGCGCCCTTCTCCCAGCATGTCGACCGCCTGGTAAGGTGCCGGCTGATGTTGAGCGAACAGTTGTTCGGCCTGTTGCAGACTGCTGAAGACGGTTTCCATCATGCGGTCGTGCAACAACGTGGCAAGCTGCTGCCATTGTGCTTCGGTCAGCGTCGGGGCCTTGACGTAGAACGCCAGACCGCGCTCCAGCCGCAGCACCTGCTTCAAACCGCAGTTATGGGCGATATCGCTGGCTTTGGAAGACCACGGAGAAATGGTACCCGGACGCGGCGTCACCAACAGCAGGCGGCCTTCAGGGGCATGTTCGGCGAGAGAGGGGCCGTACTTGAGCAAGCGCGCGAGCTTGGCGTGCTCTTCGGAATTTAACGGTGCGCTAACATCAGCAAAGTGGACGTACTCGGCGTAGATATCACTGACCGGGAGTTGAGCGTCCTGGCAGCGGGACAGCAGTTTGGTAACACGAAAAGCCGACAAAGCGGGCGAACCACGCAGTATTTCCATAATCAAAGTTCTCTCGTCTTCGAAGCAACTGACTTCAGCACTTCATTGGGCGCAACAGGGGGAAAACGCGCGCCATTATAGAGAATCTACGCCGCCGACGAAACCGTTTGCGTAGCTATTATTAATAAAAGCTGTCTGCGCCGTCGAATTGTCATAACGTGTCAATAAAGTTGCACGCTGGCGTTTTGTTGCGCAAAATGCCCCGGCACTGTTGATTTAACCATAAGAAAAGACTGGTCAGCCGTCGGCAGTGCATGTGTGCCACCACTGGATAACTATTTGAAACGCCTTAAAATAAACTACATTCTAATCGGTGTTGTTACCTTGCTTCTGGCGCTCGCCCTGTGGCCCAATATTACCTGGCGCGGCGGTCAGGGCGGGCAACTCGAAGAGATCAAATCCCGCGGAGAGTTGCGTATCAGTACGCTAAACTCGCCGTTAACCTATTTCACCACCAAGCAGGGGCCGAGTGGCCTCGACTATGAGCTGGCAAAACGCTTTGCCAACTATCTGGGGGTGAAACTGGTGGTGATCCCGCACAACAACATTAATGACCTGTTTGACGATCTGGACGATGACGACGCCGACCTGTTGGCCGCCGGGCTGATCTACAATCAGGATCGGCTCAGCCGTGCGCGCACCGGCCCGGCTTATTATTCTGTTTCCCAACAGCTGGTCTATCGCCTGGGTACCGCACGACCGAAAACCTTTGCCGACATTAAAGGCAAACTGGCGGTCGCCTCCGGTTCGGCACACGTCAGCACCCTGAAACAGCTTAAGCAAAGTAAATTCCCGAACCTCAGTTGGGAAGCCTCCAGCGATCTCACGTCGAAAGAGCTGCTGGAGCAGGTGGCCGACGGCAAGCTGGATTACACCCTCGGCGATTCCGTCACCATCGCCCTGCTGCAACGCATTCACCCTCAGTTGGCGGTAGCCTTCGACGTCACCGATGAAGAACCGGTCACCTGGTATCTCAAGCGTGGCAGTGACGACAGCCTGTATGCGGCGATGCTGGACTTCTACAGCCAGATGGTTGATGACGGCACGCTGGCGCGGCTGGAAGAGAAGTACCTCGGCCACGTCGGCAGTTTCGATTACGTCGACACCAGGACCTTCTTGTCGGCCATCGATTCAGTGCTGCCGACCTTCCGTTCTCTGTTTGAAAAATACGCCAGCGAGATCGACTGGAAGCTGCTGGCGGCGATTGCCTATCAGGAATCACACTGGAACCCGCAGGCGACCTCACCGACCGGCGTACGCGGCCTGATGATGTTGACGCGAGCCACCGCTGACGGACTGGGGGTTAACGATCGTCTCGACCCCGAGGAAAGCATTCAGGGCGGTGCCCTCTACCTGCAAAGGCTGATGGCCAAGGTGCCCGACAGCGTACCGGAAGATGAACGTATCTGGTTCTCACTGGCGGCCTACAACATGGGCTGGGGCCATATGCTCGATGCCCGTAAGCTGACCAAAATGCAAAAAGGCAATCCGGACAGTTGGGTCGACGTCAAACAGCGCCTGCCGATGCTCAGCCAGAAACGCTACTACCCGCAATTAACCTATGGCTATGCACGCGGGCGCGAAGCCTATAACTACGTGGAAAACATCCGTCGCTATCAGGTTAGCCTGGTGGGTTATTTGCTGGAAAAAGAGAGAAAGGCGGCGCAGGAAGCGGCCGAGCAGGCGGAACTGGGGAAAGGCTATCCGGCCGTGACGCCGGAGTTGGCACTGAACTTCTGATTATTCAGGGCTGTTATCCGTATCGCTGCGCTGCGCCTGCTTCAACGCCTTTTTCTGCTCACGACGCAGGCGGAAAAAGTTGCTCAGCGTGGCGGCACACTCCTCGGCCAGTACGCCGGACAGGATCTCCACCTGATGATTCATGCCCGGATGGCGCAAAATATCCACCAGCGATCCTGCCGCACCGGTTTTGACATCGGCCGCGCCGTACACCAACCGACGAATACGGCTGTGCACCATCGCGCCGGCACACATCACGCAGGGCTCCAGAGTCACATATAAGGTTGCGTTCAGCAGACGGTAGTTCTGTAACACCGTCCCGCCTTGTCGCAACGCCATGATCTCCGCATGCGCCGTCGGATCGTGGCGACCAATCGGCCGGTTCCAGCCTTCGCCAATCACCTGATTATCCAGCACCAGCAACGCGCCTACCGGCACCTCGCCCTCTTCCTGCGCACGCAGGGCCAGCCGCAATGCCTGACGCATCCAGTACTCATCATTATATTCAGTCATTGCATCATTCCTCGTGCACTTTGCGGCGGGCATTATACACAGTACCCCCCTTTTGTCGCAGCCACTCGACTATACTGGCCGAATAACAGTGTTTTTCAGGGACAGGAAACATGAAATTCAGCAAAAAGAATGCCGTTGTGGTGCGTAAGGCGCTGGACGGTTGGGTGGGTGAAGGCACACTGACCCCGCAACAGCAGCAACAACTGCTGCAACATGTCGAAGTACAACCCTTTGACTGGCGAAGACTGGCGCGTTATGCGTTTCTCGCCGCGTTGGCTTCGTTGGTGATTGCCATCAGCAGCCTGTTCGCCGACAGCGAGCTGCTTTACCGGCTGGGCGAACTGTTCCGCTTCGATGCGCCGGTACGCATGACAATGGCCGCCGTGGTGGCCGTCTTTGGCTATGTCTGGGCGCTGCGCCGTCGCCGCCGTCATCCGGAAAAACGCTATGGCAATGAAGCGGCGCTGTTTGTTGCCGTGCTGTTCACTGCCTGCGCCCTGTGGCAAATGGGCGTCTGGCTCGATAACGGCAGCGGTCGGGTTTCCCTGCTGCTGATGTTTGCCGCCCTGTTGTATGCCGTGATTGGCTGGTTCAGCCGCTCCGGGTTGGTGTGGTGGTTTGCCTTGCTGTCACTCGGCAACGCCTTCGGTGCCGAAACCGGCTATATGTCCGGCTGGGGAGCTTATTGGCTGGGCATGAGCTTCCCAATGCGCTTTATCGCCTTCGGAGCAGTATTGATCGCCGCGGCATTGCTGTTGCGGCCCCTGCTCGCCAGTCGCGGGCTGGAGCGAGTTTCGCTGGCGATGGGTTTGTTGTATCTGTTTATTGCCCTGTGGTTGCTGTCGATCTTTGGTAACTATGGCGACCTCGACAGTTGGTACAACGCGCGTCAGATTGAACTGTTCCACTGGAGCCTGTTGTTCGGCCTGGTCGCCGTCGGCTGCATTTGGCTGGGGCTGAAGCGCGACGACGGCATGCTGCGCGGATTCGGGCTGACGTTCCTTGGCATTAACCTCTATACCCGATTCTTCGAATTCTTCTGGGGCGCCATGCCAAAGGCGATTTTCTTCGTACTGCTCGGCCTGAGCCTGTGGGCATTAGGCCACTATGCAGAAAAGATATGGCAACTGGGCCGTAAACCCCACGATCAGACCGATGATTAAGGCCTGTCGCTTAATCGTAAGTCTTACTGCTGGATTGGGCTGGTGCAGGGGAAATAGACCATACAATTAAAATGGTTAAATTGGAATCAAATCAATCACCTGGTCTAACCACTGCAAAATTGCGATAGATCATAATGATTTAATAATTAGCGGAGTAGTGTTTGAGGCAAGCAATAAAGCTTTTATCAAGGAGTGAGTTATGGCTGCCTCAACTTTCTTTATCCCTTCAGTCAATATGATTGGTTCCGGCTGTCTGGACGAAGCGGCAAACACCATGAAACAACAGGGATTGCGCCACGCATTGATCGTGACCGACAAAGTGTTGAATAACATTGGCGTGGTTGCCCAGGTTCAACGGTTGCTCGCCGCACAACAGATCGAAAGCTGCGTTTATGACGGTACTCACCCTAATCCAACTACGCTGAACGTGAAACAGGGCCTGGCGCTGCTGCAAGAACACCGCTGCGACTGCGTAGTCTCGCTCGGTGGAGGTTCGCCGCATGACTGCGCCAAAGGCATTGCGCTGGTCGCGACCAACGGCGGGGAGATCAAGGATTATGAAGGTGTCGATCGCTCTGCCAAACCGCAACTGCCGATGATTGCCATTAACACCACCGCCGGCACCGCCTCCGAAATGACCCGTTTCTGCATCATTACCGATGAAGCACGCCACATCAAAATGGCGATTGTCGATAAACACGTCACCCCGATCCTGTCGGTCAACGATCCGCACCTGATGGCCGGCATGCCAAAAGGACTGACCGCCGCCACCGGGATGGATGCATTAACCCACGCGATTGAAGCCTACGTTTCCAGCGCCGCCAACCCGATTACCGATGCCTGCGCTCTGAAAGCCGTCACCATGATTGCCGAATCGCTGCGCGACGCGGTTGCCGACGGCAGTAATATGCAGGCACGTGAAAATATGGCCTATGCCCAGTTCCTGGCCGGCATGGCCTTCAATAACGCTTCACTCGGTTATGTGCACGCCATGGCGCACCAACTCGGCGGTTTCTACGATCTGCCGCATGGGGTATGCAACGCCGTGCTGCTGCCACATGTGCAGGAGTTCAACGCCCGCGTTTGCGCACCACGGCTGAAAGACATCGCCGTCGCCATGGGGCTGGATGTGAAACACCTTAACGACCCACAGGGCGCTGCCGCCTGTATCGCCGCCATCCGTTTGCTGGCGAAAGACGTCGGTATCCCGGCCGGGCTGCTCGATTTAAAGGTGAAAGAACAAGACTTCGATACGCTGGCGGCCAACGCGCTGAAAGATGCCTGCGGTTTTACCAACCCGATACAAGCCACCCACGAGCAGATTGTCGCCATCTTCCGCGCGGCAATGTAAACCACCAAAAACAGCAAAGGGCGGATCTCCCGCCCTTTGTTGTTATTCCAGCTGTTGCAGCTCACCCAGCTTACTGACCCGCCAACGGTGCTCGCAGAAATACAGCAAAGGATTATCCTGCTTGCTGTCGCTGTAGCCGCTATATAACTTGAGCGGTGCACCGAGACGCTGTTCCAACTGAGTCACCTTCTGCACCCCCAGGCAACGCAGAGCCAGCACCCAACCACCGTAACGCCGTAAAATACGGCTCCCCACCAGATGTACCTGTGGCAGAAAAGCAGAGTCCTGATACACCTGCTCCACCAGTCGCTCCGGCGAACCCGTGATCAGCCATACCTGCGCATCATGCACTTCGAGGTACTGACGCAGACGCATTTGCACCACCGGGAAAGCGGTCACCTTATCGCGAAAATAACTGACAAAGCGCTGTTCCAATGCCTTTAAACGGGCCTCTGAGCGACCAAAGGTAATTGACCACAACAGAACGCTCATCGGCCAGCGGGCGGCGCGCCCCATCACCAGCAGTGTCAGCCCGACAACCGGCAACAACGGCACTACCAGCAACAGATTCAAAGGCAGATGGCGTAACAAAAAACGCAAGAAACTGCCAAACATGTCTTCCTGATGCAGCGTGCCGTCCAGATCAAAGAACACCACACGGCGGCCTTCCTCGGCCTGCTGGTTCTGTTTCTCGCTCAAGCGCTACTCCTCAGGATCGTTGAATCCCATTATCCAGGTGAAAATAAATCCAGCAGCAATGGTAATCACCAGGCCAGCCAGATACAACATCACCTTACCCGAGACAATGGTTAACGCCAAAGGTAAACCCGAGATGCCGAAGGTGATCACCGTCGCCACCTTCCAGTAACTGATCAGTGCACCACCCACTGCCCCGCCGAGACAGGCGGCGATAAAGGGCCTCCCCAGCGGCAAAGTCACACCGAAAATCAAGGGTTCACCAATGCCAAGAATGCCGACCGGCAGCGCCCCTTTGATCACCTTTTTCAGGCGGGCATTACGGGTTTTCATTAATACTGCCAGCGCGGCTCCGACCTGGCCGACCCCTGCCATGGCCAAAATCGGCAACAGAGGATTAGAACCGTGCGCCTGTACCAGTTCGACGTGGATCGGCACCAGCCCCTGATGTAAACCTGACAGGACCAGCGGCAGGAAAAGCCCGGACAGTACCGCGCCCACCAGCAAGCCCCCTTTATCGATCGCCAAATTGGCGCCGTGGGCGATAGCGTCCGAAATATAGCCGCCCAGCGGCTGCAGGATCACAATTGCCAACGATGCGGTGACCAGCGTGGTGATCAGCGGGTTGAGGATTAACTCAATCGACTCCGGTAGCCAATTACGCAGGCGCTTTTCCACCCAGCACATCAACGCCACCACCAGCAGTACCGCGATGACCCCGCCACGGCCAGGCTGCAACGCCTCACCAAACAGAGTGATCTGCGCCAACGCCGGGCTGGAGAGAATACCGGCCATGACGCCGCCCATCGCCTGTGAACCGCCAAACACCCTGGCGGCATTAACCCCCACCAGAATATTCATGATGGCAAATACTGCGCTGCCGAAAATCGCCAACAGCCCCAGCACGTTGGGATAATTCACTGCCAGCTCACCGGCAATATCCGGCCGTTTCAGCAGATTAATGATGCCGGTAATCAAACCGGAAGCGATGAACGCCGGGATCAACGGAATAAAGACATCGGCCAGTTTTTTCAGCGCTCCGCTCATTGGCGCGGCATACTTTTGCTTGGCCTGCGCCTTGTTGCGAGCAACAGCATCCCCAACTGCTACCACCGCCGGTGCGCCGGGGAGCAGTGAACGCATGGCATCCACCACCTTGGCGGCGGCCCCCGGACCCACGATGAACTGGTGCTGATCGCCCTGTTTGATATAGCCTTTAACGCCCGATAACTGTTTGAGCGCCGCTAAATCAAGGCGTTGCTCGTCACTAACTTCGACGCGCACCCTTGTCATGCAGTTCTCCAGACGCAGGATATTTCCCTCGCCGCCAATGCCCGCCAGAATCTGTGTCGCCAGTGCCGTTGTCTTGTCCATCGCCCGCCCCAGGAGTGGTTTAGCGCGTCAATGCCGCGCGCAAATAGCCGTCGTGCTGCTGTAAGCGCTGCTGCGCCTCTTCAGCATCGATGCCGGCCAGAATCATCAGGATTGCCGGTTTGACTTCAAAACCGGTCTGCGTCAGCGCCGCTTCGGCCTGACTACGCTCGGCACCGGTGGCTTCCACCACGATGCGGCAGGCGCGATCCACCAGTTTTACGTTGGTGGCCTTCACGTCCACCATCAGATTTTCATAGACCTTGCCCAGCTTGACCATCGCACCGGTCGACAGCATGTTCAGCACCAGCTTCTGCGCAGTACCAGACTTCAGACGCGTTGAACCGGTCAAGGCTTCCGGACCCACCACCGGTGAAATCGCCACCTGTGCCTCATGGGCGATCGGTGAATCCGGGTTACAGGAGATCGCCGCCGTCGCGCAGCCCAGTTGTCGTGCATAGCGCAGCGCACCTATCACATAAGGTGTGCGCCCGGACGCGGCCAGCCCGACCACCATGTCGGTAGCCGTTAAATCCAGCGCGACAAGATCGGCCTCACCCAGCGCCGCGTCGTCCTCTGCGCCCTCCACCGCTTTCAGCAGCGCGCCCGGCCCACCGGCAATCAGCCCTATCACCATGCCATGCGGCACGCCGAAGGTCGGTGGACATTCAGAAGCATCCAACACGCCAAGGCGGCCGCTGGTGCCAGCGCCCAAATAAATCAACCGACCACCGGCCCTCAGCGCCGCCGCCGCCAGATCCACTGCCTGCGCAATAGCCGGCAGCACTTTTTCAATCGCCTCCGGCACTTTGCGATCTTCCCGGTTAAAACAGCTCACCATCTCCAGCGTCGACATCTCGTCCAGCCCCATGGTGGCTGGGTTGCGGGTTTCGGATACTAATGCGCCTAAGTTCATCTCTTCACCTTTGAATTTTTAATTCACAAACTTAAATCATTATTTGAATATTTTATTCAACAAAGCGAGCGCTTTTTGCTATTTTAAAGACTCGCTCACAAAAAATTTTCACTGCGCGTTTTCGCCATCGACGTGGCAGAATGGCGTCTGGTTTTCAGGGAATTATCAATGAGTACCCTTCTTCGTATTCGCCAGATGTATCCCACGCTGGCTCAAAATGACCGCAAACTGGCGGACTTTCTGCTGCATAACGCCGAGCAGGCGCGCCATCTCAGCTCACAAAAGCTGGCCCAACTGGCTGGGATCAGTCAGTCGAGCGTGGTGAAGTTTGCTCAGAAGATGGGCTATAAAGGCTTCCCGGCGCTAAAACTGGCGCTGAGTGAAACCCTGGCACAACCGCAGACAGAACCCGCGGTGACGGTGCATAACCAGATCCTCAGCAGTGACGCCCTGAAAACCGTCGGAGAAAAACTGTTGGTAGAGAAGCAGGCAGCACTGCGCGCCACGCTGGACATCAACAGTGAGGAACGTCTGCATCAGGCGCTGGAAATGTTACGTCAGGCGCGGAGGGTTATTCTGCTGGGAATTGGCGCTTCCGGCCTGGTCGCCAAGGACTTCTCCTACAAACTGATGAAAATTGGCGTGATGGCGGTGGCCGAGCAAGATATGCATGTCCAGTTGGCAACGGTTCAGGCGCTGGATAAGCGGGATTTGCTGTTGGCAATTTCGTTCAGCGGCGAACGACGGGAAATCAACCTGGCAGCGGAAGAAGCCCGCCTGGCCGGCGCTAAAGTGCTGGCGCTCACCAGCTTCTCACCGAACGGCCTGCAACAACGCGCCGACCACTGTTTGTATACCATTGCCGAAGAACCCAATACCCGCAGCGCCGCTATTTCTTCCAGCACCGCTCAATATGCCCTCACCGACCTGCTGTTTATGGCCTTAATCCAGCACGATCTTGATCATGCCCGCAACCGAATAAAACATAGCGAACAATTAGTGAAAAAACTCGTCTGAGTCGTATAATGCCCAGGCCACAAATACCAGGATATAAAAAACATATCTAAAAATAGAGTGTGTGGTGTTTATTGTTAAAATTCCGCCAGGAATTTTAACAGGCATGGACAGCAATATATTGATAATAGAGTTTAATGAAAACACATACAGTAATTTTAAATAGAACCCACATATTCGCAACATCCCCCGTGGTCCGCAATTTTTTGCTCTTCGTTGTCGCTTCGTTGATATTAATAAAAGCGATGGGATATGGCGGCACCAAAGGGGTTGATATTCTGTTTATTTCCCTTAGCCTGTTATTATTATCTGCCATCCCCCTCACGCGATATTTTCTGGTTATCCCCTACATTATATTCTGTGCCATTTATGCCCCTGTAGGGGTGATCTACGGCCCACCTTCCGTGTCCGTGGTGTCGGCCCTGTTTCAAACCAACAGGGCGGAAGCCATCGAGTTTCTGCATGCCATACCTGCCGGCTGCTATCTGCTACCCTGCGCCACACTGCTCACATTGTTTATTCTTGCTCGCTATAGCTGGCAACGGTCACTCCCGACAAAAAAAATATTGCCATTTTTGGTAATTTTTATCGTTTTGCTGTTCGCCAGAATACTCAGCGGGGGAGTAGGAAATCTTCATTTGGTGGATTTCTTTTCCTCGCTAGTTTCTTCCTACCAAAGCTACAACCAACAAATGGCAGAAATTGATGCCAGCACGCATTCCCAACCCAGCTGGCTCCTTAATGGCGCTAATAGTAATAAGGCTAACTATGTCATTGTGGTTGGTGAAAGCATGCGCAGGGACTACATGTCATTATTCGGTTATCCGACGCCGACGACCCCCTTCCTGGATCACGTCAACGGGACCTTTTACAGTAATTATATTTCCACTGCACCGAACACCTTCGAATCTTTGCCAAGAACGTTGGCATTGAGCGAAGGGAAAAACAGTCATATTGCAGATAATATTATTACGCTGGCGAAAACCGCAGGATTACACACCCATTGGTTTTCCAACCAGGGTCTGATTGGCCAGTTTGATACGCCGATATCCAAAATAGCCATGTTCAGTGATGAGCACCAGTTCCTGAAAAAAGGGGATTACCAGTCACGCAACACCGACGACGATGAGCTATTGCCTCTGCTGCAAAGCTCATTGGCGAACAATGGTCTGGGGAATCTGTATGTTCTGCATATCATGGGTTCTCACTCGGACTTTTGCGAACGTCTCGGTGGTGAGCCGCCGGTTTTCACCAGCGATAACGCTGAGCTCGCTTGTTACCTTTCAACCTACCGCAAGACGGACCGTTTCATCGAGCATGCTTATGAAATGCTGCAGGCGACTCACTCCCCGTTTAAATTATTCTATTTCTCTGACCACGGTCTTTCCCACCGTGAGATTGACGGCAAACTTTACCTGCGCCATGGCGGTGATACCCGGCAGAATTATGAAGTTCCGCTGCTGGTGCTTTCTGATTCAGATCGGCAACGGACCCTTATTGAGGATCCTTACAGCGCCTTTGACTTTATCAGTCTGTTTGCCCAACAGGCTGGGATTACCATTGCCCAGCCACAATTGTCTTCAGCGGTAACGGCACAAAGCAAAAGGCATGTCTTCAATGGTCAGGAAATGGTTGATTTTGATCAGTTGGCCAACGACCCGCCAGAGTTACTATGACGCCCCGGTTAACCGTATTTGCCGCTACAGGTGGAAAAATGCCCGGAAAAATGGGTTTTATGATAGATTGCGCGCCTGTTCGTGTGCACCGATTAAAAGATAACTGATATGGCACTGCTGATTACCAAAAAATGCATCAACTGCGATATGTGCGAGCCGGAATGCCCTAATCAGGCCATTTCGATGGGCGATGATATCTACCAGATAGATACCGATCGCTGCACCGAATGCGTTGGCCATTACGATATTCCCACCTGTCAGCAGGTGTGCCCAATCGATAACACCATTGTGGTTGACCCGCAGCACACCGAAACCAACGAACAGCTGTGGGATAAATTTGTGGTGCTGCACCACGCCGACCGACTCTGACCGCAACGGTCAGATCAACAAGGGCGCCAACAGGCGCCCTTTTGTTTTACAGCCGGATAAGACTATTACCCTTCGATAATCACCGTAGCACAGGCATAGCGGCGTTCATCGGCCAGCGAAACGTGAATGGAGGTCACCCCCATTTCCTGCGCCAGTTCGGCGGCACGTGCATGCAGACGAATATTCGGCTTGCCGAGCCCGTCGTTGAACACTTCAAACTGATTAAACGCCAGCCCGTTGCGAATACCGGTACCAAATGCCTTGGCAACCGCCTCTTTCACCGCAAAACGCTTGGCCAAAAAGCGCACCGGCTGCTGATGCTGCTGGTACAACTGCCATTCGGCTTCGCTCAGTACGCGACGTGCCAGACGATCGCCACTGCGCTCCACGACCGCTTCTATGCGCGCCATTTCGACAATGTCGGTACCCAGCCCCAGCACTGCCATTAGCGACGCGCTTCACGCATCAGCAATTTCATGTCAGTCACCGCTGCCGGTAACCCACACATCACCGCCTGGCCGATAATAGCGTGGCCGATATTCAACTCATGCATTTCAGGCAGGGCCGCGATCGGCTGAACGTTATGGTAAGTCAGGCCATGGCCGGCGTTGACCTTCAGGCCTTTCTCAGCGGCGTAGGTCGCGGCAACTGCAATACGGCGCAGCTCGGCTTTTACTGCCAGTTCGCCTTCGGCTTCTGCATAGGCGCCGGTATGAATCTCAATATAGGGTGCACCTACAGCGACCGCCGCATCGATTTGGCGGTGATCCGGATCGATAAACAGCGAAACCAGAATGCCGGCCTTCGCCAGTTGCTCAACCGCGACGGCCATTTTGTCTTGCTGCCCGGCAACGTCCAGCCCACCTTCGGTGGTCACTTCTTCGCGTTTTTCCGGCACCAGACAACAAAAATGCGGCTTTAACTCTATGGCGATATCCAGCATCTCATCGGTCACGGCCATTTCCAGATTCATTCGGGTCTGAATGGTCTGGCGCAAAATGCGAACATCGCGATCGGTGATATGACGGCGATCTTCACGCAGGTGTACGGTGATCCCGTCGGCCCCGGCTTGCTCGGCAATAAATGCCGCCTGTACCGGATCCGGGTATTGGGTTCCGCGCGCGTTACGTAACGTGGCGATGTGATCGATATTGACGCCCAGCAGCAAATCAGCCATGACAACCCTCTAAAAAACGATTTTCAGTGGCCGTAGTTTACACGCGGGGACAGTGCTGCAAAAGGGGAAAAGGTCAGGCGTCGTCGACCGGCGAATCCGGCTGTTTGCGGACAAACTGACGAAACAGCTCGCGGCTCTTCAGCGGTTTACCGCCCAGGTAAGGTTTGAGCGCCATGCGGGTGAAACGTTTGGCTGCACGTAAGGTGTGCACATCGGGAAACTGGCGCTCCGCCAATGCGCGCAACTCGCGGCCGGTAAAGCTGTAATGATCAACCACCAGGCTGGCGATAAAGCCTTTTTCTTCGCGGTAACGATAGGTCATGCCGTCATCTACCGGCAGGCCGCTGCCGGCGCAGTGCAGGAAGTCCAGGCCGTAGCCCAGGTGATTCAGCAAGGCCAATTCGAACTGTCGCAGCGCCTGTTCCGGCGAAACATCTTCTGCCGCCAGCGCCTGCAAACATTGCAGATAATCGAAGAATAGTACCGAGTAGTTGGCTTCCTGCTCCAGCACCCGTGACAGCAGTTCATTCACGTACAGGCCGCTGTACAGCATCATGCCGCTGAGGGGTAAACCGAGGGAGACCGCTTCGGCGTTGCGCAGCGTTTTGACTTCGCCACGACCGCCCCAGCGCACCAGCAGGGGAGTAAAGGGTTGCAGGCAACCCTTTAGATTGGAACGGCGGCTGCGCGCGCCTTTTGCCAGCAAACGCACCCGCCCATGACCTTCGGTAAACATATCCAGCATCAGGCTGGTTTCACTGTACGGTCGTCCATGCAGGACGAAAGCGCGCTCCCAGCCGTCCATTGGATAGTTTATTTCAGGTCGTCGGTATAGCCCAGGCTACGCAACGCACGTTCGTCGTCCGCCCAGCCCGATTTCACTTTCACCCACAGTTCCAGATGCACTTTGGTTTCAAACATCTGTTCCATATCCTGACGGGCTTCGATACCGATGGTTTTGATCTTCGAGCCCTTGTTGCCGATGACCATTTTCTTCTGGCCTTCGCGCTCAACCAGGATCAGCCCGTGCACGTTGTAACCACCGCGCTCGTTCGGCACAAATTGTTCGATCTCAACCGTCACCGAGTAAGGCAGTTCTTCACCCAGGAAACGCATCAGCTTTTCACGGATGATTTCCGACGCCATAAAGCGCTGGGAACGGTCGGTGATGTAATCGTCCGGGAAGTGGTGTTCCGCTTCCGGCAGCACCTTGCGCGCGATAGCCGCGATAGTGTCCACGTTCATGCCTTTTTCGGCAGAAATTGGCACCACGTCGAGGAAATTCATCTGCTGACTGAGGAACGCAATGTGCGGCAACAGCTTGGATTTGTCGGTAACGTTGTCGACCTTGTTGATCGCCAGCAGGACCGGACTTTTCAGGTTGCGCAGCTTGTTGACCACCATTTCATCATCGGCAGTCCAGTTAGTGCCTTCTACCACGAAGATCACCAGCTCGACGTCGCCGATTGAGCTGCTGGCCGCACGGTTCATCAAACGGTTGATGGCGCGCTTTTCTTCGATATGCAGACCCGGGGTGTCAACGTAGATGGCCTGATAGGCGCCATCGGTATCGATACCCATAATGCGGTGACGGGTCGTCTGTGGTTTACGCGAGGTGATGGAGACTTTTTGCCCCAGCAGTTGGTTCAGCAACGTGGATTTGCCCACGTTGGGACGACCGACTATCGCAATAAAACCACAGTATTGTTTTTCTTCGCTCATTCAAGCTCCAGCTTTATTAACGCTTGTTCCGCTGCCGCTTGTTCGGCTTTACGGCGGCTTGAGCCGGTTCCCACTACGGGTTCGCTCAAACCACTCACCTGACAGTGGATAGTAAACTCCTGATCGTGCGCCTCACCGCGAACCTGCACCACCAGATAAGAAGGTAACGGCAGATGACGCCCCTGTAAAAACTCCTGCAAACGGGTTTTTGGGTCTTTCTGCTTATCACCAGGGCTGATTTCGTCCAACCGGCTGCGATACCAGTCCAAAAT
Organism: Serratia sp. BW106; assembly: GCF_002607755.1. Classification (NCBI taxonomy): domain Bacteria; kingdom Pseudomonadati; phylum Pseudomonadota; class Gammaproteobacteria; order Enterobacterales; family Yersiniaceae; genus Serratia; species Serratia sp. BW106. The sequence goes on from NZ_MCGS01000008.1 coordinate 234,018, forward strand.
CAGTCGTTCAACAGTTTGGATATCACTGTCCAGGAACACACCGCCAATTAAGGCTTCCACCGTATCCGCCAGGATTGATTCGCGGCGGAATCCACCACTTTTCAGCTCACCCGGGCCGAGACGCAGACATTCGCCCAGATCGAACTCACGTCCCATCTCCGCCAGCGTATTACCGCGCACCAGCGTGGCGCGCATGCGGCTCATATCGCCCTCGTCTACGCGAGGGAAACGCTGGAACAGCGCATTGGCGATGACAAAACTGAGAATGGAGTCACCCAGAAACTCAAGACGTTCATTGTGTTTACTGCTGGCGCTACGGTGAGTTAACGCTTGCAGTAAGAGCTCCTGCTGTTGAAAAGTGTAGCCCAGCTTCCGCTGCAGCCTATTTATTACGATGGGATTCATGAGTTACCAATAGATCAAGAATGCGTCAAAAACTTGCAGCATACGGAACAGGCCTGCTTCGCTGAAAGCCAATCCAAAGCTGTTTCGTTTGCAGTGGCCCCCAACAGGGAGCCAACTTTTTATCGCTCGAGCCGGTATTCTACAACGAGTGGAAATATAATGCTGCGTTAATAGACGCTGGATTAATGAATTCCACCGATGCGGCTAAATCTTACGCCGGTAGGCCATTCGCCTTCCTGCTTTTCAAAACTCATCCAGATAGCCGTGGCCTTACCAACCAGATTTTTCTCTGGTACGAAGCCCCAATAACGGCTGTCGGCGCTGTTGTCGCGGTTATCACCCATCATGAAGTAATGACCCGCTGGTACAACCCACTCCGCCAACTGTTTACCCGGCTGCTGGTAATAAGCGCCCACCTGATCCTGCGTGCCCGGCACGGTCAGAATATGGTGAGAAACATTACCCAGACTTTCCTGGCGTTCACGCAGACGGATGCCACCCTGCGGCACGTTTTCGCTCAGCGGGATTTGGTAGAAACCGTTGCTGGCTTCGCCCATGCCGCTGCGGCTGAACAACTGGACAAAGTCGCTTGGCTGCGCATCGTTGTAAGTCACGGCCAATGCGGTATCGCATGACTGCCCGCTGTTACACGAAGGCTGAACGGTCACACGCTTATTGATCGGATCATAACTCACACGGTCGCCCGGCAGGCCAATCACACGCTTGATATAATCCAGTTTCGGATCCAGCGGATATTTAAATACCGCAATATCACCGCGTTTCGGATGACCGGTTTCAATTAGCGTGGTCTGGGTAATAGGATCTTTAATGCCGTAGGCATATTTCTCCACCAGAATAAAATCGCCAATCAACAACGTCGGCATCATAGAACCGGACGGGATCTGGAAAGGTTCGTAAATAAACGAACGCACCACAAAGACCAGCAACAATACCGGGAAAACCGACGCGCCGGTTTCAATCCAACCCGGTTGTTTCGCCACTTTTGCCAGCGTTTTATCGTCTACAGCGCCCGCAGTCTGTGCATTCACCGCCGCAATCTTGGCTTGGCGGGCCGGCGCCCATCTGAAGCGCTCAAAGGCCCAGATGATCCCGGTAACCAATGTGGCCAGTGCCAGGATCAGGGCAAACATATTCGCCATGCAAACTCCCTAGTTACGCGACTCTATCGCTGTTACTTACTTGTCCTTGCCAACGTGCAGAATGGCCAGGAACGCTTCTTGCGGCAACTCTACGTTACCGACCTGCTTCATGCGTTTCTTACCGTCTTTCTGTTTCTGCAGCAGCTTCTTCTTACGGCTGACGTCACCGCCATAGCATTTCGCCAGAACGTTTTTACGCAGCTGTTTCACCGTAGCACGCGCGATGATATGGGTTCCGATAGCGGCCTGAATGGCAATATCGAACTGCTGACGTGGGATCAGCTCTTTCATCTTCTCTACCAGCTCACGGCCACGGTACTGCGAGTTGTCGCGGTGAGTGATCAGCGCCAGCGCATCCACGCGCTCGTTGTTGATCAGCACGTCGACACGCACCATGTCAGAGGTCTGGAAGCGTTTGAAGTTGTAATCCAGTGACGCGTAACCACGCGAGGTGGATTTCAGACGGTCGAAGAAGTCGAGCACCACTTCCGCCATCGGGATTTCGTAGGTCAGCGCAACCTGGTTACCGTGGTAAACCATGTTGGTCTGCACACCACGTTTCTCGATACACAGGGTGATGACGTTACCCAGGAACTCCTGCGGCATCAGCATGTGACATTCGGCGATCGGTTCACGCAGCTCTTCGATGTTATTCAGTGGCGGCAGCTTGGATGGACTATCAACGTAGATAGTTTCTTTGCTGGTGGTTTCCACTTCATACACTACCGTTGGCGCAGTGGTGATCAGTTCCAGATCGTATTCACGCTCCAGACGCTCCTGAATGATCTCCATGTGCAGCAGGCCGAGGAAGCCACAGCGGAAGCCGAAGCCCAACGCGGTGGAGCTCTCTGGCTCGTAGAACAGGGAGGCGTCGTTCAGGCTCAGTTTGCCCAGCGCATCGCGGAAGGATTCATAGTCGTCGGAGCTGATCGGGAACAGGCCCGCATAAACCTGCGGCTTCACTTTTTTGAAGCCCGGCAAGGCTTTGTCAGCCGGTTGGCGAGCCAGTGTCAGGGTATCGCCCACCGGTGCGCCAAGGATGTCTTTAATTGCACAGACCAACCAGCCTACTTCACCACAGTTCAACACGTCGCGATCGACACGTTTCGGGGTAAAGATGCCCAGGCGATCGGCATTATAGGTTTGGCCGGTGCTCATGACCTTGATCTTGTCGCCCTTGCGCATGGTGCCGTTCTTAACGCGCACCAGGGAAACGACACCCAGGTAGTTATCGAACCAAGAGTCGATGATCAGTGCCTGCAGTGGCGCTTCCGGATCGCCTGCCGGGCCCGGAATATCACGCACCAGGCGTTCGAGCACTTCTGGCACGCCGACGCCGGTTTTGGCCGAGCAACGCACCGCATCGGTAGCGTCGATGCCAACGATATCTTCAATTTCCTGCGCAGCGCGATCGGGATCGGCAGCCGGCAAGTCAATTTTGTTCAGTACCGGCACCACTTCCAGATTCATATCCAGTGCGGTGTAGCAATTAGCCAGCGTCTGGGCTTCTACGCCCTGCCCGGCATCGACCACCAGCAGTGCGCCTTCACAGGCGGCCAGTGAACGGGAAACTTCGTAGGAGAAGTCAACGTGTCCAGGCGTGTCGATAAAGTTGAGCTGGTAGGTTTGGCCGTCCTGCGCCTTATAATCCAGCGTCACGCTTTGCGCTTTAATGGTGATGCCGCGCTCGCGCTCAAGATCCATAGAATCGAGCACCTGTGCGGCCATTTCACGTTCGGACAAGCCACCGCAAATTTGGATAATACGGTCGGACAGCGTCGACTTACCGTGGTCAATGTGGGCAATAATGGAGAAATTTCGTATATGCTTCATTATAAAAGTTTTTCTGCCTTGGTATTTCTGAATTACTCGCCTATAGAAACCCGCATGGACCTAAAGCGACAGTGAATGGGTTCGGCCGTCTTGCGCCTGAATCGCTGCATTCTACATGCCACAACACTGAAAACCTAGCGATCGGTGCAGTGAAGGCATTCTATTATGTACACTTTAATGTTACAGGGCGCTCCGGGTTATGAAAGCAGATGTTAACAAAACCCAACGCAGTCAAAACGGTCAGTTATGACAAGCTTTCCTTCCCCTATCCCCTCACCTGCCGCCTGCGGGATCGGGCGTTAATACATAACCGCCAATAACGCAATAAACCCCCTCCTAATTCTGGATAAAATAATATCTGGATCAACATCTTAGAATTGCACTTCACTCCCCAGGCTTTAGGAAAAACCCGATATACGCTGACCGGCTGCTTCTATAGAAATGTGGGTGAACACCGCGATAAAACATAATTCAGGGCACTACATCGGCATGCCCACCGGGGTTCATCAGCCTATCTCTGCGTATTGATTGGAAGGTGCAAAATGATCGATAAAGGGCCAATGCTGAGCCGGCACGATTTTTCAAAGGTCAATTGGGGCATTCTGGCAGCGGCAGCGCTGTTGTTAACTCTCGGTGCGGCACTGCTGTTACTGCCACTACTGAGCAACATGGATGAAAATGAGGTACTGACCTTACTGCAAACCGGCGCAGCAACTATTGTACTCGGCTGCATTCTGCTGGCGCTGCGCCATTGTCTGCGGCCAACGTTGACCTATCGCCTGTACGAGCACGGTGTTCGGGTGATTAACCCGCATAGTCATAAAGAACGATTTATCCCCTTTGAAAAAATCGGTGATATTTATCGTTTTCGCGGTGGGCGTCTGTTTGGTGGGGTATTCGATGTGATGGCTTTTCGCACCTCGGTTGAACAGCCCTGGTGCCCGGTATTCAGCAATGTTTCCCATTCCTGGCGGCTGGCAGATACCATTATCGCTCAGCAGATCCAACAGCGTGGGCCGCAAGCCTTAAATGCGCTGTATCAGGGGGAAATGCTGTCGTTTCACTACCTCAGCTGCGGCGCTCGCTGGCTGAATCAATTACTGCCTGGACAGCGGAAACGGCCGTCAACCCAAACACTGAGTCTGAGCTCAACGGCACTGATCACGGCACAGGGATCTATCCCGATTGAGCAGATCCGCGAACTGGAAAATAATCCGCAGCGCGGCACCATTCGCCTGCTGGATAATCAGGGCAATGCGTTATTTACCATCGGATATTTTTCGCTGCTCAGCGCCGATCTGTTTATCGCGCTGCTGGAACATATGATCTACACCCGCATCACCGCCTACCATAACCCGGCGATGACGCGGCAGCAGTTTTAAAGCTGAGGTGAGTTTTCCGTCTGCAGGCGCATGGCCCCAGGCGGTAAACCAATTTGCAGAACGATGGGTTGGTAATTCGCCTGTTCACCGAGACGATGTGCCAGACTGCGTGCCAGCATAAAGGCCGCAACCCCGCCAAGCAGTGCGCCCAGCGCGGCAGATGCATCGGTGCCCAGCCAATATTGCAACAGGCTGCCCCCCAGCATCATGCCCAGCAGCGGCGTCAGATAAACCAGCATGGCTGAACGCAATAGGCTGCCTTCAGCAATACCCACCTCAACCCGCTGGCCCGGCTCGAGCGGCTGCTCAATACGCACCTGCAGTTGGTGTTCGGTTTCCGGCACCAGCTCATTCAACGCGCGTGCGCCACAGCCAGAACGGGCCGTACAACTGCCACATCCTGCTTTCGGCTCACAGCGCAGCAGCGCAACACCTTGTTGCCACGAAACAACCGTGGCCCACTCTTTCATCATTGTGGTGGCACCTTGAAGGAAATACTGTCAGCAATTCGTTTAGCCGTCGCCGGCGGCAATTCGCCAACGATAGTGATCTCATTGCCGTTACGGACTTCGGTCTGGATAGTGCGACGCCCCTGACGATAATACTGCTGACCGGCACCGCTGCCCGCAGGGCTGACGTTAACCGAGAAGCTGAACAGACCATCGCTGTAGAGCCGCGATTCAACAGGCTCAGTCACGTTCGGCAGTTTGCGGCGATTACGTGCAATTTCATCCACCCCAGCCGGTAACCAGCCCGTGCTCCAGCTCAGCTTGATTTTATCCACTGCAGGAAGCGACAACAACGGTGGCAGGCTAGCCTTGATCAGCCCCTCCATTGCACTTTGCACCTGCGGCCCGACCACGAACGAAATCACCCGGTATTGCTCCAGCGTTTCGCCGTCGCGGTCGATCAAATCCACCCTCAGCGGCAGCTTGGTGGCTTCATCCATCCAGACAATATAGCTATAGCGTGAACCATCGCGAGCCACCACGCGGATCACTTCGCAGGGACGATCGGAAATGCGGGTGCTGCCGACGGAGATGAAATCGTAATATTTCGCCAGGCGGTCAAAATCAGCATAAACAATGGCCGGCAACGCATCGACGATGTGATCGCCAGACAGCGTGAAGGGCTCCAGGCCGGGTTCGAAATAGCTGATCCCCCCGCCGCGCTGCAGTACTTCACGGCGTGGGCCGTCCATATGCAGTAATTGGCCGAGCGGCTGCTGGTCGATCATCGCGTGGCGGTAGCGCAGCGATTCGATCCCCTGCTTGCTGATGCTGATATAGGCGAGTTCATAATTGAGCGAACGGCTGGCACTGCTCATCTGTTGTAACAACGCCCCGGACGCAGAGGGCTGCGCCGGGGCGATGTTTGAGTAGAGCAGGCTGCCCGTCAATAGACAGACGGAGAACCAAAGTTGCTTCATTACTGCTGTTGCATTCCTAAAGACTGAGTTCCTGGTACCTGAACGGCAGCCTGTTGTGGGGTGCTTTGCTCAAGCTGCAACTGATCAGAATGCAAACGACGTTGCAACTCATAATCTTGCAGCATAGCGTTAATACGTTTGCGTTGTTCCTGCACCTGCTGCTGTTGACCGCTGCCAGTGGAGAAACTGTCTGCCGGCACGCCAAGGCTAACCGGTGACGCCTGCCCCATGATCGGCAGGGTATTGAACGCCGGTGATTCAGCAGCGCCAGATTGTGCAGCCGGTTGATTGTATTGCTGTACGCCTACAATCACCGCCAGCGACACGCAGGCCGCCATACCAATCTGTGTGATCTGGCTAGCCCAAGGGCAAACTTTGTGCCAGAACGGCATTTTCTGCCAGGTGTGCGGTTGCGGCTGAGATTCTGGAACTGCAGAAGGAACCAGACGTGCAGGTTCTTTCTCAAGTGCAGCAGCAACACGATCTGCGATATCGAGATGCATGACTTGTCCGATATCACCCCGTAGTGTGTCACGTATCAGGTGATAGCTCTGCCAGCTTTGTTGAAGCGCCCTGTCTTTAGACAATGAACTCAGTAGCTCGCTGTCGAGCGATTCTCCATCCATCAGAGCGGAAAGCTTTTCTTTCTGCATGCCTAAGTACCCTTCCTGTGTTCGCCATTGCTAACGTTGAATCAGCGGTTGAACTTTATTATCGATAGCCTCCCTGGCGCGGAAAATACGCGAACGTACGGTTCCGACCGGGCAATCCATGATGGCAGCTATTTCTTCGTAGCTTAGACCATCCAACTCCCGCAGGGTAATCGCCATGCGAAGATCCTCAGGGAGAGACTCAATGGTACGGAAAACTATCTGTCTCAGTTCTTCTGACAACATTAAGTTCTCAGGGTTCGAAATTTCTTTCAGTGCGCCCGCACTTTCGTAATTTTCGGCATCGTTGGCATCCACATCGCTGGATGGCGGACGACGGCCCTGAGCCACCAAATAATTTTTTGCCGTATTCACAGCAATTCGATACAACCAGGTATAGAAAGCGCTATCCCCACGGAATGATTCCAGTGCGCGATAGGCTTTAATAAACGACTCCTGTACCACATCCGGCACATCGCCCTGCGGTACATACCGGGAAACGAGACTCGCCACTTTATGCTGGTAACGAATCACCAGTAAGTTAAACGATTTCTGATCGCCCTTTTGGACCCGCTCAACCAGAACTTGATCCGTTAACTGCTCGCTCATCCGAGGTAAACTCTCCCCAAATCCGTCTCCACGCGTAAAATTGTACTGCCAGCCATACATTATTTTCCTGAGCAAGCACTCGCTTGGAGTTCATACAGAACACGAAGTTCCGTATTGCCATTGTTTTTTATGTTGATGTCACCCATCCGTGGCTTTTGCCCGGACAATTAGGCTAACATGAATTTCACTCTTCTTCTGCACACATCATACGCTATGCAACCATCATCTGAACATGTTAGCGATGTACTGATCGTCGGCAGCGGTGCTGCCGGCCTGTCACTGGCGTTGCGCCTGGCGCAGCATTGCAAGGTTACCGTACTCAGCAAGGGGCCACTCAACGAAGGCGCCACCTTTTATGCCCAAGGCGGGATCGCCGCGGTTTTCGATGAAACGGACAGCATTGCCTCACACGTTGATGACACTTTGATTGCCGGAGCCGGCCTGTGTGACAAAGACGCCGTTGAGTTTATCGCCGGCAATGCTCGCCACTGCGTGCAGTGGTTGATCGATCAGGGAGTCTTGTTCGACACCGAGGTCAACGCTCAGGGCGAGGCACATTACCACCTGACGCGGGAAGGCGGGCACAGCCATCGCCGTATCCTGCATGCCGCTGATGCTACTGGCAAAGAAGTAGAGACCACCCTGGTTGGGAAAGCAAGCAACCACCCGAATATTTGCGTGATGGAACGCCGTAATGCGGTCGATCTGATCACCTCAAACAAAATTGGCCTGCCGGGCACCCGTCGCGTGGTCGGCGCCTATGTCTGGAACCGCGAACGGGAGCAGGTAGAAACTTACCGCGCCAAAACGGTCGTGCTGGCGACCGGTGGTGCGGCCAAGGTGTATCAATACACCACCAACCCGGATATCTCTTCCGGAGACGGCATCGCCATGGCCTGGCGCGCCGGTTGCCGGGTCGCCAACCTTGAATTCAACCAGTTCCACCCGACCTGCCTGTTCCACCCGCAGGCACGTAACTTCCTGCTGACCGAAGCGTTACGCGGTGAAGGGGCTTATCTGAAGCGCCCGGACGGCAGCCGCTTTATGCCCGATTTTGACCCACGCGGCGAACTGGCACCGCGAGACGTCGTGGCACGCGCCATCGACCATGAAATGAAGCGTCTGGGTGCGGACTGCATGTATCTGGACATCAGCCATAAGCCAGCCGAATTCATTACCCAGCATTTCCCGATGATCCATGAAAAACTGCTGACGCTGGGCTTTGACCTGACAAGCCAGCCGATCCCTATCGTCCCCGCAGCGCACTATACCTGTGGCGGCGTGATGGTCGATCAGCACGGTCGCACCGATCTGGACGGGCTGTACGCCATTGGCGAGGTTAGCTACACCGGCCTGCACGGGGCCAACCGCATGGCGTCAAACTCACTGCTGGAATGCCTGGTTTATGGCTGGTCGGCGGCAGAAGACATCATGACGCGTCTGCCGTTTATCAAGCTGGCCAAACAGCTACCGCAGTGGGATGAAAGCCGGGTGGATGATGCCGATGAGCGAGTGGTGATCCAGCACAACTGGCATGAGCTGCGGCTGTTTATGTGGGACTACGTGGGGATCGTGCGCACCACAAAACGACTGGAGCGCGCGCTGCGCCGCATCAATACGTTGCAGGCAGAAATTGACGAGTACTACGCCAACTTCCGCATCTCCAACAACCTGTTGGAACTGCGTAATTTGGTGCAGGTGGCAGAATTAATCGTCCGCAGCGCCATGGAGCGTAAAGAAAGCCGCGGGTTGCACTACACGCTGGACTACCCGGATCTGCTGCCGGAAGCGCTACCGACCATCCTGCAACCATAATGATACCGTCAGGGCACCCATAAAGGTGCCCTGTTCATTTCAGTAGAACAGGTAAAAATCGGTAATCAGACGGCGGAAATCATCGGTGTAACTGCCATCGTCCAACTTGATAGCCAGCTTCTGTTCGGTTTCTTGTTCGGCGGGCTGACGCGTCAGGGCCAATAATATCCGATGCATTGGCGTATCCGCGCGATCGCTGACATTCAGCCGCTGCGCAGTATGCCAGCCACGTAGCTGTGCATTGCTTTCGAAAGCGCCACCAATGTCATGGGGCAGCACTACGCAAAATGTCCCCTTTGGTGCGATCAACTGCTCCGCACTGGCCAACAGAGCATCGTGGGTCAGGGTTTCGGTATAGCGTGCGTTGTGGCGCGCCTGGTCACGGCAGGCAACCGCCGGCTCGAAATACGGCGGGTTACTGACGATCAAATCATATTCACCGGCATGATGCTGGGCAAAATGATGAATGTCCTGTGCGTGGACCTGAATGCGCTGCGGCCAGGGGGATTCCTGCACGTTGTCACGTGCCTGTGCGGCAGCGGCCTCGTCCAGTTCCACCGCGTCGATCAGCACGTTCTCGGCCGACCGCTGCGCCAGCATCAGCGCGATCAATCCGCTGCCGCTGCCGATATCCAGCATTCGTTGCGCCTGCGCCAAGGGTGCCCATGCGCCGAGCAACACGCCGTCGGTGCCCACTTTCATTGCACAGCGGTCGTGGGCAACAAAAAATTGTTTGAAGGTAAAACCGCCGCGACGCGGAGTAAAATTCGCTTTCGATTGAGTGCTCACAATAACCACCTGAATACAAAACTCGCGTAGCATAAGGCAATCTGATTTTTGGGAAAAGACATGCTTTCCGCTTAAATAGGTGAAGAACGCGGCCAACCCGTCTATAATCGGCGCCCCAAGTAGAGGTAGACCATGACAGTAACCAATTTTTCCGAGCTCGAACTCGATGAACGCCTGATAAACGCCCTGCGCGATAAAGGCTACGAACGCCCAACCGCCATTCAAGCCGAGGCGATCCCGCCTGCGATGGATGGGCGCGACGTATTGGGTTCGGCGCCGACCGGCACCGGCAAGACCGCTGCATTTTTGCTGCCGGTATTGCAACATCTGCTCGACTTCCCACGCAAGAAGTCCGGCCCACCGCGCGTACTGATCCTGACCCCGACACGCGAGCTGGCGATGCAGGTAGCCGATCAGGCACGTGAACTGGCTGCTCATACTTCGCTGGATATCGCTACCATCACCGGTGGCGTCGCTTATATGAACCACGCAGAAGTCTTCAGCGAAAACCAGGACGTGGTCGTTGCCACTACCGGTCGTCTGCTGCAGTACATTAAAGAAGAAAACTTCGACTGCCGCGCGGTAGAAACGCTGATCCTCGATGAAGCCGACCGTATGCTCGATATGGGCTTCGCGCAGGACATCGAAACGATTTCTGCCGAGACCCGCTGGCGTAACCAGACCCTGCTGTTCTCCGCGACGCTGGAAGGCGATGCCATCCGCGAATTCGCCGAACGCATTCTGAAAGAGCCGGTAGAAGTCGAAGCTGACCCGTCACGCCGCGAGCGCAAAAAGATCCTGCAGTGGTACTACCGTGCAGACGACGTAGTGCACAAAACCGCCCTGTTGGTGCATTTGCTGCAGCAACCGGACGTGCAGAAATCCGTGATCTTCGTGCGTAAGCGTGAGCGCGTGCATGAACTGGCAGCCTGGCTGCGCGAGGCGGGCATCAACACCTGTTACCTAGAAGGTGAAATGGTGCAGGCCAAGCGTAACGAAGCGGTAAAACGCATGATGGACGGCCGGGTCAACGTGCTGGTCGCTACCGACGTTGCCGCTCGTGGTCTGGATATCCTGGATATCACCCACGTGTTCAACTTCGACATGCCGCGCACTGCGGATACCTACCTGCACCGCATCGGCCGTACCGGTCGTGCCGGACGCAAAGGCACCGCCATCTCGCTGGTTGAGGCACACGACCACCTGCTGTTGGGCAAAGTGGGCCGTTACCTGAACGAGCCGCTGAAAGCGCGGGTGATCGAAGAGCTGCGTCCATCAACCAAAGTGCCAAGCGAAAAAAGCAACGGCAAACCTTCCAAGAAGGTGATAGCCAAGCGCGCTGTCGACAAAGAAAAGAACAAAGAAAAAGCCAAGGTGAAAGTGCGCCATCGCGATGCGAAAAACGTCGGCAAACGCCGCCAGCCAAAGGCCAAGCCTGAGGGCAATGGCGCGAAATAATGCTGCCGTAGTGAATAAAAACCGCCTCCATTGACCTGAAGGCGGTTTTTTTATGCCCGTTACGGCTGCACGTAATGCGTCGCCTGCTGATGGGCTTTCAGCCAGGCATTCAGTTGACGGTAACGATCGCGCATTTCTTCACTTTGCAACGACGTCGGGGTCTGTGAGAAATAGAACTGGAAGGTCACTCCCTGCTGGTTGCGGGCTTTGGCATCGGCCCCGGCCTGCAATAGCATCAACGCCAATTGCGGTGCATTGATTTTTGCCGCTACGTGCAAAGGTGTATCCCCCAGCCGATCGCTCAGCGTAACATCCGCCCCAGAGACCAACAGCAGCCGCAGTTGCTCCTCTCGCCCCGCCAACACCGCAGCCGCCAGCGGCGTGGCACCGGTCACCGCATTACGCGGGTTAACCGCTACACCCTGCTCCAGCAACAGCCGCAAATACTGCGGATCCTGCACCGCCGCAGCGGTATGCAGTGCGCTGTTGCCATCCAGCCCCGGCGTGGCGGCATCGGCCCCCAGCTCTAGCAGTGAGCCCAGACTTGACGGTTGCTGCGACAGTATCGCCCATTGCAGCAAAGTGACCTGACGGTCGCCCTGCTCGCGCAGTCGCCCCTGGGTGGCCTGTTCGGCAATACTCTGCACATCACCGCGCGCCACCGCCTGAGCCAGCGCCGCATTGCCGTGTCCGTTGAACGGAGAGATATCCTGATTCATCTGTTGTTCCTTAGCCATCATCAACAAACCGGCGATCGCCGTCAGCAACAGCATGGCGATAATTAACGCCTGCCGTACTCGTCGCCTGTCAGGCATTGGCTTTCGCCTCCCAGGGCTTTTGCTCCGCCATCGAACCGATCACCTTATCGATACCGTGCGCGGTCAGGCTGCGATCCACATGTTTGCTTGGCCGCCAGTCGTCAATGCCGCTCAGAGTATCGTTATTGGCCAACGTGATTTTATGCCCAATAGCGTCCGGGATCAGCGAAGTGGATTCCTGTGTGCCGGTCAGCATGTCGTATTGCTCGCTGTAACGGCGGATGCCGCCGGCTTGCGCATCCTGTTTCGCCGCTGCCGGATCGATCCCCATACGGTTCAGCGTGTAATCGGACACGCCCGCAGCGTTAAAGGTGACCGCTACCGTGCCGGTCGCCAGCGCCGCCGTTGCCGCCAGACCGCCCCCTAACGAATGGCCGGCAATCACCAACGCATCACCAAACGCCGCCTTGGCGCTTTTGGCAACCGCGACCGCCTGATTGTACTGCACATCATCATAACCGGTTGCCTGCCGCACATTGCTCAGCCAATCGCGCATATCATTGGTACCCGCGAAGGCCAATACATATTGCTGATTATCGCTGTAAATGCCGGCCTGAAAACCCGATGCCGAGTCATGCAGGCTGGCGGGATCAATGCCTGCGCCGAGCAAGGCGCTGTCGCTCAACCGGCTAAATCCGTCAACACCCTGGCCGGTGATGCTGTAAACGTCTTTAGCCAATAACGCCAGGGTATAGTCCCCTTGCTGGGACTGTTGCCCACGCGTCACGCCCTGATTAGCAGCCACCGGTGCAGCGGCCGACATATCGCTCACCAGCGTATTCAGCAGGTGCTGCGCATTCAGGCTGTTAGTGGAAAGCGTGGACGCCGGTGCCTTGGTCGGTGGGGTTTCTGTGAGCTGAGGTGAACTCGGTGGTTCGGGCAACGCGCGCGCCACTGGGGGCTGGATGGCCGCGGAACTCACCGCAGAGGTAAAACTCAAAGACATACTCATGCCGACTCCTTGTCGATAGACTTATCTATGCCGCACCCCAATGGGTGCTGCTTTAGCTATCGGCAGGTCGGAGCAGTTCTGTAATTCGGGCGATTATCTTTGCGAGGAATGTGATCCGGGTTCAGTTTCTGGCGAGTACAGCAATAAAAAAGGGAGCCGAAGCTCCCTTATTAACCACGCGGGTAATTACAGGCTTTCTGTAAAGGTACGTGTAATCACGTCACGTTGTTGTTCTGGCGTCAGCGAGTTGAAACGCACCGCATAGCCGGACACACGAATGGTCAATTGCGGGTATTTTTCTGGGTGCTTAACCGCATCTTCCAGCGTCTCACGACGCAGTACGTTCACGTTCAGGTGCTGCCCACCTTCCACGCGCACGGTAGATTGCATTTCCAGCGGCACTTCACGGTACTCGATCTGGCCCAGATCGCTGACCGGTACGACCTGGTCTTCTGTGTATTTGGCTTTAGCGCAAACGCAGCGGGCTTCGGATGTTTCATCATCCAGCAGCCAGAAAGAGTTCAGTAGCGCCTGGTCGTTCGCTTTAGTGATTTGAATACCAGTAATCATTTTGTTGCCTCCGTACAAGGGCGAAAAATTCTACTTCGAGAAAAAACCAATCCTGGTTTCGGCCATTTGGTAAAACCATTGTTGTCTTGTTGTTCTGTATACCAGTCTGGCCAGGGCAATTCTTTGATTAAAGTCAATTTTCACGGGGTACCCACACGGCGACAAGGGGCAAGTTTATGTTTTATGTCAATTTTCCCCACAAAGCACTTCGCAATTATTTTTGTAAATTATCAACAATTTTTGCATCTATCGCGATAACGCCAGGATAAAAGCGAGTTTCACTGTGTGGAGCTAAACGGTAAGCTATGCCCAGTGAATTGTTAACGAAAACAAAGGAGAGCGTTTATGTCCACCTCCCTCACCTGGCATGATGTCATCGGCAAGGAGAAAGAGCAGCCCTATTTTCATGAAACGCTTGCCTTTGTTGCCGCTGAACGCCAGGCCGGTAAGACCATTTACCCACCACAAAAAGACGTGTTCAACGCCTTTCGTTATACCGAACTGGCAGACGTGAAGGTGGTGATCCTCGGTCAGGATCCCTATCACGGCCCGAATCAGGCCCATGGTCTGTCTTTCTCGGTGCTCCCTGGCGTGCCTGCGCCCCCTTCGCTGGTGAATATGTATAAAGAGCTGGCAACGGATATCCCGGGTTTTGAGCGCCCCAGCCACGGCTGCCTGCAAAGCTGGGCGGAACAGGGCGTGCTGCTGCTGAACACGGTGTTGACCGTTGAAGGCGGCCAGGCGCACTCTCATGCCAAGCTGGGCTGGGAGACCTTTACCGACAAGGTGATCGCCGCATTGAATGAAAATCGCGAAGGTGTGGTGTTCCTGCTGTGGGGCGCGCATGCCCAGAAGAAAGGCAACTTTATCGACAGCAACCGTCACCACGTATTGAAAGCGCCGCACCCTTCGCCGCTTTCCGCCCACCGTGGTTTCCTCGGCTGCCATCACTTCTCGCAGGCCAACCAGCTGTTGGAACAACAGGGGCTAAAGCCTATCGACTGGTTGCCGCAACTGCCGCAGGCCTGATTCAGACGCAAAAAAGGCACCCGGAGGTGCCTTTTCTTTACTTAATTTCGCTTAAGCCTTGGCTTTGGAAACCGCAACCATCGCCGGGCGCAGCAGACGACCATTCAGCGTATAGCCTTTCTGCATCACCATCATTACGTGATTTGGCTGGTGATCGGCAGATTCCATCAGGCTCATCGCCTGGTGCACTTCCGGGTTGAACGGCACGTTAGTGTCGCCAACGATTTCGATACCGTACTTACGCACGACGTCCTGCAGGGACTTCAGCGTCAGTTCGATACCTTCGATCATCGCCGTCAGTTCCGGATTGTTTTTATCCGCCAGATCCAACGCACGCTCCAGGTTATCAAGCACCGGCAGCAGGTCACCGGAGAATTTCTCCAGAGCAAATTTGTGCGCTTTTTCAATATCCAGCTCGGTGCGGCGACGGACGTTTTCCATTTCCGCTTTGGCACGCAGCAGGCTGTCGCGTTCATGCTGCTGGGCTTCGGCCAGTTGAGCTTCCAGCTCAGCAATGCGCTCATCCCGCAGATCGACGCCCTCAGCCGCTTCCGGCAAGACTTCCTGCTGTTCCATTTCTTCCGAGACTTGCTCGTTTGGCGTCTTCTGTTCTTTACTACTCATGAATATCTCCGCGTTTTAGCATTAATCTCGCAACTTGGCTTATTATGGGGATCAAAACCGGGGTTTCAAGTCAACCGGTCACAATGTGGGGCATAAACTGGTCCCGGTGAGGAAAATCACAACAATGAATAAAAAATTCGCCTGTATTGGCATTGTTGGCCACCCGCGTCACCCTTCGGCGCTGGCAACGCATGAGATGTTATTTCACTGGTTGGTCGCCCGAGGCTATTCAGTGATGGTTGAACGGCAGATAGCCAAGGATTTGGGGCTGCAAGACGCCGTGACCGGTAGCCTGGCAGAGATTGGCCAAAAGGCCGACCTGGCCGTGGTGGTCGGCGGCGACGGTAATATGCTGGGCGCTGCACGCGTGCTGGCACGCTACGACATTAAAGTGATCGGTGTTAACCGCGGTAATCTCGGCTTCCTGACCGATCTTGATCCTGACAACGCATTGCAGCAATTGGCCAACGTGCTGGAAGGCGAATACATCGATGAACAGCGCTTCCTGCTGGAAACCATCGTGCACAAAGAGAACCAGCAGTGCCGCATCAGCACCGCGATTAACGAAGTGGTGTTGCACCCCGGTAAAGTGGCGCACATGATTGAGTTCGAAGTGTATATCGACGATCGTTTCGCCTTCTCCCAGCGCTCCGACGGCTTGATCATCGCCACCCCGACCGGTTCGACCGCCTACTCACTCTCTGCCGGTGGGCCGATCCTGACGCCCTCGCTGGAGGCCATCGCGCTGGTGCCGATGTTCCCGCACACCCTTTCGGCTCGCCCATTGGTGATCAACGGCAACAGCACCATCCGGCTGAAGTTTTCGCAAATTGGCAGCGATCTGGAAATCAGCTGCGACAGCCAAATCGCGTTGCCGATCCAGGAAGGTGAAGAGGTATTGATACGCCGTAGTGATTTCCATTTGAATCTTATTCATCCAAAGGACTACAGCTATTTCAACACGTTAAGCACCAAGCTGGGCTGGTCAAAAAAATTATTCTAAAAACTGCGCCAGCCTCTTTACTGTATATAAAACCAGTCTATACTGTATGAAACTACAGTTATGTGTTTATACACAGGAAGGTTCCCATGCTGGCGCAATTGACCATCAGCAATTTTGCTATCGTTCGTGAGTTGGAAATTGATTTTCAACCGGGTATGACGGCGATTACCGGTGAAACCGGCGCCGGCAAATCGATTGCCATCGACGCGCTGGGGCTGTGCCTCGGTAATCGCGCCGACGGTAATGTCGTTCGGCTGGGAGCCGCCCGTGCCGATATCTGCGCCCGCTTCTCACTGGCGGACACCCCTTCTGCAAGACAGTGGCTCGAGCAGAACCAGCTGGACGACAGCAATGAGTGCCTGCTGCGCCGGGTGATCAACGCCGACGGCCGCTCACGTGGCTTTATCAACGGTACCGCCGTACCGCTTTCGCAACTGCGCGAACTCGGCCAGCGCCTGATTCAAATCCACGGCCAGCATGCCCACCAGTTACTGCTCAAGCCTGAGCACCAAAAACAACTGCTCGACGCCTACGCCGACGAACCTGCCCTGCTGGCGCAAATGCAGCAGGCTTACCAGCGCTGGCATCAGAGCTGTCGCGAACTGGCCCACCATCAGCAACAGTCCATCGAACGTGACGCACGCAAACAGCTGCTGCAATACCAATTGAAAGAGCTGAACGAGTTTGCGCCGCAGGCCGGTGAGTTTGAAAAAATCGATACTGAATTCAAACGCCTGGCCAACAGCGGCCAGTTGCTGACCATCAGCCAGCAAACCCTGCAATTATTGGCTGATAGCGAAGAAAACAATATGCTGAGCCAGCTCTACACCGCCAAACACCTGCTGGTTGAGCTGGTCAGTATGGATGAAAAGCTCAGTGGCCTGCTGGATATGCTGGAAGAGGCGTCAATCCAAATCAGTGAAGCCAGCGATGAACTGCGCCACTATGCCGATCGCATGGATTTAGACCCAAACCGCCTGCAAGAACTGGAACAGCGCCTGTCGCGCCAAATTAACCTGGCACGTAAACACCACGTCGCGCCAGAAGAACTGCCGCAGTTGCACCAGCAAATGCTGGATGAACAACAACTGTTGTCACAGCAAGAAAACGACCACGAACACCTGGCCGAGGCGGTCACGTTGCATCATCAGCAAGCGCTGTTGCTGGCAGAGCAACTGCATCAGAAACGCCAGCATTATGCCGCCGAACTGACTACGTTGATTACCGACAGCATGCAGGCGCTTTCCATGCCACACGGCAAATTCAATATCGATGTGCGCTTCGAGCCGCAATATTTGAGTGCTGAAGGCGCGACCCGTACCGAGTTCTGCGTTTCCACCAACCCGGGCCAACCGCTGCAGGCCTTGGCGAAAGTAGCCTCTGGCGGCGAGCTGTCGCGCATCGCGCTGGCAATCCAGGTGATTACCGCCCGCAAGATGGAAACACCGGCGCTGATTTTCGACGAAGTGGACGTAGGTATCAGCGGCCCAACCGCCGCCATCGTCGGCCGCCTGCTGCGCCAGTTGGGGGAATCAACCCAGGTGATGTGCGTTACTCACTTGCCGCAGGTGGCAGGTTGTGGGCATCAGCATCTGTTTGTCAGCAAACAGACCGACGGCACCGAAACCGAAACACAGATGTCATCCCTGGATAAACGTGCCCGTTTGCAAGAATTGGCGCGCCTTCTCGGCGGCAGTGAAGTCACCCGAAACACCCTGGCAAACGCAAAAGAACTGCTTGCTGCATAGAAAAGCTCAACTTTTTCACTTTCCTGAGGTCTGACTTTGGCGCTGTTTACCCAATAGATTTCAAGCTGTAGCAAGGCGGCAACTCAGTGAATCCCCAGGAGCTTAGATAACTAAGTGACTGGGGTGAGAGTAGGAAGCCAACACAGCTACAACTTGAAAGATGAAGGGTATAAGGGTTTCCAACGGCTGCAAGGTCTATTATCATCGGCATCCTATGCCCTAAAGGAATGTGATTACTATGCGCTGTAAAACGCTGACTGCCGCCGCTGTGGTTCTTGTGATGCTGACTGCAGGCTGTTCTACTTTTGAGAAGGTGGTTTACCGGCCTGACATCAACCAAGGGAACTACCTGACGTCAACCGACGTAGCTAAAATCCAAAAAGGTATGACCCAGCAACAGGTCGCTTATACATTGGGAACCCCAATGTTGCAGGACCCGTTCGGTACTCAGACGTGGTTCTATGTGTTCCGCCAGCAACCTGGTCATGAAAATATCACCCAACAAACCCTGACGCTGACCTTTAACAGCGCGGGTGTATTGACCGATATTCAGAACAAGCCAGCGCTGACCAAGTAATCCGCGCAGGAACTATCGTCCGGCCCGTGAGGGACGCGTCAAGTTCTTCATGACAGTACCAGGCTGCAACTCGGAAGATAAAATTCTGATAAAAAACAAGGCGCATTCAGCGCCTTATTTTTTTGCCTTCTCTGCCCGTTGGCGGCGCAGCTCTTTGGGGTCGGCAATCAAGGGGCGATAAATTTCCACCCGGTCGCCATCATTGAGCACATCACCCAACTTGGCCGGTCGGCTATAGATACCCACCTTGTTACTTTGCAGATCAATGTCACCACGCAGCTCCAGCAGCCCGGAGGCGACAATCGCCTGCTCAACGCTGCTGCCCTCGGCCAACGTGACGTTGCGCAGATACTGACGTTCCGGCAAGGCGTAAACCACCTCGACCCGTATCTCAGACACTGTAAACCTCTTTCGCCCGCTGGGTGAATGCCTGCACCATGTTACCCGCCAGCTCTTTAAACACCTTGCCGAACGCCAACTCGATCAGTTTGTTGGTAAATTCGAAATCCAGGTGCAGCTCAACCTTGCAGGCTTCCGGACTGAGCGGCGTGAAGTGCCAGCCCCCCATCAGCTTGCGGAACGGACCATCAACCAGTTGCATATTGATGCTCTGGTTATCCAGCAGCGTGTTGCGCGTGGTAAAAGTTTTACTGATACCGGCTTTGGCAACATCCACCGCGGCGGTCATTTCATTGTTGGACGCGTTAATCACCCGGCTACCGGTGCAACCTGGCAGAAAATCGGGATAAGAATGAACATCGTTAACCAACTGATACATCTGCTCGGCGCTGAATGGCACTAACGCAGATCGACTGATCTGGGGCATATCATTTCCTGTGAGACACAAAACATACAAATCATACCATTTATCTATCGGCAAACAAAAAATCTGCTATGCAACACAGAGGCCAAAAATGCGAAAAATTGCGCAGGTGCTCAGCGGGAAAGGATTTCTTTCGCTGACGCATCCAGTATAATGAACACACTATGACAAAGAAAAAAGCACACAAACCCGGCTCTGCCACCATTGCGCAAAACAAGCGCGCGCGTTTCGAATACGCCATTGAGGAAGAATTCGAAGCGGGCCTGTCTCTGCAAGGGTGGGAAGTCAAATCGCTGCGTGCCGGCAAAGCCAACATCAGTGACAGCTACGTGACCTTTCGCGATGGTGAAGCCTACCTGTTTGGCGCCACTGTCTCACCGCTCAACGTAGCTTCTACTCATGTGGTCTGCGATCCGACACGTACCCGTAAACTCCTGCTGAAAAAGCGTGAGCTGGACTCACTGCTCGGCCGTGTAAACCGTGACGGTTACACCGTGGTTGCCTTGTCCATGTATTGGAAAAATGCCTGGGCCAAGATCAAAATCGGCGTAGCCAAAGGTAAGAAAGAACACGATAAGCGCGATGACATCAAAGATCGTGAATGGCAGACGGCGAAATCCCGTATCATGAAGCACGCCAACCGATAAGCCTCTGGCTTAATGGGATAAACTTCTGTTATACTGCGCGACGTAACTTGGGGCTGATTCTGGATTCGACGGGATTGTGAGGCCTTAGGAGCATGCCGAGGGGCGGTTTGCCTCGTAAAAAGCCGCAAAAAAAATAATTGCAAACGACTCGCAATTCGAATCTGCTGCTTTAGCAGCTTAATCAGCCTAAGAAACTGAAGATTCCCTCTCTCCCTAGCCTCCGCTCTTAGGACGGGGATCAAGAGAGGTCAAACCCAAAAGAGATCGCGTGGATGTCCTGCCTGGGGCTGAAGCGTTAAACCCAATCAGGCTAGTTTGTTAGTGGCGTGTCCATCCGCAGCTGACCGGCGAATGTGAAGATTGGACTAAGCATGTAGTGCCGACGGTGTAGTAATTCCGGACGGGGGTTCAAATCCCCCCAGCTCCACCAAATAGGTCACCGGTGATACCAGATAGATCCGGTGACAATAACGAAAAAGCCCGCAATTCACGTTGCGGGCTTTTTTGTGTCTGTAAACAGATAACGGCTAGTGATCCAAATAGAGATAGTGCATCCAGCTGGTCATCCGCAGCAGGACTTTGCGCATAATGGAAAGGTGCTCAAAGTGCTCGGTATACACTGCGGTCTGGGCAGTCACGCCATCGGGCAGTTTGTCGAGATCCGCAGTAGGATCCAGATCGATCATCACGTAGACCCCTTCCTGCTGGGCGCCGGCATTTAATCCCTGCAATACGCCGCTGGCCTGATAGCTGCCGTCCGGCACCACGGGCAGCACTCGCGTTACCGAGCCGCCATAGATTTTGCCCGGCAAGCCGTTAAAGACCACCTCGGCCTTATCACCCTGGGTTAAACGCAGGATCGAGTTTTGACGGAATACCGCCACCACCTGTCGCTTTTGCTGCGGAATAAAAATCATCACCGGCTTGAAAGGCAAGCGCACTGCCGTGGTGCCCGGTCTGGCCAGCACTTGAGTGACATAACCGTCGCTCGGTGCGCGAACAATGGTTTGTTCCAGGTTATAAGTCGCCTCGGCAATCTGCGATTTCAGGCCGGCAATATGCGCATCTTCGCCGTTATAACGACCAGAAAGTTGTTCCTTAGCCTGCTGATGCTGTGCCCTGGCAGCCTGCAATGCGGCAGATTGTGCCTGGAACTGTTGCTGCGCATGGCTGATATCTTGCTCGGAAAAAGGATTAACCGCCATGGTCGCGCCTTTGGCATAGCGCTGATAATCCTTGCGGGCCCGTTCATACTCAGCATTCACCCGCTGAACATTCGCGGCAGACTCATTTAATGTAGCCTGGCGCGCCCGCACATCCGCTTCTGCGCCAGCAAGTTCCGCCTGCAGCTTGCTTAAGCGAGCGCGGTAACGGGTATCGTCAAGGCGAAACAACAGGTCCCCTTTGTGCAACAGCACATTGGTTTTATCCGTGACCTCAACAATCACGCCCGAGACTTGCGGGACGATCGGCACTGAAATGGCGATTTTCTGCGCCCGGTAGGTATAAGGGTGGTTGTAGTTCATGCCCAGAATTAAGGCGCCCACAATAAAAATACCGCCGAGCACCGCTGTCGGTACCGTCCATTTATTGACCGGGATACGGAACAGTTTGAATACGCCGTAGCTCAGCGCGACGTAGCTGAGGATAATTAAGAGATCCATACTGTTTGCTTAACCTTTGTTGGACGACAAGCGTTGTTCGGCAACCTGTAGCTGCATACGCTGCAACTCACCTTCGAGCTGATTTATTCGCGCCTGCAGCACGTCAGGTTGCTCAGGCTTGTCGGCCATCCCCCAACCCCGTTCCGGTCGATATAATGTCGCCCAAATCCACAGCAGTGGCCAAATGGCATGCAGGGTAAACAGACTGACCCAGCCCGCCACATGAATGGCATCCTGATGAGGATGCTGCCGTTTCTTGGCCAGCAGATAAGGAATATCGTGGATAATGATCACACCGTAAAATAAAATTAAAAATACGGCGATCAATACCCCTAAAGCGAAGTAATCTAGAAACATGCAGTATCCTGGTTGGTAAGGCTAAATTATTTAACGATATTTATGTGGTTTTATATTCTTTAATATCTTTGGCAATGGTATCGATGGCATTTTTAACATCGGCCACTTTTAACTGTGACTTTTCATTATTCAGGTTCTCTCCGGAGGCTTTCCTCACCACTTTGATCACCGGTTGGTGGGTTGAGGCATCGATAAATTCCCCTTCCATATAAACGGCACTTTCCATGGTGCGGTGGCCAGTGACGCTTTGCGTTGCGGCAACCAGCAGCGTAATCGGCAGCACTTCATACACCTGCAGCCCCTTCTTCTGCATATCGATAGCCGTGATAGCCCCACGGAAAATCAGCGTATTTTCACGCGGTACATCCTCCAGGATGAAGTGTGAGCCCATCGCCTGCCTGAACTGCTGATTGGTGTAGCTCAGAATATTATCGAGTGCACGCTGGCTCACCATCTCGCTAGGTTTTGGCCGTGGGAAATAGATCATCGGTTGGTAAACCAAATATTTATATTTGGAAAAATCAACGTTACTATC
Source organism: Serratia sp. BW106 (assembly GCF_002607755.1). Lineage (NCBI taxonomy): Bacteria > Pseudomonadati > Pseudomonadota > Gammaproteobacteria > Enterobacterales > Yersiniaceae > Serratia > Serratia sp. BW106. Next base: position 256,895 of record NZ_MCGS01000008.1, read on the forward strand.
TTTCCAATATAATACGTCCTTACCAGAAGCAGATTGGCTCTTGGTAATATCATTATAATTAGGCAGAAACGTCGAGTATTTCTCTTTTTCAGTGACCGACGACGAACAGGCGATCAGTGTTAACGTCAAGGGTAGAATTATCGCGCAGGTTATTTTCATTATAATCTTCCATGTCAATTTTAATGCATAGCAAATAATTGACCAAAAGAATACCCGCCGGTCAGTGATAAGTCATATGACAATACCGGCAAAAATGTATATCATTTTTGATATAAAAACTCAGTTTGGTACGCACTGTGAAATCAAAAGACTTCAGGATTGACGAGCTCAGGATCGTTCGCACCATCGCAGAAACCGCCAGCGTCAGCAAAGCAGCGCAGCTGTTGGATATGCCGCAATCCAATGTGTCACGCACCCTGACTGCACTTGAGCGACGGCTGGGCCTGGAGCTTTTTTTGCGCAGTCCACGAACGCTGTCATTAACCGAGTTCGGTGAGCAATTTCTACGCCGTGCCGCTCAGCTTTTGGATGAGCATAACGACCTGCTCGACATGTCCGGCACCTATAAAAAAAGCCTGAACGGCATGGTGACCCTGGGTGCGCCGATCGGTATTCACTCCTTCCTGACCCGTTATCTGCTGCCGCCCCTGCTGCGTGGATCCCCCGAACTGATCGTCGATTTAGTCACCCGCAACCCGGATGAACGCGAGAAAAAATACGGTGCGGTTTTTGATAGCGACTGCGATTTACTGATTAGCCTCTTCCAGCCGCAGAATGAAAGCCTGATAGCCCGGCCGTTGACCCGTTTCCGCGTTGGCTTATTCGCATCGCCGGATTATATTGCCCGCTCACCGCTTATCGAGCCGACCAAGCTGGCGCAACATCGTTGTATTACCCTGCGAGTGTTGGGCGGCAGCCGCAATACCTGGAGCTTTTACAACTCGCAGGGCCAGTTGGTCGATGTGGCGGTCAACGGCACCAGTATCTGTGACAATATCCTGCCGGCGATCGAACTGGCTAAACAGGGGCTGGGCATTGTCTATGCCCCCTATTACTCGGTGGCTTCCGCGCTGGAATCAGGTTCACTGCTGCCTTGCATCGAGCGCGAGCGCTGCATCGATATGCAGGCTTACCTTATTTACCGTCAACGCGGCGTGCTCCCCCACCGGGTGCAGGTGATGATGGACAGCATCATGAATACCATCAAAATACATGAGCATCGCCTGATCTAACCCCACCGGCCCTGTCAGCCGTGGTCCTGCGCCTGTTTGATAAAATCGATAAATGCCCGCAATGGCGCGGGTATGAATCGGCGGTCGGAATAATAGAGATAGGGCCCGGAAAACTGCGGCCACCAGGCTTCGAGCACTGGCTCCAACTCGCCTCGGATCAAATAGGGCCTTAACCAGTCCTCAAATAAATAGATAATCCCCACGCCAGCTACGGCAGCCTCTATGGCCAGATCGGTAGCACCGCCCGCCTGTACCGTCAGCGGGCCCTCCGGGTGAATAACCCGTTTCTCGCCCTGCCTCTCAAACTCCCAGGGATAGGTTTTACCACTGGGAAAACGCCCTTGCAGGCAAGCATGGTTGAACAGATCCTGCGGATGTTCAGGCCGCCCACAGCGATCAAGGTAGTCCGGCGCAGCAGCAGCGGCAAAGCGCTGTATTCTCGGGCCGATAGGCACCGCGATCATGTCCTTTTCCAGCCGTTCTTCATAACGGATACCGGCGTCGCAGCCCGCGGCCAGCACATCGACAAAGCTTTCGTCCGTCTGCACCTCCAGCTTGATCTCCGGATAGGCAGCGAGAAATGCCGGGATCAGCGCCGGCAACACCAGCCGCGCCACGCTGGTCGGCACATTCAGCTTCAGTGAACCGGCAGGCTTATCGCGAAAACCATTGACCACATCGAGCGCCCCCTGCACTTCAGCCAGCGCCGGCCCCAGCCTTTCCAGCAGGCCATAACCAGCGGCGGTGGCCGTGACGCTGCGCGTGGTGCGGTTGAACAGCCTGACACCGAGCTGTTTCTCCAGGCGACGCACCGCATCACTAACGCCGGAGGCACTGCGCCCCAGGGTTCTGGCACCTTCACGGAATCCCCCCGTACGCGCCACGGCGAGAAAGGCATGCAAATCATCTAAATCGGTGTTCATTGTGCGTTTCCCCGTACAACCCGTCCACTGCCCCGCTACTTATCACCGTCGGCGGCAACGCTTATTATAAATGGATGCGGTAGCCCCGCTTACCCTCTAGGAGACTGGTTATGTTCAATCGCGATCAACACAACACCTTCAACCTCGGCGATCGAAACGTCAAGCGACTTGGCTACGGAGCCATGCAACTGGCCGGCCCTGGCGTGTTCGGGCCACCGAAGGATACTGATGCCGCACTGGCGGTACTGCGCGAAGCGGTAGCCTCTGGCGTTAACCATATCGACACCAGTGACTTCTACGGCCCGCACGTCACTAACCAACTGATTAAAGCCGCGCTGGCGCCTTACCCGGACGACCTGACTCTGGTTACCAAAATCGGTGCGCGACGGGGAACCGATGCCTCATGGTTACCGGCATTTTCCGCCGAAGAGTTGACCAGTGCAGTGCATGACAACCTGCGCAATCTGGGTCTTGAGACGCTGGATGTGGTTAACCTGAGGATTATGTTCAGTGCCCATGGCCCGGCAGAAGGTTCTATCGAAGCCCCTTTAACCGCATTAGCGGAACTCCAGCATCAGGGGCTGGTACGGCATATCGGCCTGAGTAATGTCACATCGACCCAGATCGCCCAGGCACGTAATATTTGTCGTATTGTCTGCGTACAAAATCACTACAACCTGGTCAATCGCAGCGATGATGCCCTGATTGACAGCCTGGCGCGTGAAGGCACTGCCTACGTACCCTTTTTCCCACTCGGTGGTTTTAGTCCGATCCAGTCTTCGGCCTTATCCGATATAGCCCAGCGCCTCGGGGCCACCCCGCTGCAAACCGCCCTGGCCTGGCTGTATCACCGTTCGCCCAATATTCTGCTGATACCGGGGACTTCCTCCGTGGCGCACCTGCGAGAAAATCTCGCGGTCCCTGACTTGCCCTGGACAGAAGAGATTGCCCAAGCGCTGGACGCCATTGCCTGACAGCAAGCTGACCGCCCGATCAAGCCTACCTTATTTAACATGGAAATCAGCGGGATGTGCGGATAACATGACGACGCTGCCTAAATATACGGCAGCGGTTTAACTCAAACAGGAGTCGTTATGACGCAAAATATTTATGACAACCAAACCTTCTTCGACGGCTATGCGCAGCTCAGCCGCTCGGTAGACGGGCTGGACGGTGCGCCGGAGTGGCCGACCATCCGCAGTATCCTGCCGGACTTACACGGCAAGCAGGTGGTCGATCTGGGCTGTGGTTATGGCTGGTTCTGTCGCAGCGCGCGTGAACAGGGCGCTACCAGGGTTCTCGGTCTGGATCTGTCGGAGAAAATGTTCAACAAAGCCCGCACGCTGACGCAAGACGCCGGTATCGAATATCACCAGCAGGATCTGGAACAGCTTCAACTGCCAACGGCCTGTTTTGATCTGGCCTACAGTTCGCTGACGCTGCACTACATCGAAGATCTGGCACGGTTGTTCGCCACGGTTTATCAGGCGTTAGTGCCGGGCGGGCAATTTATCTTCACCGCCGAACACCCGATCTATACCGCACCAAAGCACCAAGGCTGGCAGGTAGACGAAAACGGGCAAAAATCCTGGCCGGTCAATGGTTATCAGCAGGAAGGCCAGCGCATTTCCAACTGGCTGGCGGAAGGGGTGATCAAGCAGCACCGTATGCTCGGCAGTTACGTGAACTTGCTGGTACAGCAGGGGTTCGTCGTCACCTATCTGAATGAATGGGGCCCTTCGGCACAGCAAATCGCAGAAAATCCGGCGCTCGACGAAGAGCAAGAACGCCCGATGATCTTTATTCTGGCCGCCCATAAACCCGCGTAGTTATTCCTCGTCACAGTAAATTCTTAACACATCCAATTTTGGGGAGGTTACCTCCCCCCAAAATCTCGCCCCCACTCTTCAGGCACGGATATCCTGATATTAGTCTACTATTTAATCAGCAATACAACATAATTGTGACAGTGGCTGAGGAGTTCAAAATGGGTGAAGGCTCAAAAGACGGCGTAATTCTGCTATCCCGAATATTGTTGATGATCCTGTTTATCATTTTTGGCTGGATGAAATTGACCAGTTTTGGCGCAACCGTGACAGCGATGGAAGGGTACGGCACGCCAATGCCCTATTTAGCGGCGATCATCGCCGTGGTGGTTGAATTCTTTTTTGGCATCGCGCTTATTCTCGGGTTATTTACCCGGCCTATCGCGGTTATTTTTGCCGTTTATGTTCTCGGCACCGCCTTTATCGGTCATCCATTCTGGAAAATGACCGGTATGGAAATGATGGGCAATGAAATAAACTTCTTTAAAAATATCAGCATTATCGGCGGGCTGCTGCTGTTGGCGGTCACCGGTGCCGGGCGTTATTCGCTGGATTATAAATTCTTCAATAAATAGCTTTATTCAGCCGGCAGCATCGCTGCCGGCTGCTGCTCCGCAATTCCCTAACGACTGCGCTTGGCGTGACGCTCGAAATTGTCGGCTTTGGCCTGCGCCGATTTACGCAGCGTGACGTAGCAAGCACCTTCCCCGCCGTCACGCGGCAACGCGCGGCAAAAGGCCTGTACCTGTTCAAACTGCGCCAACCATTTGGCGAGATAACTGCGGATGATGTTGGCATGGCTTTCATCTTCGCGACCACGGCCGTGGACAATCAACAGCGAGCGCAAGTTTTGCTTTTCCGCCTGAACAATAAAGCGGAACAGCGCTTGTCGACAGACCTCTACCGATTGTTTCAGCAGGTTCAGACTGGCCTGCGGCGGATAGCGCCCATGGCTTAGCTTGTCCAGAACGCCCTGCTGAATGCCCTCGCCCTTGTATTCCAGCGGGACTTCGCAAGGGATCAGCTCAAGAAAACCGGTGCTGAGAAAGTTTTCCTGCCGCAGCGCCTCGGCCTCACGGCGTGCGCTTTTATCCACCGTCTCCTGCGGCTTGAGGTACAAGGTCTCGGGGGCGCTGGATAACGGGATCACATCCGCCATCGCCTGTTCAAAAAAGTCTTTGTCCTGGTTGCTCATCGCTCTGCCATTCCTAGACTGGGCCTTTAATGCCGGGAATGACCCTGATTGTAAGACGCCTCACCCCGGTTGCAAGCCGGGAATTTTCCGCAATCGTCGTCAACGGGTGAGGTTCTGTGCAGTTTTCGTTATACTGCTAAACCATTATTGAGTGCCGCAAAGGATCGATCCCATGAAAATGCGCGAGCTGGAAACCCAGTTTCAAAATGCCATGAGCGAGTTGCAGGCCAGCTTCGAAAAGCAGCATCGTGAATGGCAGCACAGCTATCAGGCACTGCAGCAGTTGCTGGAAGAGGCTAAACAGCGCGAAGTCGCATTGCGTATGCAGAATGAACAGCTGGTGCGCAAACTGAGCACCGCCAGTTCAGTGCCGGAACAGCACGCGTTAGTGAAGCAAATCAAAATGCTGGGCGCTCATCTGGACGCGTTGGCCAAAGATGCCGCCACCTTTAACCACCACCTGCACAATCAACAGCGGGCAGCCGACAACTTCAGCGGCGAACAGCGTTGACACCGGGCGCTGTCACGCAGCGCCTCCTGCCAAATACTGGCGTCTGAGAGTGTAATAAATCATAAATGACCTGGATCATCATCGCTGCCCTGATCGTTGTATTTATTATTGGCTACCGCATTCTGACTTCCGATACCCGCAAAGCCATCGACTCTCTGGCTCACCTGCTGAAAGTAAAACCGATGCTAATTGAATCCATGATTCAGGAGATGGGCAGTCGCAACAGCCAGACCTTTATTCGCGTGTTGAATAACGGCTACACCGAAGAGATGCACCAGGCGGCCTATTTGCTGTTTATCTACCTGACCTTTATCAAGCAGGCGGATGACCAACAGATCGCCCTGTGGCGTGAAACGCTGCTGCGCGCCGGGCTATCGCCGGAGCTGCATGCCGAACACACCGAGGCCGCACTGTTTTACTTTGCCGATCTGGATATTGACGCCTTCGAACTGGCGCAGTTTCGCCGCGCTTACAATGAGCGTTTTAATCAGGAAGCCATTGCGAACTGGTAAGAATGTGTCCCCCGCAGGCGGGGGAAGCATTACTGGAACATGCTGTAGATATAGCGCGAAAGCGCATCACGCGAGCTGAAGCCGTGTGGAATGCCGTAACGCGCACTCGGGGCATCGCTGCTTAAATCCAGGGGAAACTCAAGATACTGATTGCTGATGCGTACCGGCGAGGTCGGCGTGGCAAAATGCACGCTTTTCTCTTTCAGCGCCGGGTGGATCACCAACGCGGTTCTGCCCATCCGCGCTTCACGATTCACATATACGTAGTGCTCACCCTTGCGGTAACCATAAGACTGGTCGGTGACATAATCACGCTCAAAGCCAGTATTCTCCAACACTCTAGCCACTTCATCCGGCCGTAAATACATCGATTTCTCCTCTCGTTCTGGACCGCTGAGCGACCTTACCGTAATCATGAGATGAAACAATAAATTTTTCGGTATGGATGTGGGTTTAGGAATAATCCTTAATTATGGGTTTTGCCGGTTTTGCACAAGTAACCGCAGCGTCAACAGCACGCCCAGAAACACCATCAGCGCTGCCGCCAGATAGATCGACGGCACGCCCATGTGGCTCATCAGCAGCCCGGCCAGCGGCCCGGTGATCCCCAACGCCAGATCGAGAAACGCCGAGTAGGTGCCCAGCGCGGTGCCCTGACTTTGCTGCGGCACCTGTTTAACCGCCTCCACGCCCAGTGCCGGGAACACCAAAGAGAAACCGGCACCGGCCAACAGCGCGCCCGCCTGCACCATCAACGGATCGCTGGCCTGCCATATCAGCAGCAATCCAACAATCTCGATCAGGAACGACACCAGCGTGACCTTTAAGCCGCCGTGACGATTAATGGTCTGGCTGAAGATCAAGCGGATACCGACAAAGGCAACGCTGAACAGCGTCAGTGAGAATGCCGCCCCGCTCCAGCCCTTATCAGCATAGTAGAGGGTGATAAATGTGGCGATCACGCCAAAGCCCACGGTGCCCATCGCCAGTCCAAGGCCATAGGTCCAGATGCGGCCGAATACCGCGCTAAAGGCGAGGCGTTTGCCGGCAGTGATCGAAACATTGGGCTTGGCACTGGCCAGCCACAGCGAAATCGCGACGGCCAACACGATCAGCGCCGCCACCCCGGCCAGCCCCCATTGCTGGTTAAGGTAAACGCCGAGCGGCGCTCCGGCCGCCATGGCACCGTAAGTCGCCACCCCGTTCCACGAAATCACCCGGGCGGTATGCAGCGGTCCCACCAGACCAATGCCCCACAATGTGGAACCGGTGCTGGCAAAGCTTTCGCCGACGCCAAGAAATACCCGGCCAACGCACAGCAAAATCAGGCTCAGCAGCGGTATACCGACAAACCAAAAAGCCATGGCGTAAAACAGACCGCTCACCCCGCAACAGGCCAGCCCGAACAGTACTACCTTTTTTGGCCCGAGCTGATCGGCATAGCGCCCGGCATGTGGCCGACTGAATAAGGTGGCGAAATACTGGGCGCTGATGATTAAACCGGCCAGTACCGAGTTATACCCCAACTCGTTATGCACAAACCCCGGTAATACCGCCAACGGCAAACCTATGGTCAGGTAACAGACAAAGGTAAACATCACCACGGACAGGATCCGTTGGTTAAGCTGAAAGTTGTTTTCTTTAGAACTGACGGCGGTCATCGAAGGTGGCTCGCATTAAACCGGGTAGGCAACAGCACTCAGCATACCCGGTCGGGGGTCGATCATAAATCTGCGAGTTATAACCAATTATTATTTAACTCAACTTTTGCTGCTTACGCCACTCGCTCGGGCTAATGCCCTGAATGCGCAGAAACTCACGGTTAAAGTTGGATTTAGTGGTGAATCCGGCCTTTTGCATGATATCGGTTACCGGCTCCTCACCGTCCAACAGCCACTGGGCCGCCTGGCGGATGCGCAGTTGATTCACATATTGCGACACATTCATGCCCGTATGGCGGTTGATCGCCTGTGAAACCCGCCGTGTCGGCAAACCGACCTTGCGCGCCAGGCGGGCCAGATTCAGTTCAGGCTCCAGATAAAGGTCGTCCTGCCGCAGCCGCTGCTGCACCCGGTCAAACCATTCGGCCAGTTGCTCTTCATCTTCGGCAACCTCCTGCATCGGCTCCGGCAACGGCTCTACCGGGCTGTTTGAGGGACGGCTGCGGGACAACACCAGACACAGGCTTACCGCCACCAGCAGGTTAACCAGGGTCGCCAACCTACCGGCATGACGCCCATCGAACAGTGAAAAATCGAGCGTAATCACCAGTTCAGCCACCGCCACGGCCATCAGCAAGATGCCCAGCCCCCGCCACAGTCGATAGCTGAGCCAGCTTTCCGCCAGCGCCACCTGCTGCAAAGCGTTCTCACCGCGCCGTAGTGCATACAGCAGCGCCGCGCCATAACCCAGATAAGCGCCCGCGATCAGCACATCCAGCCAAAAAGGCGCGAACACGCTCGCCAGCAGCGTCAGGCATAGCGGCATCAGGTGCCCGAGTTCACGTCGCCGCAGCCTGCCCTGGGTGCTGACCAGAAAGGCCAGATACGTCAACGTAGGGATCGCCACTGCACCGAAGGGTTGCAGTCCATTAAACTGCGCCACGCCATAACCATAGCGGATCCCCACCAGCAGGCTTTGCCAGGCGCACAGCAACAGCAATAACTGGAAGACCCAGCGCTGCGGCCGTGGTCGCCCCAGGCGATACAGCAGCCCCAGGCACAGCAGACCAAACAAAAAAGTGAGGGGGATAAGCGGCATCGTCGGCATCTTGTTGTGTTCACACAGAAACGGCAGTGTACTGTTAAAACAAACCTTTAACGACCCGGATCGCGATCGAGGTCGCCGGATAATGCCCCTCATGCCACCCTCTCGAGGTCAACATTTGAGGAGTGAAAATGAACAGAGCGTTGTTGTTGTGGATACTGCTGTGCGGTATTGCCAGTGCCACCCCCTATCAGGTTGCCACCCGCGATCAAGTCTTTCAGGCCGGTTCACGTTCGTTGAACAGCCGAATTTACTACCCCACGACCGAGACGAATGGGCAACGGCTCACCGGTGCGAATAAGGTCTTTACTGGCATCAGCAGCCGGCCAGATGCGCCGGTGGCGAACGGACACTTTCCGCTGATCGTGATCAGCCACGGCAGCGGCGGCAATAACAGCAGTCAGGCCTGGCTGGCGGCGGCGTTAGTCCGGCAGGGAATGATTGTCGTGGCAGCCAATCACCCAGGCAGCACCACCGGCAACTCGGTTCCGGCGCTCTCCGCCAAACTGTGGTTACAGACCGAGGATGTTTCCGGCCTGATCAGCGCCATCACCGCCGATCCTCAGTGGAGTAAAATCGTCAATCGCCAGGTGATTGGCGTTATCGGCCACTCCAAGGGTGGTTACAGTGCCATTGCCGCCATCGGCGGGCGAGTCCGGTTGGCCGATTTCATCCGCGGCTGCCAACAAGCCCCACAGTCACCCAACTGCCAGTTTTATACCCGGGCCAAGGTTGATTTAGGCGCGCTCTCCGCCCGACAATTTGATGCCGATTATACCGACCCGCGCATCCGCTTTGCCGTCGCCCTCGATCCCGGCATGGTGCCTTATCTGCTGCCTGACAGCCTGCATCGGCTCAGCGCCCCTTTATTGGTTATCGAACCTCAACATTTCGAACCAGACAGCCAAATACCCAGTCTTGGCGGTGCCACACTGGCCAAAGACGCAGGACAGCAACCGATTGATGCACTACGGCTGTCGAACGGTAACCATTTTGATTTTATTCCGCTTTGTCAGCCGAATGGACGCCAAATTCTGGCTGCGGAGGAGAAAGATGCAGAGGTGTTATGCGCGTCCTCCAATACGCGGCGTGAATGGGTACACCAGAAGACATTGACGGCCATAATGGCGTTTATTCACCCGTGGCTATCCGCGCCCGCAGGAAATCAATAAACGCCCGCACCTTCTCCGGCACATGGCGGGTATTGGGGTACAGCGCATAAATGCTTTGGGCCGGAAATTGATGGTCTGCCAGCAGCGGGCACAGTTTGCCTTCGGCAATGGCGGGCCGCACCAGCCATTCGGGCAGTAATGCCACCCCGGCACCGTGCAGGGCAAACGCCAGCAGCGCGGAGGCACTGTCGCCCATTAGCGTGGCGGCATCTTCAACCTTGAACAGCACCGCCTGCCGTTCCGGGGTAATCACCTGCCAGCTCAACGGTGAACTGAGGCGGCTGTGGGCGATCCACTGCGCCTGCGCCAGTTGCGCCAGCGAGCCAACCGGATGGCGGGTCAGATACTCCGGCGAGGCGACCGGCAGGATGGCAAAACTGTCGAGCCGCGCCGCATGGTGGCTGGAGTCCGCCAGTTGCCCCAGCCGGATCGCCACATCGAAGCGTTCCGAAATTAAATCGGCATGATAAGAAGAAGAAACATGCTGAATACGCAAGCGCGGATGCAACCGGGAAAATGCCGCCAGCGCCGGTACCACCACCTGTGCACCGTATTCCGGCGTAGTGGTGATACGCAATACGCCGCTCAGACCGTGGTGATCGCGGCGCACGTCATCCAGCACGTTTTCCGCATCCTGCAACAGCCGCAGACAGCGCTGATAGAAGCGTTCACCGGCATCGGTCAGCGCCAACCGCCGGGTAGTGCGCACCAGCAACGACACCCCCAACTCGCTTTCCAGCTGTTTGACATTGAAACTGACCACCGCCTTGGTTTGCCCCAACGCCACCGCCGCAGCAGTGAAGCTGCCGGCATCTACCACCGCCACAAAGATCGCCAAACGCTGCAGGTTAAGCACAGTGTCACGCCTTATTGTCAAAATTATTTTGACAGTGTAATCGTTCGCAGCCGATTTATCCGCAGTTTCTCGCCCGCTACACTGCTGGCCTTCAACCGGAGGCCCCATGCCCTATCGCATCAAAGTCGCAATCGTCTATCTGCTCGGATTTTTTGTCGATCTGATCAACATGTTTATCGCTAACGTCGCTTATCCGTCGATCGGTCATGCGTTGCAGGCTTCGGTCGGTGAACTGGCCTGGGTCAGCAACGGTTATATTCTCGGCCTGACGCTGGTGATCCCGCTCAGCGCCTGGCTGGCGCAGCGCATCGGTGGACGGCGGGTGTTTTTGCTGTCGCTGACACTGTTTATGCTGGCAACAACCGCGGCGGGCTATGCCGGCTCAATTGGCGAGTTGATTGGTTGGCGAGTGCTACAAGGTATGGGGGGCGGTTTGCTGATCCCGATCGGTCAAACGCTAACCTATCAACTGTATCGCAGCCACGAACGCGCCGGGCTTTCCGCCGCCATTATGCTGGTTGGCCTGCTGGCACCCGCGCTGTCACCGGCGCTGGGCGGGCTGATTGTTGACAGCCTTGACTGGCGCTGGGTGTTCTTCGCCAACCTGCCACTGGCAGCTCTGGCACTGTTGCTGGCCGCGCTGTGGTTGCGCCCTCAGGCAGCCGAGCTACAACGCAAGCCGCTCGACGTCAACGGATTGCTCAGCGCCTGCACCGCTCTGACGCTGATCCTGCTGGGCCTGACCCGGCTGGGTGATGCCGATGGCCTGCTGCAGGGCGCTTTGCTGTTGGCCGCCGGGGCGCTGACGTTGGCTTATTACCTGCGGCGCAGCCTGCGCATCGCCCAACCGCTGCTGAACCTGCGGCTGATGCAAGATCCGCTGCTGCGCACCTCGATGATGATTTATCAGTGTATTCCCGGCCTGTTTATCGGCGTCAGTCTGGTGGCCATGCTGTATTTGCAAAACCAATTGGGCATGCGCGCCGCACAGGTTGGCAGCCTGATGCTGCCCTGGTCGCTGGCCTCGTTTCTGGCCATCACCCTGACCGGCAAGAAATTCAATCGCCTTGGCCCGCGGCCGCTGTTTATCCTCGGTTGTCTGCTGCAGGGGCTGGGTATTCTGACGCTGTCGCAGATTGCTCACGCCGGGGACTACGGATTGCAGTTGACGGCCTTCGCCCTGATGGGCTTTGGCGGTAGCCTGTGCAGCAGCACCGCACAAAGCAGCGCTTTCCTGCAGATTGCCGATGAACAATTGGCGGATGCCAGTGCACTGTGGAATATCAATCGCCAGCTCAGCTTTTGCCTGGGTGTCGCCCTGCTCAGCCTGCTGTTAAATCTGCTGCTTGAGCATTTTTCGCCCGCTGCCGCCTACAAAATCTGTTTTTACCTGGCCGCCGCCAGCACGCTGGTGCCGCTGTTGCTGTGCCTGCGTATCGCTAACCGTGCCATCGTGCACCGTCTCAACACTCAACAGGAAGCTCCATGAACCGATATTTTACCGAAGTGATCGACGCTCACGTCGCCATTGAAAACTGGCTGGAAAAAGGAATGGGGGAGGAAACAGCGCTGCTGGCGCGTTTTGATCCGGCCTTCAGCATGATCGCGCTAAACGGCAGCCGACTGGATTTCGCCGCATTGAGCGCCTTTTTCCATGCACATCGCGCCGCTAAACCAGGGCTGGAAATCACTATAGAAGAGATGACGTTAGTGGCCGAGTGGCCAACGGGGGCGGTGGTTAGCTATCGCGAAAAGCAAATGCAGCCTGGACAAGCGGCAACGCTACGCAACTCCACCGTGGTGTTTGAGCAGACCCAAACCGGGCTGGGCTGGCGGCACCTGCATGAAACCACGCTGGCACAGTAATCAGAGAAAACCGTCGGCCAGAAACAGCTCCCAGGCAACAATCAGCCCACACAGGGTAACGGCGCTGAAAATCACTTCGAACAGATAGCGATTGATCATCATGGGCTGGCCCTCAAAAGAAAACACCCGGCAAAACCGGGTGTTTACATAGCGTCTGGATGCGGAGGTACCCGCAGACTTCACTTATTTAGCGGCTGGAGCTGCTGCTTTTTTGGTAGCTTTGTGGTGTTTTTTAGCGGCCTGAGCTTTCTGCACTGGCGCTTTTTTGCTTACTTTGTGGTGAGTTTTAGCAGCCTGAGCTTTCTGGGCTGGGGCTTTTTTGCTCACTTTGTGGTGAGTTTTAGCAGCCTGAGCTTTCTGAGCTGGGGCTTTCTTGGTCGCTTTGTGGTGCTTTTTAGCGGCCTGAGCTTTCTGTGCTGGCGCTTTCTTGGTTGCCTTGTGGTGCGTCTTCTTATGATGAGTGGCTTTAGCAGGTGCCTTCTCAGCAGCAGCAGCGGCTGGTGCAGCGCTAGTGGTTGCAGCCGGAGCAGCCGCCGCCGGAGCGACAGCATCAGCAGCGAAAGCAACAGAAGACAGACCCATGGTAGCAGCAACGATCAGGGCTAATACTTTTTTCATCTTTAATTCCTCAGAGTGTTTTTTCAGTAAGCCCCGTTGGGCCGTTGAAGCAGATACTAGAGGAATCGCTGAGCCGCTTCCGTGAGTGATTGGTTTCGCCGAGTAACCAAATGTACAGCGGCCGTATGACCGACGAACATGGCGTTTTTTCCGTGATCGCCAACACGTTTTAAAAAATGGTCTACACTTAAAAGACATGTGTCGAAACGGAGAATCGAATGTTTAAGAGATCAGAAAAAGTAGAACGCGACATCGATCAAGACGTCACCCTGCTGGCGGATACGCTGGATGAGGTGCTACGCGAATCCGGTGACAAGACCAAAGAGGAACTGAAAGAGCTGCACAGCAAGGCAAAAGGCGTATTACGCGATGCCCGGGCACGCTTTAATGGTTCCAGCAGTCTGACACAGCACGCTCGCGATGCCGTCGAACAAGCCGACAGCTACGTGCGCGACAAACCTTGGCAGGGCGTAGGGATCGGGGCCGCAGTTGGCATCGTCCTCGGCGTGCTGCTGGCCCGGCGTTAACACCCCTTGCAGTCATAAAGATAAAACAGATGTGCGTCTGGCCCGCGGGAAACCGCGGGCCGTTTAATTTGTGCCTTTGATTAATCCGGCCAACCGGGCTACCGCTCGCTCCGTCTCCGCCTGCTGGGTAAAGTTGGCAAAGCCCATTAACAGGCCCGAACCCGCCGGATCCGCAATGCACCAGTCGGATAGCGCCTGTATCGACAAGCCGCACTGCCAGGCCAGTTCCGCCAAAAGCCGATCCTGCCCCTCCCCCTTCAGCCGGGCCAATAACTGAATGCCACCGGCCTGTGACGCGACCGTCAAATGCTCTCCCAACTGCTGTTCCAGTGCCTGCGCCAGCCATGCGCGCCGTTGGCGGTAAATGGGCCGCATCCGCTTCAAATGGCGATAAAAATGCCCCTGATGAATAAAATCCGCCACGCTGGCCTGCAGCAACGGTGGACAACCGCAGCCACGCAGCCGACTGCTGTGACCAAAGGCCTCTACCTGCCCGGCAGGCACCACCAGATAAGCCATGCGCAAGGCCGGGAACAGCGTTTTGCTGAAGGTACCGGCGTACAGTACTCGCCCCTGACGATCGAGACTTTTCAACGGCGGCAGCGGCCGACCGTGATAACGCACCTCGCTGTCATAGTCGTCTTCAAGGATCCACGCCTGCTGCTGCTGCGCCCACTCCAGCAGCGCCATACGCCTTGCCAGACTGAGTGTGACCCCCAGCGGACTCTGATGGGTCGGCGTCAGCACCGCCATCCGTGCCTGGGGAGCGCTGGCCAAACCGGCGGCAATGTTCATGCCCTGCTCATCGACCGGCACCGCCACTGGCCGCATACCGGCGGCGCGAAACAGCGGCAGCGTGACCGGATAGCCCGGATCCTCCAGCCATACCGCTTCCCCCGGCTGAAGCAAAGTGCCGATCACCAGATCCAGCAGTGCCTGATAACCGGCGCAGATAAACACCTGTTCCGGGCGGCAACTGATGCCGCGCGAAAGCTGCAAATAATTGGCGATTGCCGCACGCAATTCGGGCAAGCCCTGAGTTGACGGATGTGCCATAGAGGCCAACGGGGCAGTGCGTAACTGGCGACCGACAATTCGCTGCCATTGCGCACGCGGAAACGCATCCAGCGCGGGTAGCCCCAGTTGAAACGGCGGCGTCGCCCCGTTCGGATGCAGCGGATTTGCCGTGACCGTCGGCAAAGGTTCCACTGCCAGCGCCGCACGCACCGGCAGGTTCTGCAACTGCGGCGAAACAAAGGTCCCCGCCTGCCCCCGGCTTTGCAGAAAACCTTCGGCAACCAGCTGCGCGTAGGCACTTTCTACCGTGGCACGTGCCACGCCCAGATCGCTCGCCAATCCACGAACCGAAGGCAAGCGGCTGCCCGCCGGCAGGGTTCCCTGCGCTATGGCGTCTTTGATCCGCAAATAAATCTGCCGGTACAAGGGGTCGGCAAGCCGGCTGTCCAGCCGCAAGGAGGTAAGAAACTGACGCATCATGGCCCGGTTAAATAATCACTTTATGGCCCTATAGCATAGTCCATATCGCCGCTAAAGTAGCACCATGATTCTGCTATTCGCTAACCGAGGTTGACCATGATTAAGCAACGTTTGAACTATTCCGAACTTTCACCGGCTCCGTACAAAAATATGGTGAACGCCTTGATGGCGCTGGAGAAAGGCGCGCTGGATAAAGCGACAATTGAACTGATGTTTATGCGTGTTTCGCAGATCAACGGCTGCGCCTACTGCCTGGATATGCACGGCAAAGCCCTGCGCGAAAGTGGCGTCAGCAGCGCCAAGCTGGATCAGCTTGCAGGCTGGCGCGTCAGCCATGCGTTCAGTGAGCGCGAGCGTGTGGCACTGGAATGGGCAGAGTCAGTCACCCTGATCGCCGCTACCGGCGCACCGGACAGCGCGTTTGAAGCGTTACAGGCGCACTTTAGCGACGCGGAAATTGCTGATTTGACCTTCGCCATTAGCATCATGAATGCCTTTAATCGCCTGGCCATCAGCATGCGTCAATGATCAAACTGCACCTCCCCTCTCGCTGCGAGAGGGTTTTTTCGTCACTAACTTCCCCGCAAAAAAAAATTCCCCAGCACTTTTCCAGCGCCGCTGCGGCCTGCGTTCAAATTCCATCAAAACACCATATATAGCGTGGTTGATAAATTAAATATCTACATATAGTATTTAATCCATCAACCGCAGGGAACATGTAGCCGTTGGTAACGCCGTCAGAAACGCCGTTCAATGCTCCGTTATCTGACCTGTCCGCCTTTCCTTTAGCCCATAAGGTGAATGCGAATCATGAGCATTATTATTTACAGTAAACCGGACTGTGTCCAGTGCAACGCCACCTATCGCGCCTTCGATAAACAAGGGATTGGTTATCAGGTGATTGACCTCACCCAGGATCAACAGGCGCTGAGCCATGTTAAATCCCTCGGCTATCAACAGGTTCCGGTGATTATCGCCGGAGACGATCACTGGTCCGGCTTCCGGCCAGACAAAATTGGCGCGCTGGCTCACGCCGTCGTGTCCTGAGGTTGGCCATGAACCCGCTGGTCTACTTCTCCAGCAGTTCGGAGAACACCCACAGGTTCGTTGAAAAGCTGGGCTTACCGGCGATGCGCATACCGATCGCCGGAGCCCGCAGCAAACTGCTGATGGAAAGCCCCTATATTTTGATCGTGCCCAGCTATGGCGGCGGCAGCGCCGTGGGAGCCGTGCCGATCCAGGTGATCCGCTTTCTCAACGATCCGCAGAATCGCGCTTTCCTGCGCGGCGTTATCGCCGCCGGGAATACCAATTTCGGCGCAGCGTACGGCATTGCCGGCGATATCATCGCCAAAAAATGTCAGGTGCCTTTTCTTTACCGTTTTGAGCTGCTCGGCACCACACAAGACGTTGCAAACGTTCGACAGGGAGTAACCGCATTTTGGCAACGACAGAACTGACCAGGCCCGCTACCAGCGCGCTGGATTACCATTCGCTCAACGCGATGCTCAATCTTTATGATGCCGAAGGCCGTATCCAGTTTGATAAGGATCGACTGGCGGCACGACAATACTTCCTGCAGCACGTCAATCAGAACACCGTGTTCTTCCACAACCTGGAAGAGAAGCTGCGCTATCTGGTGGAAGAAGGTTATTACGAGCAGAGCGTGCTGGCGCAGTACGACTTCGCTTTTATCAAGCAGTTGTTCCAGCAGGCCTACGCGAAAAAATTCCGCTTCGAGACGTTTCTCGGCGCCTTTAAGTACTACACCAGCTACACGCTGAAAACCTTTGACGGCAAACGCTATCTGGAACGCTACGAGGATCGGGTGTGCATGGTCGCCATGACGCTGGCCGCTGGCGATACCGCACTGGCGCAAGCTCTGGTGGAAGAAATGATTTCCGGCCGCTTCCAGCCGGCGACGCCCACCTTCCTCAACTGCGGCAAACAGCAGCGCGGCGAACTGGTGTCCTGCTTCCTGCTGCGCATTGAAGACAATATGGAGTCGATCGGTCGGGCGGTGAACTCCGCGCTGCAACTGTCAAAACGTGGCGGTGGCGTAGCATTTTTGCTGACCAACATCCGCGAAGTCGGCGCGCCGATCAAACGTATTGAGAACCAATCCTCCGGCGTCATTCCGATCATGAAAATGCTCGAAGATGCCTTCTCTTACGCCAACCAACTGGGTGCGCGTCAGGGCGCCGGTGCGGTGTACCTCAATGCTCACCACCCGGATATTCTGCGTTTCCTCGACACCAAGCGCGAAAACGCCGACGAGAAGATCCGCATCAAAACCCTGTCGCTGGGGGTGGTGATCCCGGATATCACCTTCGAGCTGGCGAAAAATAACGAAGAGATGTATCTGTTCTCGCCGTATGACGTCGAGCAGGTGTATGGCGTACCGTTTTCGGAAATCAGCGTCAGCGAGAAATATCGCGAAATGGTGGATGACAAACGCATCCGCAAGTCGCGCATCAATGCACGCGAGTTCTTCCAGGTGCTGGCGGAGATCCAGTTTGAATCCGGCTACCCGTACATGATGTTTGAAGATACCGTCAACCGCGAGAACCCGATCGCCGGACGTATCAATATGAGCAACCTGTGTTCGGAGATTTTACAGGTTAACCGCGCCAGCACTTATCACGATGACCTGAGCTATGACCAGGTCGGCAAGGATATTTCCTGCAACCTCGGCTCGCTAAACATCGCCAAAACCATGGATGCACCGGACTTCGGCAAAGCGGTCGCCACCGCGATCCGCGCGCTGACTGCGGTGGCGGACATGAGCGACATCCGCTCGGTACCCTCAATCGCCGAAGGCAACCGCAGCTCGCACGCTATCGGCCTGGGCCAGATGAACCTGCATGGCTACCTGGCGCGCGAACGCATCTTCTATGGCTCTGAGGAAGGCATCGACTTCACCAATTTCTATTTCTATACCGTCGCTTACCACGCCATTCGCGCCTCTAACCAGCTGGCTATCGAGCGCGGCAGCGCATTCGCCGGCTTCGAGGATTCCACCTACGCGTCCGGCTTGTACTTCAGCAAATACACCGAAAGGGAATGGCTGCCACAGACCGAGCGAGTGCGCGCGCTGTTCGCCGACGCCAATATCGCTATTCCGGGCCGCGAGGAATGGCTGGCGCTGCGCCAGTCGGTGATGATGCACGGGTTGTACAACCAGAACCTGCAGGCGGTGCCGCCGACCGGCTCCATCTCCTACATCAATAACTCGACCTCCAGCATCCATCCGATTGTGTCACGCATCGAGATCCGCAAAGAGGGCAAGATTGGTCGCGTGTATTATCCGGCGCCCTATATGACCAACGACAACCTGGAGTACTACCAGGATGCCTATGACATCGGGCCGGAAAAGATCATTGATACCTACGCCGCCGCCAGTCAGCACGTCGATCAGGGGCTGTCGCTGACGTTGTTCTTCCGCGATACCGCCAGCACGCGCGACATCAACCGCGCGCAGATTTACGCCTGGCGTAAAGGCATCAAAACCATCTATTACATCCGTCTGCGCCAGATGGCGCTGGAAGGCACCGAGGTGCAGGGCTGCGTGTCCTGCGCACTGTGAGGCAACTTATGAATAGCATTAAACCGGCGCAGCTGGTGCGCGCAATCAACTGGAATACCATCGAAGACGATAAAGATCTGGAGGTGTGGAACCGCCTGACCTCTAACTTCTGGCTGCCGGAAAAGGTACCGCTGTCGAACGATATTCCGTCGTGGGCCACGCTGACACCGAAAGAACAGCAGTTGACCATCCGGGTGTTCACCGGCCTGACGCTGCTGGACACCATTCAGAATACCGTCGGTGCCCCGGCGCTGATCGCCGACGCCATTACGCCGCACGAAGAGGCGGTGTACTCCAACATATGCTTTATGGAGGCGGTGCACGCCCGCTCTTACAGTTCAATTTTCTCCACGCTGTGCCAGACGCCGGACGTCGACGACGCCTACCGTTGGAGCGAGGAAAACCGCGCGTTGCAGAAAAAGGCCCATATCATTCTGGCCCACTACCGCAGTGACGATCCGCTGATGAAGAAAGTCGCCAGCGTGTTCCTCGAGTCGTTCCTGTTCTATTCGGGCTTTTACCTGCCGATGTACTGGTCGAGCCGCGCCAAACTGACCAACACCGCCGATCTGATCCGGCTGATCATCCGCGATGAAGCGGTACACGGCTATTACATTGGCTATAAGTTCCAGAAAGGGTTAGAGAAGGTCGACGCTGCCCGTCGGCAACAGGTGAAAAACTTCGCCTTCGATCTGCTGCAGGATCTGTATGACAACGAGGTGCGGTACACCGAAGAGCTGTACGACGGGGTGGGCTGGAGCGAGGACGTGAAAACCTTCCTGCATTATAACGCCAACAAGGCGCTGATGAACCTGGGTTACGAAGCGTTGTTCCCACCGTCGATGGCGGAGGTCAACCCGGCGATTCTGTCGGCGCTGTCGCCGAACGCCGACGAAAACCACGACTTCTTCTCCGGTTCCGGCTCGTCTTACGTAATCGGCAAAGCGGTCAATACCGAGGATGACGACTGGGATTTCTGAGGACAGTAGGGGCGCAGCATGCAGCGCCCCTACTGTTTAGATATTCCCGGAACGCTGCCGGATGCGTTGCCAGATGGCCCGCTTTTCCTGGTCATCGGCGCTCGACCAGGCAGCGATTTCATCCAGCGTGCGCCAACAGCCACGGCACCACAATTTTTCGGCGTCGATCTGGCAAACATTATTGCAGGGTGAACGGACGCTATCGTCAATCTGACTGCCCCTTTTCCTTCTTCTGCTGCGCTCTACCATTAAATGCTTCCTCGAGGTGGATTTCTCGCCACAGGATACCCGATCCTGCCGCGAAAAAACCGCCCGCCAGCATCAGATGATGCCACCGTTGGCACGCAGGGTTTGGCCATTAATCCAGGCGCCGTCGGCACCGGCCAGGAATGACACTGCTGCGGCGATATCCTGCGGCTGGCCCAAACGCTCCAACGGTGCCATTTTCGCCAGTCGCTCGATTAGCTCAGGCGTTTTACCATCCAGGAACAACCCGGTAGCGGTGGGCCCAGGTGCGATGGCATTCACGGTGATATTACGCCCGCGCAGCTCTTTCGCCAGCACGCTGGTCAGCGCCTCGACGGCGGCCTTGCTGGCGGCGTACATGCCGTAGCTCGGCTGCAACAGCCCGACCACACTGGAAGAAAAGTTGATGATACGGCCATTGTCACGCAGGCGTTTCGCCGCTTCACGCAGAGTATTGAAGGTGCCCTTCAGGTTGATGTCGATCAACCGATCGACATCGGCATCGCTCATTTCTGCCACCGGGGCCAATGCAATCACCCCGGCGTTGTTCACCAAAATATCCACGCCGCCGAAAGCCTGTTCGGCACGGTCAAACAGTTGGGCCACCGCAGCGGTATCGCTGACGTCCGCTTTGGCGCTCAGCGCCCGGCCACCATTCTGCTCAATTTTGCGCACCAGTTGATCGGCCAATGCCTGGTTACCTGCATAGTTGACGATCACAGTAAAACCGTCGGCAGCCAGGCGTTCGGCGATGGCGGCACCGATGCCGCGTGATGCGCCGGTGACGATGGCAACTTGTTGGCTAGTGGTGTTCATCTGATCTCTCCTCGTCGACGATGCGCCGGCAGGCTTGCTGGCGTGGGATCATCATGCACCTTTCGCAATGGCGAATAATCCCCTAACCTTCGTTATCACTATCCGAATTAAGCGAACAATCACCATGGACAGAATTGACGCCATGCGTCTGTTCACCCGCGTGGTAGAACAGCGTAGCTTTACCCAGGCCGCACAGGATCTGGGCCTGCCGCGCTCGACGGTGACCGATGCCATCAAACAGCTGGAGGCCCGGTTGCAGGTACGGCTGCTGCAGCGTACCACCCGCCACGTCAGCCCGACGCTGGATGGCGAGGCCTATTATCAGCGCTGCCTGACTATTCTGGCGGATATCGAAGATGCCGAGATGGCATTTGCCGGTGCCAGGCCGCGCGGACTGTTGCGTATCGATGTGCACGGCACCCTGGCGCGTCACTTTCTGCTGCCGGGGCTGCCTGATTTTCTGGCGCACTATCCGGATATCGAATTGTTCATGAGCGAAGGCGATCGGCTGGTGGACCCGGTGCGCGAAGGTATCGACTGCGTGGTGCGGGTCGGCAAGCTGAAAGACAGCGATATGGTAGCGCGTCGGCTGGGTGAACTGGAGGAAGTGACCTGCGCGGCCCCCGACTACCTGCAACGCTTCGGGACACCACTTAACATCGGTGAGCTTGCAGGGCACCGCATGGTGGGTTTTCGCTCCTCGGCCAGCGGCACCATTATGCCTTTGGAATTTAACGTCGCAGGTCAGCCGCAGCAGGTGATGCTGCCCTGCACGGTGTCGGTCAGCGCGGCGGAAAGCCTGGTGGCCGCGGCGCGCATGGGACTGGGGATTATTCAGGTGCCGCGCTATCACCTGCGCGACGATTTGGCCAATGGCAGCCTGCTGCCGCTGTTGCCGCAATACCCTTCCACACCGATGCCGGTCTCGCTGCTGTATCCGCGCAGCCGACAACTTTCACCCCGGGTGCGGGTATTTATCGACTGGTTCAGCAAGGTTTTTACCGCACGCAACGGGTAACAAGCCGCCCGTCAGGGCGGCCAGCGGCTTACAGTGCACCGTAGTCCAAAGGTACCCAGTCGTATCCTTCGCCCTGCTTATTCAGATAGCCCAACCCGGGGAATGACAGATGCGCCCCGCCCACCAGCTCCTTTTGTCGGGCGCTATCACCGAAGACCCGCAGTCGCTGGGTCACCGCTGCTTTGGCATCACTGTCGAAGCTGATCGCGACATTCGGATCGGCAAACTGTACCGCTGCCACGTGGATCAGATCGCCAATTAACAGCAGTTTCTTACCCTGACTTTCCACCTGATAAATGCTGTGGCCCGGCGTATGACCATGGGCTGCAAAAGCGCTGATGCCCGGCGACAACTCGCCGTCACTGTTGAAAGGTTTGAAGTGCCCGACGGCCTGATACGGTTTGATCGCCGCTATCGCATTCTCAAATGACGCTTTATCTTCCGCCTTCGCCTGTTTCAAGCGGCTCTCGCTCAGCCAAAAATCGGCCTCTTGCTGACCGGCACGCACCAGCGCATTTGGGAATACCGCCTGGCCGTTTTGCATCAGACCGCCGAGATGATCCGGGTGCATGTGCGTCAGATAGATTTCATCCACCTGTTGCGGCTGATAGCCGGCCGCCTTCAGATTAGCGGTCAATTTACCCAGATCCTTGCCCAGCAGCGAACCGGCCCCGGTATCGATCAGAATCAACTTACTGCCGGTATTGATCAGGTACGAATTGAACGAGGTCACTACCGGCAGGCTCTGATGGTGCTCGGCCAGCGCGGTTTCGATCTGTTTTGGCGTGCTGTTCAGCAGCAGTTTATCCACCGGCAAACGGAGCACCCCATCGGACAATACGGTGATTTCATAGCTGCCAAGCATAAGGCGATAAAAACCCGGCGCGGGAGTTTTCACCTGTGGCGCGGCGGCCAGGGTTTGCAGTGACATGACGGCCAGCGCCGCCCCCAGCAGGTAAGGTTTCCAGAACATAGTGACTCCCGATTGTCATTTAAGCGCTAAGTATTAACCCAAAGCGGAAATGACGCCTGCAGGAGAAGAAAATGAATAAAAAAAATCCCCGCGGGGGCGGGGAAAGGCAAAGAAAACTAAGGTTTTTTTGTTATACGAAGAATTTGGCCAGCACTAACAAAGAGAGTGAGACGTTAATCGCGCCGCCGATGCGGGTGGCGATTTGGGCAAACGGCATCAATGACATACGGTTACCGGCGGTCAGGATAGCAACGTCACCGGTACCGCCTTGTCCGCTCTGGCAGCAGGAGACAATCGCCACATCAATCGGGTGCATACCAATTTTCTTGCCGACAAAGAAGCCGGTCGCCACCAGCGTGCAAACGGTGCTGACGATCACTACCAGGTTTTGAATAGTGAAAGCGTTAACCAGTTCCTGCCATGGCGTGATCGCTACGCCAACGGCAAACAGGATTGGGTAGGTCACCGCCGTGCGGAAGAACTTATACACCACCTGCGAACCTTCCTGAATGCGTGGAGACACACCGTGCGCCAGCTTCACCGCCACCGCCGCGAACAGCATGCCAACCGGTGCCGGCAGGCCAATCAAGCGGTGCATCAGCATTCCCACCATGTACAGCAGGATGGCCAACAGCGCGCCACTGGCAATAGTGCTGACATCCACCTTGCCGCTGATTTTATCCACCGCGCTCATTTCGCTGTCGCCCTGCTTGCTCGGCATCAGGCTGCCTTCACCGGTCAGGTGCGGGTAGCGTTTACCGAGTTGGTTGAGCAAGCCGGCAAGCACAATGGCGGTCAGACTGCCGAGCATCACGATCGGCAAAATACGCCCTAACGCCACCCCCTGCTCCATATGCAGGATTGCCGCGTAGCCCATCGACAGTGGGATCGCGCCCTCACCGACGCCCCCGGCCATGATCGGCAAGATCAGGAAGAAGAAGATTTGGAATGGCTCCAGCCCCAGTGCCATGCCGACCGCCATGCCCACCAGCATGCCGGCAATCTCGCCGCACAGCATCGGTGCGAAGATGCGCAGGAAGCCCTGGATCAACACCTGACGGTTCATACTCATAATGCTGCCGACGATAATGCAGCAGATATAGAGATACAGAATATTGGTCGACTTGTAGAACTTGGTGGTCGACTCCACCACCACGTCCGGCAGCAGGCCGTAATGCACCAGCGCGGAAGGAATAAAGGTGGCGCAAATGGCTGCGGCCCCCATTTTGCCGATCAGCGGCAGGCGTTTGCCAAACTCGCCGCAGGCAAAACCGAAGAAGGCCAATG
This sequence comes from Serratia sp. BW106, assembly GCF_002607755.1. Classification (NCBI taxonomy): domain Bacteria; kingdom Pseudomonadati; phylum Pseudomonadota; class Gammaproteobacteria; order Enterobacterales; family Yersiniaceae; genus Serratia; species Serratia sp. BW106. The sequence continues at coordinate 281,302 of NZ_MCGS01000008.1, forward strand.
TAGCGACCATCACCACGATATCGCTGGGTAATTTCCCTTCCAGGCAATCCAGTAAAATAAGTACGCCGGCCAGAACGAAGAACGGTAACGGAATAATCCCTACTTTGTAATTGTCCAGTATGTGCCACCATTTTTCACGCAACGGTATTTCAGCCGTTTTGTCTTTGGCGACGAGGTAAGAATCATCTGTTGTGCTCATAATCTGGCCTCTTATTAGTTTGTTCGGCCATCATAGAGAAACGCACGGATTACCTGCTGTGATTTTGTTCAAAATTAAAAAGGGTTTTTAATGGTGGTTATGGTTTCTATGGTGTTAATTGGGGTTATGTAAAATAGAGCGAGGTTTTAATGGTGTTAATGTTATTTTAACTTTAAAGCTTATCAGTTTTATTGCAGTCGTTTAATACCGCGACCCATTAAGGATAAACCCGTGGTGGCGATCACAAGTTGATCGGGCGCAATATTACATTAACCACGACTCATGATAGGGTAAGCGCTCAGGATCTCTCAGGACGCCCCCCAGGCCATGCGCATAAAACTCTCATTTCAAATCAAGCTATTCCTGTGCCTGGTCGCCTTCTCTTGTGTGCTGTTAACCTTTATTGGTGCTTACACCTACTATCAGCTGGATGCCCAGCTGCATCGCGACCTCGGCGCGCGGGCGCAAGTGCAGGCACGGGAGATTGCCCTGATCCCGTCCCTGGTCACCGCAGTGGAAAAAAACGATCCGGTAAAAATAGCCGAGCTGATGAAAAAAATACGTGCCAGCAGTGATGCCAGCTATATCGTGATCGGCGATAAACAAACCCGGCATCTTTACCACTCTGAATATACTGATCGTGTCGGTACCCCGATGGTCGGCGGCGATAACCAAGAGGTGCTGGAAGGCAAAAGTATTATTTCCATCCGCAAAGGCGGCATCGGAATTTCATTGCGTAGCAAAGCACCAATTATGGATGACAATAATAAGGTTATCGGTATTGTCTCGGTCGGCTATCTGAAATCACATATCGATAACCTGAATGCCAGAACCCTGACGCAAATTGTGGTGTCGATTGTGATGTTATTAATCGCCCTGTTTGTCTTTTCCTGGCTGTTATCGAAGAATTTAAAACGCCAGATGTTCTGGCTGGAGCCGAAGGAAATTGCGCTGCTGGTGCGCCAACAAAAGGCCCTGCTGGAAGCGATTTATGAGGGTGTGATTGCCGTCGATCCCCAGTTGCGCATCATCACCATCAACCACGCAGCACGTGAATTACTGGATCTGCGTCAACCCGCCGGGGCCTTGATGGGACGTGAAATTGGCGAGTTGATCCAGTCACAGCCGGACTTTTTCGGCGCTTCCCAGTTGGGACACGACACCCATGATGAGGTTTGCCGTTTCAACCACGTGCGGGTCATCGCCAGCCGGGTGCGGATTATGCAGGAAGAAGAGTTGCAAGGCTGGGTGATCAGCTTCCGCGACAAGAACGACATCAATACCCTGAGCAGCCAACTCAGCCAGGTCAAACGCTACGCTGACAACCTGCGTATCATGCGCCATGAACAGCTCAACTGGACCGCCACCCTCGCCGGGCTGTTACATATGCAGCGCTACGACGAGGCGATCCGTTATGTTGAGGCTCAGTCGGAAGGCGCGCAGGAGATCCTCGACTTTATTTCTCAGCGTTTCAGTTCTGCGGCACTTTGCGGCCTGCTGTTGGGCAAGTACTCCAGTGCGAAGGAAAAAGGCGTTGAGCTGCGCTTCGATCCCGCCTGTCAGCTGGGGCAAATCCCGGCGGCGCTGAACGAAACCGAACTGATGTCGATCATTGGCAATTTGCTGGATAATGCGGTTGACGCTACGCTGCATTGCGATGCGCCGCATGAAGCGGTAGAACTCTATATTAGCGATAACGGCAATGAGTTGGTGATTGAAGTGGCCGATCGCGGTACCGGCATTGCCCCCGAGGTGCGTGATACGCTGTTCGAACAAGGCGTCACCACCAAAGATGACAAAGGTGACCACGGCATCGGCCTGCATTTGGTCGCCAGCCACGTAGCGCAGGCGCATGGCAGCATAGAAGTGTCGGACAACGAGCCGCACGGCACCATTTTTTCTTTGTTTATCCCTAAACAATCTTGAGCACCCGAATAATGCAACCAGAAGCACTGGACGTTTTGATCGTGGAAGATGAGCCACAGTTGGCGACGCTGCACGCCGAGTTCATTGAGCAGAACTTTGCTCTGCGGGTGGTGGCCTATGCCGCCACGCTGGCCGAGGCCAGAGCCAAGGTCAAAATCCACCAGCCACGGTTGATCCTGCTGGATAACTTTTTGCCGGACGGCCAGGGTATTGAGCTAATGGAGGAAGCCGCAGTGAAAAATCCCGGCTGTTCGGTGATCTTCATTACCGCCGCCAGCGATATGAACACCTGCAGCCAGGCGATCCGCAACGGCGCTTTCGATTACATCATTAAACCGGTGTCCTACAAACGGCTGCGCAACTCGCTGGAACGCTTTATGCAGTTTGTTCAAACCCAGCGCACCTTCAAGGTGATCGACCAAAGCAACGTCGACGCGCTGTATAACCTGCAATCCAAACAGTTCTCCAGCGAGCCCAGCGCCAAGGGCATTGAAACCAATACGCTGGAGCTGGTTCAGGCGCTGTTTATCAAACGGCCCGAGGTTGCGCACGCGGTGGAAGACGTGGTCGAACAAGTCGGTATCAGTAAAACCACCGCCCGGCGTTATCTGGAATACTGTGTCGCCACCCAGTTCGTACGCGTAGAGATGATGTACGGCAATATTGGCCATCCACGCCGCCTGTATCGCAAGGCGTAGGCTGACATCTGGCTGTCATATTAAGCGGATAATATGCCTGCGACGATATCCCCTCGATATCGGCACCTGTCGTTAAAAACTGATGAAATACTGATGACTTTTACCCGACCTCTGGTCGGGTTTTTTATTGCCTGACAAGAAGACTCAGCGAGTAAATAATAGCGTTAATACAATGGGATTATTTTTACTTAAAACCAAGCGTTTACGGGGAATATCAAACGCAAATAATTGAATATTCACCGCACTACCATAACCAATAGAAATGTTGATGTAAATCGCTAATATCCCATTCAGCGGACATTGAGGGTTGTCTCAGATATCCACTGTGTTAGGGTATAGGGGACTATTATTTTCTATTGGGACATTTTTTATCGTTTGATAATTCATCAGAGGAAACAGCAAATTGCATGGCAATTAAACTCGAAGTAAAGAACCTGTATAAGATATTTGGCGAACACCCGGATCGCGCATTCAAACTGATTGAGAAAGGTCTGACAAAAGACCAACTGCTTGAAAAAACCGGGTTATCATTAGGCGTAAAAGACGCCTCTCTGGCCATTGAAGAAGGCGAGATATTTGTCATCATGGGGCTTTCCGGTTCCGGAAAATCCACCCTGGTACGCCTTCTCAATCGTCTGATAGAACCCACTCGCGGACAGGTGCTGATTGATGGCGAGGATATATCGAAAATATCCGACAGCGCACTGCGTACCGTACGTCGTAATAAGATCAGCATGGTGTTTCAATCATTCGCTTTAATGCCACATATGAATGTATTGAATAACACTGCATTTGGCATGGAATTAGCCGATATTCCTCCCCAGGAACGCCTGGATAAAGCGCTGGAAGCCCTGCGTCAGGTCGGACTGGAGAATTATGCCCATGCTTATCCCGATGAACTTTCCGGTGGCATGCGTCAGCGCGTAGGATTAGCCCGCGCCATGGCAAATAATCCGGATATATTATTGATGGATGAAGCCTTCTCGGCGCTCGATCCCTTAATCCGTACCGAAATGCAGGATGAGCTGGTCAAATTACAGGCTCAGCATCAGCGCACCATCGTCTTTATTTCTCACGATTTGGACGAAGCTATGCGCATTGGCGATCGTATTGCCATTATGCAAGGCGGTGAGGTGATTCAGGTCGGCACGCCGGAGGAAATATTAAATAATCCGGCCAACGATTATGTACGTACCTTCTTCCGTGGCGTAGATGTCAGCCATGTTTTCAGCGCCAAGGATATCGCCAAGCGTCGTCCGGTGGCGCTTATTCGTAAAACCCCCGGTTTTGGTCCGCGGTCGGCGTTACAGCTGCTGCGCGATGAAGACCGTGATTATGGTTATGTTGTTGAACGCGGAAAGAAATTTATCGGCGTGGTGTCGGTAGATTCGCTCAAGCAGGCACTGGCGGCCAATCTGACGCTGGATGATGCCCTGCTGGAAGCGCCCGCCCCGGTACCGGCCGACATGCCGCTAAGCGAACTGATTTCATTGGTCGCTCTGGCGCCTTGCGCGGTACCTGTGGTCTGCGAAGAAAACAACTATATCGGAATCATTTCCAAGGCCATGCTGTTGCAGGCCCTGGATAAAGAGGGCCCAACGAATGAGTGATACAACACAAGATCCCTGGGCCACTGCGCCTGTCGACCCCAGTGCCGCACCGGCCGCTGACGCTGCAAACTCGGCAGCTCCCGCCGGCGATGCCTGGTCCAGCACGCCACCACCGGCGACCCATGACGCCGCCAGTCAGGCCGCTCAAGGCTCAGACTGGCTGAATAGCGCCCCGGTCCAGCCGGAGCACTTCAACCTGTTGGATCCGTTCCACAAGACCTGGATACCCTTTGACTCCTGGGTCACCCACGGCATTGATTGGCTGGTGTTGCACTTTCGCCCGCTGTTCCAGGGGATCCGCGTGCCGGTCGATTTCATCCTCAGCGGTTTTCAACAATTGCTGCTCGGTATGCCGGCACCGATCGCCATTCTGCTGTTCTCGCTGATTGCCTGGCAGCTCTCCAGCCTCAGCATGGGTGCCGCTACGCTGGTCTCGCTGATAGCCATCGGCGCTATTGGTGCCTGGTCGCAGGCCATGGTGACGCTGGCGCTGGTATTGACCGCCCTGTTCTTCTGTATCGTCATAGGATTGCCGCTCGGCATCTGGCTGGCGCGCAGCAAGCACGCAGGCAAAATCATACGGCCGTTGCTTGACGCCATGCAGACCACGCCGGCCTTCGTCTATCTGGTGCCGATTGTCATGCTGTTCGGTATCGGTAACGTGCCCGGAGTCGTGGTCACCATTATCTTCGCCCTGCCGCCGATCGTGCGACTGACTATCCTGGGCATCAAACAGGTGCCGGAAGATCTGATCGAAGCCGCTGAATCCTTTGGTGCCAGCCCGCGCCAACTGCTGTTTAAAGTGCAGTTGCCACTGGCGATGCCGACCATTATGGCCGGGGTAAACCAAACGCTGATGCTGGCACTGTCGATGGTGGTAATCGCCTCGATGATCGCCGTCGGCGGCCTGGGCCAGATGGTGCTGCGCGGTATCGGTCGTCTCGATATGGGGCTGGCCGCCGTCGGCGGGGTCGGTATCGTGATCCTGGCGATTATTCTCGACCGCCTTACCCAGTCGCTGGGGCGCGATCGCCGCAGCAAAGGCATGGGACGTTGGTACGCACACGGCCCCATCGGCCTGGTCACCCGGCCCTTCATCAAAAAGCCTTAATCGCCCTGCCCCCGGCGCTGGCCGGGGGCACCGACAGCACGAATAAAATCGAAGGAACCACTATGCGCTCGACAGGAATTTGGGCTTTAGCCCTGACTTCATTGCTTGGCACACAGGCGTTCGCCGTCGAACTTCCCGGCAAAGGCGTCACGGTTAAACCCTTGCAAAGCACCCTCGCCGAAGAAAGCTTCCAGACCGAGCTGGTCAACCGTGCGCTGGTCAAGCTGGGCTATAACGTCCAGCCCACCGCCGAGGTGGAATACAATATTGCCTATACCTCTATCGCTTCCGGTGATGCCACCTACATGGCGGTGAACTGGGATCCGCTGCAAACCGACATGTACCAAAGCGCCGGCGGCGACAAAAAGTTTTATCGCCAGGGTGCCTATATCACTAATGCGGCGCAGGGTTATCTGATCGACAAGAAAACGGCCGATCAATACCACATCAGCGATATTTCCCAGTTGAAAGATCCCAAGCTGGCCAGGCTGTTTGATGCCGACAGTGACGGCAAGGCGGATCTGGCCGGCTGTGAGCCCGGCTGGGTGTGCGGCAGCGCGATCAACACCCATATCAAAGCCTATGGCCTGAGCAACAGGGTTACTCAAAACCAGGGTAACTACTCCGCCATCATCGCCGACACCCTGACCCGCTATAAACAGGGCAAACCGGTGCTGTATTTCACCTGGACGCCGTATTGGGTCAGCGACGAACTGGTGCCCGGCCGCGATGTGGTCTGGCTGACCGTGCCGTTCTCCGCCAGCCCGGGTTCGTTGAAAGACAAGGATACTGCATTGCCGAACGGCAAAAATTACGGTTTCTTCGTCAATAACGAACACATCGTCGCCAACAAGCCGTGGGCGCAGGCCAACCCGGCGGCGGCCAAGCTGTTCGCCATCATGAAACTGCCGTTGGCGGACGTTAACGCGCAGAACCTGCGTATGCACAAGGGCGAGAACAGCGCCGACGATATACAACGCCACGTAGACGGCTGGATTAAAGCCCATCAGGCCACCTTTGATGGCTGGGTCAGCACCGCTGCTGCGGCAGCGAAATAATCCCGACGTGCCGGAAATCCCGGCTTCATAACATAAAAAAGGTATTTCACTATGCGCACTACAGGAATCTGGGCGGTTGCCCTTACCACATTGATTAGCTCACAGGCGGTCTCCGCCGCAGACTTGCCAGGCAAAGGCATCTCCGTTCAACCGGTGCAGAGCACCATCTCTGAAGAGACCTTCCAGACGCTGCTGGTCAGCAAAGCGCTGGAAAAGCTGGGCTATGACGTCAAGGAGACCCGTGAAGTCGACTATAACGTCGCTTACACCTCGATCGCTTCTGGTGATGCCACTTTCCTGGCGGTGAACTGGGATCCGCTGCACGCCGATCAGTACAAGGCAGCCGGTGGCGATGCCAAATTCTACCGTGAAGGGGTTTACGTCAACGGCGCAGCACAGGGTTACCTGATCGACAAGAAAACCGCCGATAAATACCACATCACCAATGTTGAGCAGTTGAAAGATCCGAAGATCGCCAAGCTGTTTGACACCAACGGTGACGGCAAGGCCGATCTGACCGGCTGTACGCCAGGCTGGGGCTGCGAAGCGGCGATTAATCATCACATCAAGGCCTACGGCCTGGATAAGACCGTCGAACACAACCAAGGCAACTACGCAGCGATGATTGCCGATACCATTACCCGCTACAAAGAAGGCAAGCCGGTGCTGTATTACACCTGGACGCCTTACTGGGTGAGTGACGTGCTGGTTCCGGGTCGTGACGTTGTCTGGTTACAGGTTCCCTTCTCCGCCATGCCTGGCGAGATGAAAGATATGGATACCAAGCTGCCAAACGGGGCCAACTATGGTTTCCCGGTGAATACCATGCGCATTGCTGCCAACAAAAAATGGGCTGAAGCCAACCCGGCGGCTGCCAAGCTGTTTGCCATCATGAAGCTGCCGATTAGCGATGTGAATGCGCAGAACCTGCGTATGCATGAAGGTCAGGCGTCCGAAGCCGATATCCAGAGCCACGTTAACGGCTGGATCAAAGCGCATCAGGCCACCTTCGACGGCTGGGTGAAAACCGCCGCAGAAGCCGCGAAGAAGTAATCACACCGGGGCGCAGGCCACTGCGCCCCGACTAGATTCATCCAGCAATATCAATCCCACTAAACTGCAAAAACCGCTCGGCGGTTCTGGACAGCGGCTGCGGCCATACGCAGTACACCTGTCGCCGCGGACCATCCTCAATCGGGATCGACACCAGCGAACTCAAACGCTGCGCCGTCGAGATGGGCACAATGCCAGCCGCCAACCCACGCCGCACCAGATTCTCCAGCCATTCGATATGGTCAATTTCAAAACTGACATGCCGCTTGATGCCCGCCGCCTGAAACGCACGGTCGGTCTGCCGCCGGGCACCGGTCCCGCTGTAAAAGTCCACCAGCGGCACTTCTGACAGAGTTTGCAGATTGACCCGCTGACGACTGGCCAGCGGATGCTGCGTCGCCACCAGCGCGACCAGCGGCTCATCAGTTAGCTGCCGATGCGACACCGGCAGCATATCGATATCCCCCGGCCAGATACCGACAAACGCCACGTCCGTCTTTTGTTGGCGTACGTCTTCCAGCAATGCTTCGCTCATGCCCACGTACAGCCGGATATTCACCGCCGGATAATGGCGATGAAAGTTACCCAGCTTTTCGGTCAGATCAATCGCGTTTATGGTTGAAATGGTGCCGATGGTCAGGGTGCCGGATACCGTACCGCTGGCGGCAACCACTTCTTCCACCAGCGCCTGTTTCGCCGCCAGCAGCCGTTGCGCCGGTTGAATAAACGCCTGCCCGGCGGTGGTCAGTCTGACCCGACGCGAGGTGCGCTCGAACAATGTACAGCCCAGTTCCTCTTCCAGTTTGGCGATCTGGTGGCTGAGGGCCGACTGCACCGTATGGCAGCGCTGGGCCGCCCGGGTAAAGCTCTGCTCTTCGGCTACCGCCAGCGCAAAGCGGATCTGTTTCAGGTTCATGGTATCTATCGCAAAATGAGATTGATCAAATGAAAATTATACATTGGTTTCGCCGGCTGTCGTGCCCGATACTTCGGCTAACTTTTCCCTGTGATTAATATCTTATGAGCCAACAACATTCACAGTCGGGTCTCAGCCCGGCGCTGATCGTGCTGATCGCCATCGCCACCGGTCTGGCTGTCGCCAGTAACTACTACGCGCAACCGCTGCTGGAAACCATTGCACAAAACTTTGATCTGTCGGTGAATCAGGCCGGTTTTATCGTTACCGCCGCCCAGTTGGGTTATGCCGTTGGCCTGCTGTTGCTGGTACCGCTCGGCGATATGTTTGAACGCCGTGGGCTGATCGTCTTTATGACGCTGCTGGCCGCGGGCGGCATGCTGATCACCGCCAGCTCCACCACCTTGCCGATGATGATCCTCGGCACCGCGCTCACCGGGCTGTTCTCGGTGGTGGCGCAAATTCTGGTGCCGCTGGCGGCCACCCTGGCCCATCCGGAGAAGCGCGGCAAAACCGTCGGCATTATTATGAGCGGCCTGCTGCTCGGCATTCTGCTGGCGCGCACCGTGGCCGGAGCGCTGGCGTCGATCGGCGGCTGGCGCACCATTTACTGGGTAGCCAGCGTGCTGATGATCCTGATGGCGCTGATCCTGTGGCGCGCACTGCCGCGTTACAAGCAGCATTCGGGGCTGAATTACCCGCAGTTGCTGAAATCTATCTTCACCCTGTTTTGCGGTACCCCCCTGCTACGTACCCGCGCGATACTCGGGGCACTGTCATTCGCCAACTTCAGCGTGCTGTGGACCTCGATGGCTTTTCTGTTGGCAGCACCGCCATTTGGTTATTCCGAAGGGGTGATTGGCCTGTTTGGCCTGGTAGGCGCTGCCGGTGCATTGGCGGCTTCACGAGCCGGGCATTTGGCGGATCAGGGTAAGGGCGGTTTAACCACCACCGTGGGCCTGGTACTGCTGCTGCTTTCCTGGATACCCATCGCTTTCGCTAAACAATCCTTGTGGGCGTTGATCGCCGGTATCCTGATCCTCGACCTGGCCGTACAGGCCGTACACGTCACTAACCAAAGCGTGATTTACCGGATTATGCCGGAAGCGCGCAACCGTCTGACCGCCGGCTACATGACCAGCTATTTCATCGGTGGTGCGCTCGGCTCACTGCTGTCAGCCTCGGCTTATCAACATGCCGGCTGGACTGGCGTTGCCACCGCCGGGGGTATTTTGTGTCTGCTCAACCTGCTGACCTGGTGGCGCGGCAAGCATCATGATCCGCAAGGACCGGCGACGATCTGATTAGCAAGCGAATAGTCATAGTCGAAATTTATTAGCGCCGCAGGGTATAAACATTACTCACTCTCTGGTAATGTTCTGCAGATGAACTATTAATCTCTATCCTGCGACACTAATAAAAATGCAAAGCCAAGCTGCAGAAAGCCTTAATCCCCCTGCCGTCAGCTCTACCTTCACCCACGGCGTCGTCGACAGTTTACCGATCGTCATCGGCTATGTGCCGGTGGCTTTTGCCTTTGGCCTGAGCGCCGTTAAGCTGGGGTTCTCCCCGCTGGAAAGCATCTTCTTTTCCTGCATTATCTATGCCGGTGCCAGCCAGTTTGTGATCACTGCCCTGCTGAGTGCCGGAATGTCGCTGTGGGTTTCCGCGCTGACCGTGATGGCAATGGACATACGGCATCTGCTGTATGGCCCCGCCCTGCGCCACCGCATCGTTTCACGCATGTCGGGCGGCAAAACCGCACTCTGGGCCTTCGGTCTGACCGACGAGGTGTTCGCCGCCGCTACCGCCAAGCTGATGCGTAATAACCGCAGCTGGAGCGAGAACTGGATGATCGGTATTTCACTGTGCTCCTGGCTTTCCTGGGTAGCGGGCACCGCCATCGGTGCACTGTTCGGTAACGGGCCGCTGGAGCAATACCCGGTGATTGAAGCCTCGTTATCCTTTATGTTGCCGGCGCTGTTCCTCAGCTTCCTGTTGGCGGCCTTCAGGCGTCCGCAAAGTCTGACCATCGCTGCCGCACTGGCTGGCGCACTGCTCGGTGTGGTGCTGTTTTCTATTCCCGTCGCCATCTTGGCCGGCATCAGCGCCGGCTGTATTGCCGCCCTGTTCCAGCCCAGCGTATCGGAGGTGATTGATGAACACTGATGTGGTGGTGATTGGCCTGGTGGTCGGTTGCGCAAATTACCTGTTTCGCTACTTACCTTTACGCCTGGCACCGGCGCGTGCCCAACCGGGGATCAAACGCGGCAAAACCGCGCTATTGCTCGACAGCATTGGTATCGCCTCCATTTGTGCGCTGCTGGTGGTTTCCAGCACGCCGGTGGTGATGCGCGAACCGGACAAGCTGTGGCCGACGCTGGTCGGTTTCGCCGCGCTGGGACTGTGCTTTTACCGCAGTAAAAGCATCATTCTGTCGACGTTGAGCGGCGCAGTCGCCTTTGGTGTCACGTTAAAAATATTTATGATTCTCAGTTCAGCCAGCCTTTGATTTTGTCCATTCCCCCCATTCTGGGCTGTCGCTCGCGAAGGGGTCGTTGACAAATAACTTACAAATGACACGAATTGCTAAATTATTCGCATGGCTGAAGATTTACATTATTAATCACTATCGTTACTATCTCGAACGAAATTAATGAGGCCCCAAATTATGGAAAGCTCGTTTACTCCCATTGAACAAATGCTTAATTTCCGTGCAAAACGTCAGAAAGACTTTCCTTATCAGGAAATCCTGCTGACCCGGCTGTGCATGCACATGCAAAGCAAATTGCTGGAAAATCGCAATAAAATGCTTAAGGCACAAGGGATTAACGAAACCCTGTTTATGGCGCTGATTACTCTGGATGCGCAGGAAAGTCACAGCATTCAGCCTTCTGAGCTAAGCTCTGCCCTGGGCTCGTCACGGACCAATGCCACGCGGATTGCCGATGAACTGGAAAAACGCGGCTGGATTGAACGCCGGGAAAGCGACCATGACCGTCGTTGCCTGCATCTGCACATGACGCCGCAGGGAGAAGAGTTTCTCAACCAATTGCTGCCACCGCAGCACAAATGTCTGCATTTCCTGTGGTCCACGCTGAACGATGATGAACAGCAACAACTGGAACAGCTGACGCGCAAACTGTTAACGCGTCTGGACCAGATGGAAGTTTCAGGACAGTTATCCCAATAATTTCTGTTCAGGTAACCGACTATGCGATCCCCGTTTAACTGGAGATTCACCCCGCTGTTCGCCGTATTGCTGCTGGCTGGGTGCGCCTCTACCGACAATATTGCCCCGCAATCCACCCTGATGGACTCGCAGAGCCTGCAACTGTCACAGCCGAAGGTCAGCTCGCTGAACGTTAGCCCACAGTGGTGGCGTTCGCTTAACGATCCTCAGCTCGACAGCCTGATGACCCAGACGCTGCAAAGCTCACCGACGCTGCGACAAGCGGCCGGTCGCGTGCGTGAAGCACAGAGCGTGGTGGGTGAAGCCAGCGCGGCCAACGGCCCGAATCTGGATCTGAACGCCAGCAGCAACCGCCAGAAAGTCCCGCAGAACGTCAACATGGGACTGGGCTATCCGCATAAGCCTATCTACGAGAGCTCCAACTCGCTGGGGCTGAACCTGGCCTATGAATTTGACTGGTGGGGTAAATACCGCAATCAGGTTAACGCCGCCAAGGCACAGGTCGATGCGGCCCGCGCCGAGCAGGAACAGGCTGCGCTGACGCTGACCAGTTCGGTAGCCTCGGCCTATTACCAGTTGCAGAGCAATTTCGCGCTGGAAAAACTGCTGCAACAAGAAGTGGACAACAACCAACGCCTGACGGATTTGCGTCAACAGCAATATAAAGCCGGCATCACCGGCGTTGATGTTCCACAGCAAAGCCAGGCGCAAGCCGACGGCGCCAAGCAGCAGATCCTGCAACTGCAATCGCAGATTGAACAACTTAGACACCAGTTGGCCGCGTTGGCCGGCCAGGGCCCGAGCGCCATGCAACACCTGCGCCCGGTGGCTCTGCCCGCCAGCACTCTGATGGCGCCAAAAGGTGAGCTGACTGCCGATCTGCTGGGTAAACGCCCGGATATCACCGCGCAACGTCAGTTGGTTGAATCCTATAACCAACGCGTCAGCGCCGCCCGTAAAGAATTTTACCCCAGCCTGACCATTTCAGCCTTTGCCGGCCTGACCACCACTAACACCAGTGGCACCAGCCCGAATCTGTTTGAAGCGGCCAGCCAGGCCTGGAACGTGATGCCGGCGATTTCATTGCCGATCTTCCACGCCGGTGCGCTGCGCAGCAAGCTGGGTGAGGAGTCCGCGCTGTATGACCAGGCAGTGGAATCTTATAACCAAACTATCCTGAATGCCGTGCAGGAAACCGCCGATGCCATCACCGTCCAACAAAGCACTGCGCAACAGCAGCTGCAGGCGGCATCTGCGTCCCAATCGATGCAACAGGTGTACCGTGTCGCTAACGCTCGATACCAGGCAGGGATTATCGGGCGCGACCAGTTGTTAACCAGCCAGACGCAGCTCTTGCAGCAGCAACAGGCGGAACTGAATGCCAACAGCAACTTGCTGCAGGCGAAGATAGGACTGATCCGTGCGCTGGGCGGTGGCTATCAGGCCCCGGTCGCTGCGGATTCAAAAGCATAATAAAATTGAGAGCTTGGAGAACACCATGAGTGTAAGTGCGGAGACTCAGACCCCGCCACAACCGGCCGGCAAAAAGAAACAGCGTAAATTTTGGCTGCTGTTGCTGACGGTTATTTTCGTTGTTATTGGGGTGGCATATTTAGTGTATTGGTTCCTGGTGTTGCGTCATCATCAGGAAACGGACGACGCCTATGTGGCCGGCAACCAGGTGCAGATCATGGCCCAGGTGAACGGTAGCGTTAACAGCGTCAACTTCGACAATACCGACTACGTGAAGCAGGGGGATGTGCTGCTCACGCTGGATCCAACCGATGCCGAACAGGCGCTCGAACGCGCCAAAACCGGCCTGGCCAACAGCGTGCGTCAGACCCACCAGCTGATCATCAACAGCAAGCAGTATCAGGCCAACATTGCCTTGCGCAAGTCCGACCTGAGCAAAGCGGAGAACGACTTGAAACGCCGCGTGGTACTGGGCAGCCTTGACGCCATCGGCCGTGAAGAACTGCAACATGCGCGTGATGCGGTCGACAGCGCCAAGGCGGCGTTGGAAGTGGCGGTTCAACAATACAACGCCAACCAGGCGATGGTATTGAACACCCCGCTGGAGCAACAGCCGGCGATTCAACAGTCCGCTGCGCAAATGCGTGACGCCTGGCTGGCGCTGCAACGTACCAAAATCATCAGTCCGATCACCGGCTATGTGTCTCGCCGCAGCGTACAGGTTGGCGCGCAAATCGCCGCCGGTTCCCCGCTGATGGCGGTGGTTCCTGCCGAACACATTTGGGTGGACGCCAACTTCAAAGAAACCCAGATCGCCAATATGCGTATCGGTCAGTCGGCCACCGTGGTCAGTGACATTTACGGTGACGACGTGGTGTACAGCGGCAAAGTGGTCGGTATCGATATGGGCACCGGCAGCGCTTTCTCACTGTTGCCTGCACAGAACGCCACTGGTAACTGGATCAAGGTGGTTCAGCGTCTGCCGGTTCGTATTGAGCTGGACGCCAAACAAATCGCCGATCATCCGCTGCGTATTGGTTTGTCGACGCTGGTGAAAGTTGACACCACCAACCTGGATGGCCGCGTGCTGTCTGACGTGGTGCGTGACAAGCCGCTGTATCAGACCAACGCACTGGCGTTGAACCTGGCACCGGTTAACCAGATGATCGCCGACGTGATCCATGCGAATGCCGGCTAAGCGCGTGGGAGGCTACCTTGGCACAGAAACCGCTTGAAGGTGCCCAGCTCGCCTGGATGACGGTCGCGCTCGCCATGGCGACCTTTATGCAGGTACTGGACTCCACCATTGCCAACGTGGCGATCCCGACCATTGCGGGTAACCTCGGGTCTTCCAACTCGCAGGGTACCTGGGTGATCACCTCGTTTGGCGTGGCGAACGCCATCTCGATCCCAATTACCGGTTGGCTGGCAAAGCGCGTCGGTGAAGTGCGACTGTTCCTGTGGTCCACCGCGCTGTTCGTGCTCGCTTCCTGGCTGTGCGGTATTTCCAACAGTCTGGGCATGCTGATCTTCTTCCGCGTGATCCAGGGTGTGGTCGCGGGGCCGTTGATCCCGCTGTCGCAGAGTCTGTTGCTGAACAACTATCCGCCCGCCAAGCGAGCGATGGCCCTGGCGCTATGGTCAATGACGGTGATCGTCGCGCCCATATTCGGGCCGATCCTCGGCGGTTATATCAGTGACAACTATCACTGGGGCTGGATCTTCTTCATCAACATCCCGATTGGCGCCGTGGTGATCCTGGTGGCGATGTCGACGTTGAAAGGCAGGGAAACCAAAACCGAGATCAAACCGATCGACACCATCGGTCTGGTGTTGTTGATCGTCGGGATTGGTTCGCTGCAGGTGATGCTCGATCAGGGCAAGGAGCTGGACTGGTTCAACTCGACCGAGATAATAGTGCTGACGGTAGTAGCGGTGGTGGCGCTGGTGTTCCTGATAATCTGGGAACTGACGGACGACCACCCGGTGGTGGATCTGTCGCTGTTCAAGTCGCGCAACTTTACCGTCGGCTGCCTGTGTATCAGCCTGGCCTATATGCTGTACTTCGGTGCCATTGTGCTATTGCCACAGTTGCTGCAGGAGGTATATGGCTATACCGCCACCTGGGCGGGGCTGGCTTCGGCACCTATCGGGTTGATACCGGTCTTGCTGTCGCCGATCATCGGTAAGTTCGGTAACCGGCTCGACATGCGTCGACTGGTAACCTTCAGCTTCATTATGTATGCCGTGTGCTTCTACTGGCGCGCCTATACGTTTGAACCGGGAATGGACTTTGGTGCCTCGGCCTGGCCGCAGTTTGTCCAGGGCTTCGCCATCGCCTGCTTCTTTATGCCATTGACCACCATTACGCTGTCCGGCCTGCCGCCGGAACGTATGGCAGCGGCATCGAGCCTGTCGAACTTTACCCGTACGCTGGCGGGGTCGATCGGGACCTCGATCACCACCACCCTGTGGACGCAACGCGAGTCGCAGCATCACTCGCAGCTGGCGGAGTTTGTGAATCCTTACAGCCCGCAGTCGCAGGACATGTACCGGCAACTGGAACAGATTGGCATGAGCAAGCAGCAGGCATCGGCCTATATCGCCAACGAGATCACCGCGCAGGGGCTGATTATCTCGGCTAACGAGATATTCTGGCTGTCGGCTGGGGTGTTCCTGATCCTGCTGGCGCTGGTCTGGGTGGCGAAACCGCCATTCAGCTCCGGCGGTGGGGGCGGCGGCGCTCACTAAACAGCAGAAAACAAAACGGGCGCCCTGAGGCGCCCGTTTTTTATGACATAT
Organism: Serratia sp. BW106; assembly: GCF_002607755.1. Classification (NCBI taxonomy): domain Bacteria; kingdom Pseudomonadati; phylum Pseudomonadota; class Gammaproteobacteria; order Enterobacterales; family Yersiniaceae; genus Serratia; species Serratia sp. BW106. The sequence goes on from NZ_MCGS01000008.1 coordinate 297,341, forward strand.
TATGTATACCCTATGAATTTCAAGTTGTAGCTAGGCGACCAACTCACTCATCCCCAGGCGCTTACTCTAGTAAGTAACTGGGGTGAGTTAGTGCAGGTAACAACGCTGCGGCTTGAAAGGCGACGGGTATATCAAGCTTGGTTTTGACGCCACCAGTCAGCCAGCAAAATGCCGGTCGCGACCGATACGTTCAGACTTTCCACCTTGCCGGTACCGCCGATAGACACGTTCATGTCACCCTGTTGCCAGGCACTGTCGCTCAGGCCGTCACGCTCCTGACCCAGTACCAGCACCATTTTGGCCGGCAGTTTAGCCTGCGCCAGTGGGGTCCCTTTGTGGCTCGAGGTAGTGACGATGGCGTAACCCGCCTTGCGGAAGGTATCCAGCACCGACAGGAAATCATCGGCGTTAATTGCCTTGATGTGTTCCGCGCCGCCTTCAGCCGTACGCACCGCTGCGCCAGACTCCAGCACCGCCGGATCCTGCAACAATACGCCGTTAACGCCAAAGTGAGCGCAAGAACGGACAATAGCACCCAGGTTGTGCGGGTTACCCACTTCTTCCAACGCCAGCACGCAGTCTTTCGCCGGAGCTTCTTTCAGATAGGTTTGCGCATCCAGACCCTGGCGCTTCTTAATCAGGAAGCAGACGCCGCCGTGGTGTTCGGTGCCGGACGCTTTGGCCAGCTCTTCTTCATCCACCACGTGGTAGGCTTTGCGGTTCGCCGCCATCCAGCGCAGTGCTTCACGAAAACGTGGCGTGACCGACTGTACGAACCAGGCGCGGACGATAGCATCCGGGCGGCTGGCGAACAGGGCCTGACAGGCGTTTTCACCGTAAACGCGCGTTTCTTCCGCACGCTGACGACGTAACTGCTCTGGATCGATAAAGCTTTTACCGCTGATGCCACCGTGATCAAACGCCGGCTCTTCTTCCGGGCCACGTGACACGGTTTTCCACGGCGAATCATAACCGCCACGGTCTTCAGTGTGCGCTGGACTGCGAGGACGATCGCTTTCACTGCGGCGGGAATCAGAGCCAGAGCCACGGCGATCATTATTACCGCGCGGCTTGTCCTGACCGGTACGGCCCGAAGTGCGCGCACCGTCTGCCGGACGGCCTTTGCCGGCCGGACGCTTATTCTTGTTACGGTCGTCGCTGCTGCTGTCGTCGTCACTGCGGACGTACATCACTTTAACTTTACCGTTCTTGCCACTAAATGAATCGTTCATTTTCTTCTCCACCAACGCGCAGGGCGCGAAGATTACCTGATGTTAGGGTGCTAAGCCACCTACTTGCGCTAAAAGCTAACAACTATCGTATTCATCGAACAAACCTCTTTGTTCATCGCCCCACTTTTAACGATAATAAGCAGCATTAAAGAAACATATCCGCAACCCGAGTGCGGTGTGTCGTGCTTTCTCAGTATCCGAGGTCATCATGAATACAGTTTGTCCAGCTTGTAATGCTACCAACCGCGTCCCTGAAGAACGAGTGGCTGACGGTGCGAAATGCGGCCGTTGTGGCCATGCGCTCTTTGACGGCGAGGTAATCAACGCCACCGCTGCCACTCTGGACTCGCTGTTGCAAGATGGCCTGCCGGTAGTGGTCGATTTTTGGGCGCCGTGGTGCGGACCTTGCGTCAGTTTTGCCCCGATCTTCGAAGACGTCGCCGAAGAGCGCGCCGGCAAAGTCCGCTTCGTGAAGGTGAATACCGAGGCCGAACCGGAACTGAGCGCCCGCTTCCGCATTCGCAGCATCCCGACCATTATGCTGTTCCGCGAAGGGAAAATGGTCGATATGCTCAACGGCGCCATGCCGAAAACGCCGTTCGATAACTGGCTCAATGAACTAGTTTAACGCAGAAAGTCTATACCCTGCATACTTGAAGCCACATCTTTGTTAGCTTCCTGCGCTGACCCCGGTCACGTACGACTTGTACGCTCCCAGGGATGCGCTTAGTTGCTGCCGCGATGCAACTCCAATTATTTTGGGTATAAGCGGTGTTGCCGTTGTGGATGACACCGCCAGGATCCAATCCAGCCCGAATGCTCCCGTCGGGCTTTTTTCTGCGTTACAATGGCGGTTTTCCCCGGGATCTTTATGACCGACAACGCCGTACTTCGCCTGCGCCAAATTCGTCTGGAACGCTCTACCCGCCCCTTTCTGGCGCGCGGCAACCGCGTACCGCGTTGTCAGGGCTGCCTGCTGCCCCATAAGAACTGCCTGTGTGACACTATTCAGCCGCAGCCGGCCGCCAGTCGTTTTTGCCTGATCATGTTTGGTGCAGAGCCGCTGAAGCCGAGCAATACCGGCCGACTGATCGCCGATATTCTGCCGGAGACTCAGGCATTTCTTTGGTCGCGCACCGAAGTAGACCCAGCCCTGCTGGCGGCAATTAACGATCCCGAACGCCAGCCTTACGTGGTGTTTCCCGCGTCCTATGCCGCACCCGAGCGGCCGGTATTCAACGAACTGCCCGCCGGTGGCAAACCGCCGCTGTTTATTATGCTTGACGGCACCTGGGCCGAGGCGAGCAAAATGTTCCGTAAAAGCCCGTACCTCAATCAGTTCCCGGTGTTCTCACTCAACGTGACCGCCGCTTCCAACTACCAACTGCGCGAAGCCAGCCGCACCGAGCAGCACTGCACGGCCGAAGTGGCGACAGCGCTGTTGCAGCAGGCCGGTGATGTGGCCGCCGCCGACGGGCTGGCCCAGCATTTTCACTATTTCCGTCAACAGTATCTGGCAGGGAAACCTACCCGACCGGAGGCACCGGTCACAGCAAAGCCGTCGCAAAACGCCTAGAATCAGGCGTAACGTTGCCTAAAGGAGTCGTGCATGAGCCAGCGAGGGTTAGAAGCGCTTTTACGTCCTAAATCGATTGCCGTTCTCGGCGCTTCACAACAGCCCGGCCGCGCCGGTAACCTGATGATGAGCAACCTGCTGGCCGGTGGCTTCAACGGGCCGGTGATGCCGGTGACGCCACGCTACAAGGCCGTGTGCGGTGTCATGGCCTACCCGGACGTCGCCAGCCTGCCATTCAGCCCCGATTTGGCGATACTTTGCACCCACGCACAGCGCAACCTGGCACTGATTGAAGATCTGGGGCAACGCGGCTGCAAAACCGCCATTGTGCTCTCCTCCCCGCCGGAACAGTTTGCCGAGCTGAAAGCCTGCGCACAGCGTTATTCGATGCGCCTGCTGGGGCCAAACAGTCTGGGCCTGCTGGCACCGTGGCAAGGCATCAACGCCAGTTTCTCACCGGTGCCCATCCTCAAGGGCAAGCTGGCGTTTATTTCCCAGTCCGCCGCCGTGGCCAATACCATTCTCGACTGGGCGCAACAGCGTGAAGTCGGCTTTTCCTATTTTATCGCGTTGGGTGACAGCCTGGATATTGACGTCGACGACCTGCTGGATTTTCTGGCGCGCGACAGTAAAACCAGCGCCATCCTGCTGTACCTGGAAAATATCAGCGACGCGCGGCGCTTTTTATCCGCCTCGCGCAGCGCTTCACGCAACAAGCCGATTCTGGTGGTTAAAAGCGGGCGCAGCCAGCAGGCCCAACTGTTGCTCAACAGCCAACAGGGGTTGGATGCCGCCTACGATGCCGCCATCCAGCGCGCCGGTTTGTTGCGCGTGCAGGATACCCACGAGTTGTTCTCGGCAGTAGAAACCCTGAGCCATATGCACCCGCTGCGCGGAGAGCGGTTGATGATCGTCAGCAACGGCGCCGCACCGGCCGCGATGGCCCTGGACGAACTGCTGGGCCGCAACGGCAAGCTGGCACAGTTAGGGGACGAAATTCTGGCTCAGTTTGGTGAGGCTTTGCCCGAGTTTATCCATGCGGGTAATCCAATCGATCTGCGCGATGATGCGACGCCACAACGTTATCTGGCGGCGGTCAAAACGCTGCTCGACAGCCATGATTACGACGCCCTGCTGCTGATCCACGCGCCAAGCGCAGCGGCCCCGGGCACTCTCACCGCCGAACGGATTATCGAGGCTGTACGCCAACACCCACGTGGCAAACGTATTACGCTGCTCACCAACTGGTGCGGCGAATACTCTTCGCAGGAAGCCCGGCGACTGTTTACCGAGGCCGGCATTCCAACCTACCGTACCCCGGAAGGCGCGGTGACCGCGTTTATGCATATGGTGGAATATCGCCGTAATCAGAAACAGCTCAAAGAGACGCCGGCGCTGCCGGTCGGCCTGACCGCCAACACCGCCGATGCCCATAGGCTGATTCAGCAGGCGCTGGCCGAAGGCGCTACTCAGCTCGATACCCACGAGGTGCAGTCCATTCTGCAGGCCTATGACCTGACGACACTACCGACCTGGATTGCCGAAGACAGCGCCGAAGCGGTGCATATAGCCGAACAAATTGGCTACCCGGTTGCCTTAAAGCTGCGTTCGCCGGATATTCCCCATAAGTCTGAAGTCCAGGGCGTTATGCTCTATTTGCGCACCGCCACCGAGGTGCAGCGTGCCGCAGAGGCTATTCTCGACCGCGTAAAACGCACCTATCCACAGGCGCGTATTCATGGCCTGCTGGTACAGAGCATGGCCAACCGCGCCGGCGCTCAGGAATTGCGTATAGCGGTGGAACAGGATGCCATTTTTGGCCCACTGATCATGCTGGGTGAAGGCGGCATCGAATGGCGGCAGGAAAATCAGGTCGCAGTGGCGTTACCACCGCTGAATATGGCGCTGGCGCGCTATCTGGTATTGCAGGCAGTGAAAGGCGGCAAGATCCGCGGGCGCAGTGCCCTGAGACCTCTGGATATTCCCGGACTGAGCCGCCTGCTGGTTCAGGTATCCAACCTGATCCTCGACTGCCCGGAAATCACCCGACTGGATATCCACCCGGTACTGGCCTCCGGCAGCGAATTCACCCTGCTGGACGTTTCCATGCAGCTTGCTCCCTTTGAGGGTGACCCGCAGGCACGGCTGGCCATCCGCCCCTATCCTCATGAGCTGGAAGAGACCATTGGCTTGAAAGACGGCTCACAATGCCTGTTCCGGCCAATCCTGCCGGAGGATGAACCTGCGCTGAAACACTTTATCGATCGCGTGACCAAGGAAGATCTCTACTATCGCTACTTCAGTGAGATCAACGAGTTTACCCATGACGATTTGGCTAACATGACGCAGATCGACTACGATCGGGAGATGGCTTTTGTCGCCGTGCGCGATGAACAGATCATCGGTGTAACGCGCGCTCTGTCTGATCCGGACAATACCGACGCGGAATTCGCCGTGCTGGTGCGCTCCGACCTGAAAGGGCTGGGACTGGGCCGTCAACTGCTGGAAAAAATGATTGCCTATGCCCGTGCCCACGGGCTGACCCGTCTGACCGGGATCACCATGCCAAACAACCGCGGCATGATAGGACTGGCACAACGGCTGGGCTTCGGTATCGATGTGCAACTGGAGGACGGTATCGTCAATTTGACCCTGCCGCTACAGGCGGAAGAAGCGCAGTGACCTGTGTCGCAATGCGCTACGAATCCACCACTTAACGCCAAAACATACGCACAATCGAGGCAACTAGTGGTATTATCGCCCGATTATTCGATTTATTGTTTTTCCGTATTTGGCGTTCAGGCCATCTAATCATGAGAGAAGAAGCGCACTGTGATGTTGTCAAAATTTAAACGTAGCAAACATCAACAACACCTTGCACAACTGCCCAAACTCCCCCAGACGGTAGCTGATGTACGCACTTTGTACACACCGTCTGATTACCGCGCCACCCTGCTGGAATTAATCGCTAACGCCACCCAACGCATTTATCTGGTCGCTCTGTATCTGGAGCACGACGACGCCGGGCGCGATATTCTCAACGCACTTTATCAGGCGAAGCAGCGGTGTCCCGAGCTGGAGATTTGCATTCTGGTCGACTGGCATCGCGCCCAGCGTGGGCGCATCGGTGCCGCGGCCGCCAATACCAATGCTGACTGGTACTGCGCCATGGCAGACCAGCATCCGGGGCTGCCCGTGCCAATCTACGGCGTGCCGGTCAATACCCGTGAAGCCTTGGGCGTGTTGCATCTGAAAGGTTTTGTTGTCGACGATACCGTGATTTACAGCGGTGCCAGTATCAACGACGTTTACCTGCATCAGCATGAGAAATACCGCTACGATCGCTACCAGTTGATCACCAACAACCCGTTGGCCAATACCCTGATCGATTACATCAAACAGCACCTGCTCACAGCCGGCGCCGTACAGCGTTTGGATCGTGACGATCGCCCCAAAAGCCCAGAGATCAAAAACGAAACTCGCCTGTTTCGCTTCGGCCTGCGCCGCGCCGGCTATCAGTTTAGTAACAAGGCGAGCAACGATGAGCTGGCGGTAACGCCGCTGGTTGGCCTGGGTAAACAAAGCGTGCTGAATAAAACCATTCACCACCTGATGTCCAGCGCCGATCAGAAACTGACGCTGTGTACCCCCTACTTCAACCTACCTGCCTTGCTGGTGCGCAATATCATCTATCTGCTGCGCCAGGGCAAACAGGTGGAAATCATTGTCGGTGATAAAACCGCTAATGACTTCTATATTCCGGAAGATCAGCCGTTCAAAATTATCGGCGCGCTGCCTTACCTGTACGAAATTAACCTGCGACGCTTTCTCAGCCGCCTGCAGCGTTATGTCGATACCGGCCAGCTGATTGTTCGGCTGTGGAAAGACGGCGATAACAGCTACCACCTGAAAGGCATGTGGGTGGATGACGAATGGCAGTTGATTACCGGCAATAACCTTAACCCACGCGCCTGGCGGTTGGATCTGGAGAATGCCATTCTGATCCACGATCCCAAGCAGGAACTGCGTGAGCAGCGGCACAAAGAGCTAGAGTGCATCCGTACCCATACCACCGTGGTTGGGCACTACCTGGACTTGCAAAGCATCCAGGAATATCCGATCAAAGTGCGTAAGTTGATCCGTCGTCTGCGCCGTATCCGCATCGACCGATTGATTAGCCGTATACTGTAACCGCGCTATAATTCAGCTATCGCAGACCCCGGCCCATGCCGGGGTTTTTTATGTGTCATGACAACAGGATGTTTTCATTATGCGTCTACTCCGCTGCCTGGCTGTGTTGCCCTTTTTACTGTTCACCAGCGGTTGCACACATCTGGCCAATGACCGTTGGACCGGGAAGGACAAGGCTCAGCATTTTGTCTCTTCCGCCGTCTTTGCCGCCGCCGGTGCCGCTTATGGTGACCATCAAAACTGGAGTGAGACCAGCAGCCGTAGCTTCGGCCTGATGTTCTCGATCGGGCTCGGTGCCGCCAAAGAACTGTATGACAGTCGCGAGGGCGGCACCGGCTGGAGCTGGAAGGATTTTGCCTGGGATGTGGCGGGAGCGGCTACCGGTTATAGCCTGTACCAGGCTACCCGCTGATTCACAGTTGGATCTCTTTCCCCCTGCGATGCAAGCGGAGCGAAACGATCAGTGCCAACAGACACATGCCGGAAACATACCAGAAGAAGGCGTTCTCGATGCCGTACGACTTCAGCGACAGCGCAACATATTCTGCAGATCCGCCAAACATCGCGTTAGCCACCGCATAAGACAGACCAACACCTAACGCCCGCACTTCCGGCGGGAACATTTCGGCTTTCAGCAACCCACTGATTGAGGTATAGAAACTGACGATGAACAACGCCATCACGATCAGGCCAAACGCCGCATAGGGGTTGGTGACGTTTTTCAGCGTCAGCAGGATAGGTACCGTCAGTAAGGTGGCGAACGAAGCAAAGATCAGCATTGAACTACGACGACCAATCTTATCCGATAATGCCCCAACCAGCGGCTGTAGCAGCATATAGATAAACAGGGCAGCGGTCATAATACCGCTGGCCAGCTTGGCATCCATCCCCGAGGTATTGACCAGATACTTTTGCATATAGGTGGTAAAAGTATAAAAACTCAGCGAGCCCCCGGCGGTAAAGCCCAGCACCATCAGGAAGGCCTTGCGATTCTTCCACAGCCCTTTCAGCGAACCGGCATCCTTATGGTTACGGGTTTTAGCATCGGAAGTTTCATTCAGTGAGCGGCGCAGATATAACGCCACTACGGCCAATACCGCCCCTATTGCAAAGGGAACACGCCAGCCCCAGGCTTTGAGTTCTTCAGTCGAAAGGATTTGCTGCAGTGCCACCAGAACCAGCAGCGCCAACAGCTGGCCGCCAATCAGCGTGACATATTGGAACGATGCATAGAACCCACGCCGCCCTTTTATCGCCACCTCACTCATGTAGGTGGCACTGGTGCCGTATTCGCCGCCAACCGACAGCCCCTGGAACAGACGGGCAACCAGCAGCAGCACCGGCGCCCAACTGCCGATCGATTCATAAGTCGGTAAGCAGGCGATCACCAGGGATCCGGCGCACATCATACAGACTGAAATCAACATCGAGTTTTTACGGCCATGCTTATCGGCAATATAACCGAATAACCAGCCGCCGATCGGACGCATAAAGAAACCTGCGGCAAACACACCGGCAGTTTGCAGCAGTTGAGTGGTGCTGTTGCCGGCAGGGAAAAACGAAGCGGCAAAGTAAATAGAACAGAACGAGTAAACGTAAAAATCAAACCACTCCACCAGGTTCCCGGATGAAGCCCCAACAATCGCGAAAATACGTTTCTTTTTGTCCTGGACTGCCAGATCGGCGGTATCCCCATCCTCAATGGCCGAGGTTGTTTCTGTCATTTTATATTCTCCGAGCCAGATAAACAGTGAAGTCGGCGTCCTGCCGTTTAAATGTGATTTAATTGTTAGCATTTAGTTAACGATTAAAACAAATAGCGGGCGAAGAATATAGCGTGATTTATGTGATGCACATTGAAGACTGGGGTGAAAATTGAGGGGAATGACGGCAATTCTTTCTTTCGCACACAGCA